>NZ_WTLH01000104.1 GCF_011421595.1 Streptomyces sp. YIM 98790 | reverse complement strand
ACCCCGCGCGCCCGCCGGCCGTCACAGCCCCGTCCGTCCCCGCTGCCCGGGCAGCCGCGGCACCGGATGGTCCCCGGTCCTCCGCCCGGTCTCCGCGCCGTGCCGCAGCCGGCCGGTGGCCTCGGCGGCCTGCTGCCGTGCCCGGTACGCCGCCCGGTAGGCGGCCGGCGAGGCGCCGAGCTGCCGCCGGAAGTGTCCGCGCAGGGCCACCGGGGAGCGGAAGCCGCAGCGGCCCGCCACCTCGTCCACCGAGTAGTCCGACATCTCCAGCAGCCGCTGTGCCTGGAGCACCCGCTGGGTGATCAGCCACTGCAGCGGGGCGCTGCCGGTCAGCGCCCGGAACCGCCGGTCGAAGGTGTGGCGGCTCATGTAGGCGCGGGCGGCCAGCTGCTCGACGTCGAACTGCTCGTGCAGATGCTCCAGCGCCCAGGCCACCACCTCGGCCAGCGGGTCGGCCCCGATGTCCTCCGGTAAAGACCTGTCGAAGTAGCGGCTCTGACTCTCCGTCGCCGCCGCCGCGGCGGCGGTCTGCGGGCCGCGCCGCGAGGGCAGCACCAGCCGCCGGGCCAGCGCGCCGGCGGCCTCCGGTCCGTGGTCCTGGCGGACGATGTGCAGGCACAGGTCCATGCCCGCGGCGGTGCCCGCCGAGGTCATGATGTCCCCGTCGTCCACATAGAGTTCACGGGGATCGACATGCACCGACGGATATCGTTTGGCCAGCGTCGGGGCATACATCCAGTGCGTGGTGGCCGGGCGGCCGTCCAGCAGGCCGGCCGCGCCCAGCGCGAAGGCGCCGGTGCACAGGCCGACGATCCGGGCCCCTTCACTGTGTGCCCGCCGCAGCGCGGCCAGCGCCGGCGCGGGCGGCTGGCCGGTGATGGACCGCCAGGCCGGCACGATGACCGTGCCCGCGCGGGAGAGCGCCCCCAGCCCGTAGGGGGCGCGCAGTTCCAGGCCCCCGGTGGTGCGCAGCGGGCCCTCCTCCCCCGCGCAGGCCAGCAGCCGGTAGCGCGGTACCCCCGCGTCCTGGCGGTCGACGCCGAACACGGAGAGCGGGATGGCACTTTCGAACATCGGGGTCCCGCTGAACAGCAGCACCGCGACGACCTCGCGGCGGCGTCGGGCAGAGAGCTTCTCCGCGAAGGGGCGGCGCACCTTCGCGGGTTCGGGGCCGTGCGTTGGGTCCTCGATCATGCTCCTCAGTTCCCTCGGTTGTCGCATCCTCTCGGTCCTGCACGTTTCCCCCGAGTCCCCCTGGTGGGGTCAGCCAAGATCGAATCTACTGTGTCCGATGAGGTTGCCGGGACAAGTTCACCACTCGCCGTTAAGTCGACATGACTATGTGGCGCGAAGCATTCGATCAGGAAGCGTTCCACGGAGAAGCATCTGGCGGAAGTGCGCCTGCCAGTACCGCCGTTCGGTACACGCCCGGGTGGCGCCCGCAGCCGCGCCGGGCGAGAGCCCCGCCCGCGCCCTCCGGGCGTGGGCCACGCCCCGGGACCGCCGTCCGCCGAGGCCGCGCTCCGGGACCTCCGGGCGGTGGGCGCACCCCTCGACAGTCCGTGAAGTTGGCTGAAAATAAGAGTCTTCCACGGCCGGGAGAGACCCCTCGACAGCCAACTACCTGTCGTGTACAGCCGCACACCCAGGGGAATGCCGCCCGGTGGCCGCGGGTACCCCGGGGGAGATACCGCACGGGACGCGGCCGTTGCGCGGCAGCGGCCTGCTGCGGCATCCTTCCTGTCCCCCGGCCGGACCGACCGGAGCCGGACGTCTCAGAGTCTGGGCGGTAACCGGAACGACGCCGTATTCTGGAGGTGGAAGCTGTGGAAGCTGCTGTCTTCCCGACCGCCGGCCCCCGCACCGGGCGCCGCAGCCGGTACCCGCAGCCGGTCCTGCCCGCACCGACCATGTGAGGCCATCTCACCCGCATCAGATCGCCGAGACTTCGATGGCTGGCTACGAGCTCCCCGAACCCGCTGACCGCAAGCGGCCGGTCGCCGACCGTTCCGCTCCTTCCGGGTCGGCCGAAGAGTCGTGCTCCCCGCAGGACCCGGTCTTCCGCCACGGCATCGTGGTCGGCTTCGACGGCTCCACCTCCGCCGAGCGGGCGCTCGCCTATGCCGTCGGCATGGCGGTGCGCGCCGGATGCGGCCTGATCATCGTGCATGTGGCCAACCGGCTGCCCACCACGGTGTGGGCCGGATGCGAACCCCCCGCGCTGATCGACGTCCCCGATCACCGCACCGAGGTGCTGGGCCTGGAGCTGGCCTGCGCCGACTATCTGGCCGACGTGCCCTGGGTGCTGCTGGAGCGGGGCGGGGACATCTGCCACGAGCTGGAGGAGGTCGGCCGGGAGTACGCGGCCGACGCCATCGTGGTCGGCACCACGCAGGGACTGCTGGGCCGGCTGTTCGGGACGGTTTCCGGCCGCCTGGTGCGCCGTGCCCAGCGGCCGGTCGTCGTCATCCCCTGAGCGTTCCCCGGCCGTTCTGCGCCGGTCCGGCCGGCCGCCGCGGCCCGTGCGGGCGGCCGGCGGCGACAACGCGCCACCGGCCCAATTTTCTTGTCCGGCAGGTGGATTGTGCGCTTGTGATGGGCATAAAACTGACACACACGTGCTGCCGAGCGGGAGGTGACGGACCCGGCGGCGGCTCCCCGGCCGGCGGATGGGCGCCGCCGGCCAGGAATGGCGGCCCCCGTGGAGTGCGTATGGTGGCACGCACTCCTACGGGGGCCGCCCTGTGTCCGCGCGCGGCACCGGAGCGTCACCGTCCCGTCACCCGCTCCGGACGGGCACCCGCTCCGGACGGGCACCCGGGCGGATGCGGCGGGTCACTCCACGGTGACGGACTTGGCCAGGTTGCGGGGCTTGTCGATGTCCCGGCCCAGCATCAGCGCGGTGTGGTAGGCCAGCAGCTGGAGCGGGATGCCCATCAGCACCGCGTCCAGCTCGGGCTCGTTCTGCGGCACCACGATGGTGGCGTCCGCCTTCTCCTGCACCTGGTGCGCCACCGCCAGAATGCGGCCCTGGCGGGCCTTGATCTCCTCCAGGGTGGCCCGGTTCTTCTCCAGCAGCTCGTCGTCGGGCACGATCGCCACCGTGGGCACGGCGGGCTCGATCAGCGCCAGCGGGCCGTGCTTCAGCTCCGAGGACGGGTAGGCCTCGGCGTGGATGTAGGAGACCTCCTTCAGCTTCAGCGAGGCCTCCTTGGCCACCGGGAAGCCCCGGGTGCGGCCGACGAACATCATCGACTTGGCGTCCGCGAAGTCCTTGGCCAGCTCGATGATCCGGTCCTCGTGGCGCAGGATCTCGGCGATCTGCCCGGGCAGCTTGCGCAGGCCCTCGATGATCCGCTTGCCGTCCGCCACCGACAGGTCACGGATGCGGCCCAGGTGGAGGGCGAGCAGCGCGAACGCCACCGCGGTGTTGGTGAAGCACTTGGTGGACACCACGCACACCTCCGGGCCGGCGTGCACATAGATGCCGCCGTCGGCCTCCCGGGCGATGGCGCTGCCGACCACGTTGACGATGCCCAGCACCTTGGCGCCCTTGCGCTTGAGCTCCTGCACGGCCGCCAGGGTGTCGTAGGTCTCGCCGGACTGGCTGGCCACCACGTAGAGGGTGTCCGGCTCCACCACCGGGTTGCGGTAGCGGAACTCGCTGGCCGGCTCCGCGTCGGCCGGGATACGGGCCAGTTCCTCGATCATCTGGGCACCGATCATGCCCGCGTGGTAGGCGGAGCCGCAGCCCAGGATCTTCACCCGGCGCATGGAGCGGGCCTCCCGGGCGTCCATGTTCAGGCCGCCCAGCCGGGCGGTGCCGAACCGCTCGTCGATCCGGCCGCGCAGCACCCGGTCCACGGCGTCCGCCTGCTCGGCGATCTCCTTGTGCATGTAGGTGTCGTGGCCGGCCATGTCGTAGGACTCGGCCTCCCACTCCACGGTGGTCGGCGAGGCGGCGGTGCGGGAGCCGTCGGTGGTGTAGGTGCGGTAGTCGTCGGCCTTGAGGGTGGCCATCTCGCCGTCGTCCAGGGTGATCACCTGGCGGGTGTGGCTGATCAGCGCGGCCACGTCGGAGGCGACCAGCATCTCCTTCTCGCCGATGCCCAGCACCACCGGGGAGCCGTTGCGGGCGGCCACGATGCGGTCCGGGAAGTCGGCGTGCAGCACGGCCACGCCGTAGGTGCCCTCGATGTGGCGCAGCGCCTCGCGGACCTTCTCCTCCAGGGTGGCGGCCCGGGAGCGGCCGATCAGGTGGGCCAGCACCTCGGTGTCGGTCTCCGAGCGCAGCTCGACACCGTCCGCGGACAGTCTGGCGCGCAGTTCGGCGGAGTTGTCGATGATGCCGTTGTGCACCACCGCGACCTTGCCGTGGGTGTCCAGGTGCGGGTGGGCGTTCTCGTCGCTGGGGGCGCCGTGGGTGGCCCAGCGGGTGTGGGCGATGCCGCAGCTGCCGTTGAACCGGGCGGGTACCCGCGCCTCCAGGTCACGCACCCGGCCCTGGTTCTTGACGGTCTTCAGCCCGCCGCCCCGGCCGGAGCTGTGGATGGCGATACCGGCCGAGTCGTAGCCCCGGTACTCCAGGCGCTGGAGACCTTCCAGGAGCAGCGGGGCCACGTCTCGCCTACCGATGTATCCGACAATCCCGCACATCTGCGTCCTCCTGTGATCTCGGTTCTGTCCCGCAGTTCCGCCCCGGGTCCGCCTCGCCGGGCCGCCCGCCGGGCCGCTCAGCCGTAGACGATGCGCCGCAGCTGACGGACGGAGAGTCCGGGCGGCGCCACCGCGCGGTGCGGCAGTTCCTCGGCGATCCGCGTGAAGATCGCCTCGTTGCGCAGCCCCTGGGACTGCAGCTCGCGGTGGCGGCGGCGCACGAACTCCTCGGTCGTCTCGTCGAAGTAGGCCAGGACGTCGAGCACCACCCGCACGGCCTCCCCCCGGCCCAGCGATGTGCTGCGCACCAGGTGGTCGACCAGGTCGTCGTAGGGGGTTCGGCGTCCGGACACCCGGTAATAGTGCGGATGACAGCCGGTGAACGCAACAAACCTGCCCGATATCGGGCAGGAACGTGTCACAGATCGGTCCGGCGCGGCTCCCGGGCTAGAAGCGGTCCAGGACGGCCTTCTTGGCGGCGCGGAACTCCTCCTCGGTGAGAATCCCGGCCGCGTGCAGTTCGCCGAGTTCGCGCAGCCGGCGCAGCAGCGCGTCGTGGTCCTCGGGCGCGGCAGCGGCCGCAGCGGCCGGGCCGGGGGCGGAGGCGGGAACGGGGGCGGGGGCCGGGGCGCCCGGCAGGGCGGCGGGGGGTTCGGCGGCGGACTCCGCGGCGGCGCCGCGCGCCGGTTCGAAGGGGTGCGGCAGCCGGGCGGTCAGGGCGGCGGCCATCACCGCCACCTGCGCCGTCTCGCGGGCCGAGCGCAGCCCCCACAGCACCACGCAGTACGGGTCGTGGGCCGGCTTGACCCTGACCTGCGGGCCGCGGGTCAGCAGCCGCAGAAAGCCGTTCTCGAAGCCCTGGGCCAGCGCCCACTCCACCCCGGCCAGCTCGGTGAACGGCATCGTGCGGACGCCCGCGGACTTCTTGCTCTCCTCCGCGGCCCAGCCCCACTCCAGCCGGAGCAGTTCCCCGTCGAAGAGCAGGGTGCCGTCCGAGCCCTTGAGCACCAGCGGCACCGGGGGGCCGGGCAGCAGATAACGGTCCGCGGGACCGTCCGGCACCTGCTCCAGCAGCCGGGCGTCGCGCACCTCGGCGGCCAGGTACTCGGCGACCGCCGCGCCGCCGCGGTCCACCTCCAGCAGGTAGGGGTCGGCGGCCTCCGGCAGCCGGCCGGCGGTGGCCTGGGTGAACGGGTCCGCGCCCGGCCGCATGCGCAGCCGCAGCCTGCCGCCCGGCCCGGTCCGCCGGCCCGCCTTGCGCCCCGGCTCGAAGGAGACCCCGGCCACGGCGGCCAGCGGAACCGTCACCTCGCCCAGCGCCGCGCGCAGCGGATGCGTGCCCCGGCCGCTGCCGGGGACGATCCGTATCTCCTCGCCGTCGAAGTGCCACGCACCGTTCTCCTGGGTGATCTCCGCCATGCCCGCCATCATCCGTCAGGCGGCCACCGCACCACCAGCCGCCCGGCGGCAGCGTCACCGGCCGGCGGCGGACTTGTGCGGACCGCGGTGCACCCCCTTGGATTGCTGCATGATGCACTGGCCCACCGGGCGCGGGGGAACCGCCGCCCTGCTGCTCCCCCTCCTCCTGCTGGCCGCCTGCGGGCAGGAGCCGGACCGCGGCGAGCTGACGGCCCGCGCCCGGTCCGCCGGGACCTCCCCGGAGTACGTCCATGTCACCGAGGTCTCCGGCTACCGGGTGGTGCCGATGTCGGCCGGGGTGACCGGCGACCACGGCTTCGGCAGCCATTACGTCTCCGACGCGGACGGCTCCGTCTTCGAGCTCCGGGTGGACGACGGCAGCCTCGGCACGGTCTGCCCGACGTGCGAGCGGGACGGCGGGTTGCGGTACCGCCGGACGGACTCCGCCCGCCACGAGTACCTGCGCGAGGCGGACGGCCCCCTTGTGATCAGCGCCGGCGGCGACCCGGCGGCCGTGGACCGGGAGGTGCTGCGCGCCGCCGTGGAGCACGCCCGGCCGGCCGACGGCGCCGAACTGGACGCGCTGCTGCCGGAGTCGCCCGGGGACGGGGCGCCCGTGGAGCGGGGCGATCTGCCCCGCACCGGTGACGGCGCCCCGGTCGACCCGGAGGGCGCCGGCGGCTGAGCCGGCGCGGGTCAGGCGGGCAGGCCCAGATCGCGGGCGATCAGCATGCGCTGCACCTCGCTGGTGCCCTCGCCGATCTCCAGGATCTTGCTGTCCCGCCACATCCGGGCGACCGGGTACTCGTTCATGAAGCCGTAGCCGCCGTGGATCTGGGTGGCCTCCCGGGCATTGGTGACGGCGCTCTCCGAGGAGTACAGCTTGGCGATGGCGGCCTGCCGCTTGAAGGGCTCGCCGGCCATCAGCCGGGCGGCGGCGTCCCGCCAGGCCAGCCGCGCGGTGTGGGCGCGCATCTCCATGTCCGCCAGCTTGAACTGGATGGCCTGGTTGGCGCCGATGGGCCGGCCGAAGGCGGTGCGGGAGGCGGCGTAGGACAGGGATTCGTCCAGGCTGCCCTGGGCCAGCCCGGTGGCCAGGGCGGCGATGGCGATCCGGCCCTCGTCCAGGATGCGCAGGAACTGGGCGTAGCCGCGGCCCTCCTCGCCCAGAAGGTTGGCGGCCGGGACCCGGACGTCGGAGAAGGCCAGCTCATGGGTGTCCGAGGCGCACCAGCCGACCTTGGAGTAGGCCGGGGCCACGGTGAAGCCGGGGGTGCCGGACGGCACGATGATGCTGGAGATCAGCGGCGAGCCGTCGGGTTTGCGGCCGGTGACCGCGGTGACCGTGACCAGGCCGGTGATGTCGGTGCCGGAGTTGGTGATGAAGCTCTTGGTGCCGTTGATCACCCAGTGGTCGCCGTCCCGCACGGCGGTGGTGCGGGTGCCGCCGGCGTCGGAGCCGACGTCCGGTTCGGTCAGGCCGAAGGCGCCGAGCAGTTCGCCGCTGCACAGCCGGGGCAGCCACGCGCGCTTCTGCTCCTCGGTGCCGAACCGGTACAGCGGCATGGCGCCGAGCGAGACGGCCGCCTCCAGGGTGATGGCCACCGAGGAGTCCACCCGGGCGATCTCCTCCAGGGCGAGGCAGAGGGCGAGGTAGTCGCCGCCCATGCCGCCGTACTCCTCCGGGAAGGGCAGGCCGAACAGGCCCATCCGGCCCATGTCGCGGACGATGTCGTAGGGGAACTCGTGCCGCTCGTAGTGGCCGCCGATCCTGGGGGCGATCACCTCGTGGGCGAACGTCTCCACGGTGCGGCGCAGTTCCTCGTGCTCGGGGTCGAGCCGGTGGTCCAGTCCCATGGCGAGAACTCCTTGTGGGAGGCGGTGAGAGCGATGCTGCGCCGCCCCGGTGGGGTGCCGGTCGCGGCGGGTGGCGGCCGGTGGCGCCGCCGGTCAGAGGCGCCGGTCAGGAGGCGCCGGTCAGAGGTGCCGGTCAGGAGGCGCCGGTCAGGGCGCGGACGGTGCGGGAGGGGCTGGGGCGGCCGAGCTGTTCCGCCATCCACCGGCTGGTGGCGGCCAGCCGCTCCAGATCGACGCCGGTCCCGATGCCCAGGCCGTGCAGCATCCACAGCAGGTCCTCGGTGGCCAGATTGCCGGTGGCGCTGCGCGCGAACGGGCAGCCGCCCAGCCCGCCGGCCGAGGCGTCCACGGTGGTGACGCCGTGCCGCAGGGCGGTGAGGGTGTTGGCCAGGGCCTGGCCATAGGTGTCGTGGAAGTGGACGGCCAGCCGCCCGGTCTCCACCCCCGCCTCGCCGAGGGCGGTGAGCAGCGCGGTGACGTGTCCCGGGGTGGCCACGCCGATGGTGTCGCCCAGGCTCAGCTCGGTGCAGCCGAGCTCCAGCAGCCGGACGCCGACCCGCACCACGTCCGCCACGGCCACCGGCCCCTCCCAGGGGTCGCCGAAGCACATGGAGACATAGCCGCGGATACGGGACGCCCCGGCCCCGGCCGCACCGCTGATCACCGGGGCGAACATGGCCAGCGACTCCTCCACCGTGCGGTTGAGGTTGGCACGGGCGAAGGACTCGGTGGCGCTGGCGAAGACCGCGATCTCCCGGGCGCCCAGGGCCAGGGCGCGTTCCAGGCCGCGCTCGTTGGGCACCAGCACCGGCAGGGAGACCCCGCCGGCGGCCAGCGGGGCCAGCTCCGGGTAGAGCCGTTCGGCGTCGGCGAGCTGCGGCACCCACGCCGGGTGCACGAAGCTGGTGGCCTCCACGGTGGTCAGCCCGGCCCCGGCCAGGCGGCGGATGAACTCCGCCTTGACCGCGGCCGGGACGGTGGCGGGTTCGTTCTGCAGGCCGTCGCGCGGGCCGACCTCGTAGATGCGCACCCGGTCCGGCAGGCCGTCCAGCGGCACCCGCACGGGCAGGCCCTCCGGCGGCCCGGTGCGCCGCTCCCGCTCTTCCGTCATCACGCCTCCTCTGCGGTCGTGGCGGGCCGGCCGGGTCCGGGCTCGCCGGGTCCGGGCTCGCCGCGTTCGGGCTCGCCGCGTTCGGGCTCGACCACGGCGAGAAGCTGGTCCATGGCGACCGTGCTGCCCGCGGTCACGTCCAGCACGGCGACGGTCCCGGCGTGCGGGGCGGCGATGACGTGCTCCATCTTCATCGCCTCCACGATCAGCAGGGCCTGTCCCGCGGCCACCCGGTCGCCGGCGGCCGCCTTGACCACGGTGACCGTGCCGGGCATGGGCGCGGTGAGGCTGTCCGCCCCGGCGGCGGCCCGGGCTCCGGCGGCGGCCACCGGGTCGTGCGGCCGGACCTGCCAGGCGTCGCCGTCCCGGCCCAGCCAGTGGTCCCCGGCCGGGGTGCGGGCGTGGCGGAAGACGTGCCGTGTCCCGTCCAGTTCCAGCCGCAGCGGCCCGTCCCCGTGCCCGGTGCCGCTCTCCGTCCCGCCGAGCAGCCGGGCGGCGAGCGGCGGGCCGTCGCCGATGCGCACCTGGCCGTCGCGGACCGCCACGGTCACCGGCTGCCGTCCCGGGACCCGCAGCGGGTGGGGGGTCCAGGCCGGCTCGCCGCCGAGCCGCCAGCCGGACGGCACCGAGAACGGATCGGTCCAGCCGCCGTGGTCCCCGGCGGACGGTGCCGGGGCGAGGGCGGCGTGGCGCAGCAGGGCCGCCGCCGCGTACACCTCGTCCGGCACCCGGTCCGGCACCAGTGCGGCGGCGGTGCGGTCCACCAGGCCGGTGTCCAGTTCGCCGGAGCGGACCTCGGGCCGGTCCAGCAGGCGGCGCAGCAGCCCGGTGTTGGTGTCCACGCCCAGCACGGCGGTGGCGGCCAGGGCGGCGCGCAGCCGCCGCAGGGCGGTGGGCCGGTCCGGGCCGTGGGCGATCACCTTGGCCAGCATCGGGTCGTAGGCGGTGCCGATCTCGCTGCCGGGCAGCAGTCCGGAGTCCACCCGCACGCCCTCGCCCTCCGGTTCGGCGAGCAGCAGCACGCTGCCGGCCGAGGGCAGGAAGTCCACCCGCCGCTCCCCGCTCGCCACCCGGGCGGTCTCCGCGCAGATCCGCGCCTCGACGGCGTGTCCGCGCAGGGTGATGTCCGGCTGGCGCAGGGCCAGCGGCTCGCCGGCCGCCACCCGCAGCTGGGCCTCCACCAGGTCGATGCCGGTGATCAGCTCGGTGACCGGGTGCTCGACCTGGAGCCGGGTGTTCATCTCCATGAACCAGTACGCTCCGGGGTCGCCGCCGGGGACGATGAACTCCACGGTGCCCGCGCCCCGGTAGCCGCAGGAGCGGGCGGCCTCCACGGCGGCCCGGCCCATGGCCTCCCGGGTGGCGTCGTCCAGCAGCGGGCTGGGCGCCTCCTCGATGATCTTCTGGTGGCGGCGCTGCAGGGAGCATTCGCGTTCCCCGAGGTGCAGGACGTTGCCGTGGTCGTCGGCCAGGACCTGGATCTCGATATGGCGGGGGCGGTCGATCCAGCGCTCGACCAGCAGGGTGTCGTCGCCGAAGGAGCCGCGGGCCTCGCGGCGGGCGGCGGCGATCTCGTCGGCGAGGCGGTGCTCCTCGCGCACCAGCCGCATGCCCTTGCCACCGCCTCCGGCGGAGGGCTTGAGCAGCACCGGCATGCCGATCTCACGGGCCGCCGCGGCCAGCTCCGCGTCGCTGAGACCGCTGCCGGAGGAACCGGGCACCACCGGGACCCCCGCGGCGGCCACCGTCTGCTTGGCCCGGATCTTGTCGCCCATCAGCTCGATGGCCCCGGCGGGCGGGCCGATGAAGACCAGCCCGGCGGCGGTGACGGCGCGGGCGAAGGCGGCGTTCTCGGCGAGGAAGCCGTAGCCGGGGTGGACGGCGGCGGCGCCGGTGCGGCGGGCGGCGTCCAGCAGCCGGTCGATGGCCAGGTAGCTGTCGGCCGGGGCCTCGGGTCCGATCCGCACGGCGGTGTCGGCGGCCCGGACGTGGGCCGCGTCGGCGTCGGCGTCGCTGTGGACGGCGACCGAGCGGATGCCCATCCGGCGGAGCGTGCGCATCACCCGGACCGCGATCTCGCCGCGGTTGGCCACCAGCACCGTCTCGAACATCGCTGTCTCTCCCCTCACGTCCTGGCTCACGTCCGCGCTCACGTCCGGGCTCACATCCGGAAGACGCCGTAGCCGGCCTCGCCGAGCGGGGCGTTGCCGCAGGCGGTGAGCGCCAGTCCGACCACGGTGCGGGTCTCGGCAGGGTCGATCACCCCGTCGTCCCAGAGGCGGGCGGTGGCGTACCAGGCGTTGCCCTGGGTCTCGTACTGCCGCCGGACGGGCGCCTTGAACTCCTCCTCGTCCTCCGCGCTCCACTCCTCGCCGCGGGCTTCGAGCTGGTCGCGTTTGACGGTGGCCAGCACCGAGGCGGCCTGCTCGCCGCCCATCACGGAGATCCTGGCGTTGGGCCACATCCACAGGAAGCGGGGCGAGTAGGCCCGGCCGCACATCGAGTAGTTGCCCGCGCCGTAGGACCCGCCGATGACCACGGTCAGCTTGGGGACACGGGTGCAGGCCACGGCGGTGACCATCTTGGCGCCGTGCTTGGCGATGCCGCCCGCCTCGTAGCTCCGGCCGACCATGAAGCCCGAGATGTTCTGCAGGAACAGCAGCGGGATGCCGCGCTGGTCGCACAGTTCGATGAAGTGGGCGCCCTTCTGGGCGGACTCGGAGAACAGGATGCCGTTGTTGGCCACGATCCCCACCGGGTGGCCGTGAATCCGGGCGAAGCCGGTGACCAGGGTGGTGCCGTACTCGGCCTTGAACTCCTGGAAGCGGGAGCCGTCCGTGATCCGGGCGATCACCTCCCTTACGTCGTAAGGGGTACGCGGGTCGACCGGCACCGTCCCGTACAGCTCTCCGGGGTCGTACTTCGGCTCCTCGGCCGGTTCCACCGGCCAGGGCAGCGGGCCGCGCCGGGGCAGGGTGTCGACGATGGTCCGCACGATGCGCAGCGCGTGGGCGTCGTCCTCGGCCAGGTGGTCCGTGACACCCGAGGTGCGGGAGTGCACCTCGCCGCCGCCCAGCTCCTCGGCCGTGACCACCTCCCCGGTGGCGGCCTTCACCAGCGGCGGCCCGCCGAGAAAGATCGTTCCCTGGCCGCGGACGATGACCGCCTCGTCGCTCATCGCCGGCACGTACGCCCCGCCGGCGGTGCACGAGCCCAGCACGGCGGCGATCTGCGGGATGCCCCGCTCCGACATCCGGGCCTGGTTGTAGAAGATCCGGCCGAAGTGCTCCCGGTCCGGGAACACCTCGTCCTGCATCGGGAGGAACGCCCCGCCGGAGTCCACCAGATAGACACAGGGCAGGCGGTTCTCCAGCGCGACCTCCTGGGCGCGCAGGTGCTTCTTCACCGTCATCGGGTAGTAGGTGCCGCCCTTGACGGTGGCGTCATTGGCGACGATCACGGTCTCCCGCCCGGAGACCCGGCCGATGCCCGCGATCACCCCGGCCGCCGGGGCCTGGCCGCCGTACATGCCCTCGGCGGCCAGCGGGGCCAGTTCCAGGAAGGGCGAGCCCGGATCGAGCAGGGTGTCCACCCGGTCCCGGGGCAGCAGCTTGCCGCGCGCGGTGTGCCGGGCCCGTGCCTTCTCGCCGCCGCCGCGGCGGGCGGCGGCCAGCCTGTCGCGCAGTTCGGCCACCAGCTCCCGGTGGGCCCGCTCGTTCGCGCGGTACGCCTCGGCCGCAGGGTCGGCCGCACTGCCCAGCACCGGCGCCTGACGCATCGCCCGCACCTCCCTCACCGCGTTAATCGTCGTTAACCGCTCCTTCCGAGGTTAACGTCCGCTAACCCGGCTGTCTACAATGGGCTCCATGCCTGCTCAGACCCGCTTCTCCGGCTCCCCCCGCGGCGCCGCCGGCCCTTCCCGGCGGGAGCAGATCCTGCGGGAAGCGGGCCGTCTGTTCGCCGAGCGCGGCTTCCACGGGGTGGGGGTGGACGAGATAGGCGCGGCCGTCGGCATCAGCGGACCCGCGCTCTACCGGCACTTCGCCGGCAAGGACGCCATGCTGACCGAGCTGCTGGTCGGCATCTCCAGCCGGCTGCGCGACGGCGGCCTGCGCCGCGTCGCCGAGGCCGGGGCCGCCGGGCTGCCGCCGCTGGCCACCCTCGACGCGCTGATCGACGGCCATATCGACTTCGCCCTGGACGACCGCGATCTCATCACCCTGCACGACCGCGAGCTGGACCGGCTGCCGCAGGAGGAGCGCCGCCAGGTGCGGCAGCTCCAGCGCCAGTACGTCGAGCTGTGGGTGGAGGTGGTGCGGGCCGCCTACCCGGACCTGCCGGAGGACCAGGCGCGGGCCGCCGTGCACGCCGTGTTCGGGCTGCTGAACTCCACCCCGCACCTGAGCCGCCGGGCCTCCCTGCCGGACCGGGACGGCACCGCCGCACTGCTGCACCGCCTGGCCCGCGCCGCCTTCGCCGCCGCCCCGGCCGCCGCCGGCGCCTGAGGCGGCGCCGGCCGGCGCCCCGGGCGTCCCCGGGGCACCGGCCGGCGCACGGCGGGGGTCAGTGGGTGGTGCCGAAGTCGGACGGGGTGTAGGTCACGGGCGCGGCGCAGTTGGCCGGGCGGGGTCCGGGCGACTCCACGGGCGGCGGGTCGGAGAGGGCCGAGCCGTGGCAGAGCCGGAGGACCACGCGGTCGATCGGGCTCGGCAGCCCGGTGGACCAGTCCGGGGTGAGGACGAACGAGAAGGCGTCGCCGCGGGTCGTCACCACGGTCTCGCTGTCCACCACGGTGCGGCCGCTGTAGGCGGTGAACGTGGCCTCGGCGGTCGGCGGCACCAGGAAGAAACAGAGGCCGGGGTCGATCAGGGCGACCCTGCCGGTCACCTCGACCGCCGGCGGCTGCGGCGGGTGGGTGGCCTTGAAGATCAGCCTGCCCCCGGTGGCGCTGTTGAGGCAGTCGTCCTTGTGCTCGGCCGCGAACTGCCGGGTGACGTCCGCGTGGCGGGCCTGGGCGGCGGTGGGGAGGGCCATGGTCAGCGCGGCGGCGACGGCCGCCACCGCGGCTGCGCGCAGGGCCCTGGTTCGTCTGGCGCTCCTGGCTGCTGTCATGGGAAGTGCGGCTCCTTCAGGTGACGGATTCCTGGGCATGGGCCGTTCTGTGCTCAACGCCCCAGTGCTGTAGATACGTTGACGGGACGTCAGGTGGATCGCGCTCCCTCGCGTGAGCACCATAACGAGGCGCCGGGAGGGTGTAAACGCAGTCGGCGGGCGGGTGCCGGGCACGGTGCCGGGGCCGTCGCGGAGCACGCCCGCCCCGCCGGGGCGGGACGGGCGTTCAGGCGGTGAGCTCCTGGGTGAGGGCCTCGCGCAGCCGGGTGGCGCGCTGGGTGACCTCCTCCGGGCCGAGGGCCACGGCGCGCTCGCACCACTGACCGCAGGCCCCCAGGTCGCCGCGGCGCGCCGCGAGCAGCGCCAGGTGCAGCGCCGCCCGGCCATGCCCGGCCTCGGCCGCCCGGGTCCACCACAGCGCCGCCTCCGGCTCGCTGCCCTCGCGGGCCAGCAGCAGCCCGAGGTTGAAGGCGCCGTTCCGGCTGCCCGCCTCGGCGGCCATCCGGTACCAGCGCGCGGCCTCCACCACGTCGTCCCGCCCGGCGGCACGCATGCCCATGCGCACCTGCGCGCGCCGGTGGCCGCGCTCGGCCGCCCGCATGTACCAGCGCTCGTACTCGGGCAGGTCCGCCCGGTCGGTGCTGTCCTCGTCGGTGCGGGACCGGCCGAGGCCGGCATCGGTGTCGTTGCCGGCGGCGGTGTCCGGATCGGCGGCCGAGCCGTTGGCGTGGCGCTCCAGCCAGACGGCGAGACGGAAGGCGCCCTCGACGCTGCCGCCCGCCGCCGAGCGGCGCAGCAGCCCCTCGGTGACCTGCCGGTCCTCCTCCGAACGCGCCCCCGGGGCCAGCTCCAGGGCGACCTGGAGCGCGGCCTCGGCGTGCCCGGCCGCCGCCGCCTGCTCGTACCAGCGGCGCGCGATCCGGGACTCGCCCCGCCCGGCGTGGAGAATGCCCAGGTTGAACGCGGCGTCCACGCTGCCCGCCTCAGCGGCCTTGGAGAACCAGGGCTCGGCCCCGGTCTCGTCGCCCCGCTGCAGCAGCAGCACGGCCAGCGCATTGGCCGCCTCCCGGTGCCCGGTGTAGGCGGCGCGGCGGTACCACTGCTCGGCCTGGGCCATCCGCCCCTGCGCGGCGCACAGCAGCGCCAGGTTGAAGGCGCCGTTGATGTCGCCGGCCTCCAGGGCCGCCCGGTACCAGCGCTGCGCCTCCTGGCGCTCGCCGCGCTCGGCGTGCAGCGCACCCAGCGCGTTGGCCGCGGCGCCGTCGCCGTCGCGGGCGGCCCGGCGCCACCACTCCTCGGCGCTCTCGGTGTCCCCGGCGTCGCGCAGCAGGAAGCCGAGCGCGCAGGCGGCGCGCGGCTCGCCGGCCTCGGCCGCGGTCAGGTACCAGCGGGTGGCCTCGCCGATCTCGCCACGCTCCTCCAGCAGCGCGGCCAGGCGCAGCGCGGCCCGCCGGTGGCCGCGGGCGGCGGCGAACCGGAACCAGGGCTCGGCACCGCGGCCCTCGGGCGCGGCACAGGCGTAGCGGTAGGCGGCCTCGCGGTGGCCGCGCTCGGCCGCGGTGCGGAACCACTCCACGGCCTCGTCGTCCTCCCCGCGGTGGTCCAGCAGATCGGCGAGCGCGTAGGCGCCGGAGGCGTGGCCGGATTCCGCCGACTGGCGCAGCCAGTACTCGGCGGCCACGTCGTCACCGCGCTCGCGGTGGTGGCGGCCCAGGGAGTGCGCGGCGGCGGCGGAGCCGGCCACGGCGGCGCTGCGCCACCAGGTCGCGGCCTCCTCGGCGCGGCCGGTCTGGTGCAGCAGCACGCCGAGGTTGTTGGCGGCGCTGCGGTCACCGTCGGCGGCGGCCGCGCGCAGCGGCGCCTCGGCGCGCTCCAGATCGCCGTGGCGCAGCAGCCGGGCACCCAGCCGCGCGGCGTCCACGCCGTACCGGAACATCGCCTTGTCCCCCATACGGTCCATAGTCGCACCACCCGAAACCCGCGTACACCTGGTATACGCGGCCCACCGAAGTCACTTAGAGGTTTATCGACTTCCCGACAAGGCTACCGTCAAACACGGTATGCCCCACGGAGTTTCGGCGAGTCGGTGGGCAGTATTCCGGGGCGTGACGTCACGCCAGGTCAGCGCCCCGGACTCGGGGCGCCGAACAGATGCGCAGCGGGTCAGTCCGTCACATCGGTCCTTGCCGCAGGTGTGTGACGGACCGTCAGCCGTGGCCGAAAGGTGACGCGGCGTGCCGGAGAGGGCTCTCCGCCCGGGTCCCGCCACGGGACCCGGGTCGGAGGCGAGTGAGAAGGATCATGCCCGCCGGGAGCGGATCAGGCCGGGGCGGCGGGCAGGGCGGCGAGATCGAGCAGCAGATCGCGGACATCGGCCGCGGCAAGGGCGTCCCGCTTGTGCGCGGGATCGGTGCACAGCAGCACCGGGCCGTCCTGCGGATCGTCCGGCAGCCGGCCATGCGTGCCGCGCACCCAGCGGCCGTCCAGCGGCACCACGTCCATGGCATACCGCAGGCCCAGCTTCTTGCGGGCCAGGTTCAGCCCGGCCCGGGCCCGGGCGGCCACCGGCTCCGCCGGATCGAAGAAGAGTTCGGCGGGGTCGTAGCCCGGCTTGCGGTGGATCTCCACCCCCCGGGCGAAATCCGGTGCCCGGGCGTCGTCCGTCCAGTAGTAGTAGGTGAACCAGGACTCCGGGGCGGCCACCAGGACCAGTTCGCCGGACCGCTCGTGGTCCAGGCCGTGGTCCCGCTGCGCCGCGCGGTCCAGCACCAGGTCCACGCCGGGCAGGGAACGGCACAGCTCCGCCACGGCCGGCAGGTCGGCCGGGTCGGCGACATAGACGTGCGCCGCCTGGTGGTCGGCCACGGCGAAGGCCCGGGAGGCCCACGGGTCCAGGTACTCCATGCCGTGCTGGGTGTACACCTGGAGCAGCCCGGCCTCGCGCAGCGCCCGGTTGGGATGGACCGGCCGGGAGGCCCGGGTGATGCCGTACTCGGACAGCACCACCACGGTGGCTCCGGCCGCACGGGCGTCGTCCAGCAGCGGGGCCACGGTGCGGTCCACGTCCCGCACCGCGCGCACCGCCTGCGGGCTGTCCGGGCCGAAGCGCTGCAGGTCGTAGTCCAGGTGCGGGACGTAGACCATGGTCAGGTCCGCCCGGGGCAGCAGGCGGCGGGCGGCGGCGGTGATCCACCGGCTGGAGGCCAGGGAGGCGGTCGGCCCCCAGTACTGGAAGAGGGGGAACGGGCCCAGTCCGGAGGTCAGTTCGCCGTGCAGCGAGGGCGGCCGGGTGTAGCAGTCCGGGGACTTGCGGCCGTCGGCGTGGTACACGGGCCGCGGCGTGACCGTCCAGTCGGTGGACGCACCCATCGCATACCACCAGCAGACATTGGCCACCCGGTAGCCGGGGCGGGACCGGCGCGCGGTCTCCCACACCTTCTCGCCCCGCACCAGGCGGTTGTGCTGCCGCCAGAGGAAGATCTCGCCCAGCTCCCGGAAGTACCAGCCGTTGCCCACGATGCCGTGCCGGGCGGGCGGCAGGCCGGTGAGGAAGGTGGACTGCACCGAGCAGGTGACGGCGGGCAGCACGGTGTCCAGGCGCGCCTGCCAGCCCTCCCCCGCCAGGGCGCGCAGCGCGGGCGCGTGCCGCAGCAGCCGGGGCGTCAGCCCCACCACGTTCAGCAGCAGAATGCGGCGGTCGGTGCTCATGGTGTGGCCTCCTCGGCGGGGGTGAGCCCGGCGCGCCGCAGGGCACCGGCGGTCCAGCGCAGCTCGGCGGCCAGGCCGGCGGCGAGCGCGGCGTCCCCGTCCGGGCGGCGGGACTCGGGCAGCACCGACCAGGTGTAGGTCTCGGCCTCCACGTGATCGGTGAGCGGGGCCGGGCCGGCGAACAGGGCCCGCAGGGTGGACTCCAGATGGTCCTGGGTCGCCTCCAGGGGCGGCTCCGGGCGCTGGTGCACGGGGACGTGGAAGTGCACCCGCCACGGGCCGTTCCCCGGCAGCGGGCCGTCCGGCCCCGGGCCGGGCCCGGCAGCGGTGGCGGTGGCGGTGCCCGTGCCGGCGGCGGAAGCACCGGTGCCGGTGGCGGCGGCGGGCGGCGGGGGGCCGTGCAGGGCCCCGGGCAGGTCGTCACGGCGCCGCACCCGCCCCCCGGCTTGAGGGGACCGCTCCCGCACCTGGTGCAGAAAGCGGTCCTCGGTGTAGCGGGACAGCGCGGCCCGGGTGGCCGGATCGCCGGGCGCGGCGGCGTGCAGCGCCGCCGACGCCTGGGTCTTCACCACCGGCAGCCCGGCGGCGGCCAGCCGGTCCAGGGCGGCCGCCGGCTCCTCGAACGCCACCGCCAGATGGCAGGCGTCCAGGCAGATGCCGATCCGTTCGGTGTCCACGCCCCCGGGACCGCCCAGCTGCTCCACCGCCTCGGCAACGGTTTCCACGGTGCAGCCCGGTTCCGGCTCCAGTCCGACCCGGACGGTGCGCCCGGTCTCGGCCGCCAGTCCGGCCAGGCCCTCGGCCAGCCGGTGCAGCCGGTCCAGGGCGGCCGCGCGCCGCCCGCCGTCCCAGGGCTCCCGCCAGGCCAGCGGCACCGTGGAGACGCTGCCGCGCGCCGCGTCCGGGGGCAGCAGGCGGCTGAGCACCCGTGCGCAGTCCAGGGTGTAGGCCAGACGCTCGGCGGTCGTCCAGTCCGGGTGGTATACGGCCTTTTTCACCACCGGGGCGTGGAAGTTGCGGTACGGGAAGGCGTTCAGGGTGACGGTCTCCAGCCCGTGCCGGTCCAGGGCGGCGCGCAGCCGCTCGGCCGCGGCCGGGCCGGCCGCCAGCCGGGCGGCGGCCGGGGCGGGCAGCCACAGGCCGAGGCCGAGCCGGGAGACCCCCAGCCGGGCCCGCACCGCGGCACCGAAGCGGCAGACCTGCGCGGTCAGTTCGTCCGGGTCCTCGGCCAGCGGATGGACATTGGTGCAGTACGCGAGGTGGACGGCGGTGCCGTCCGGGTGCGTGAAGCGCATGCGGTTCCTCCCTTCCCCTCCCGGTCTCAGGCGGTGGCGTCGGGACGGGCGCCGCGCAGCACGGAGTTGCCGGCGAAGGTGGCGGACGGATCGGCGGCGCCCGGCTCCAGGGCGTCCAGCAGCAGCCGCCCGCTCTGGCCGTAGAACTCCACCGGGTTGCGCCACAGCACCCGGTCGACGTCGTCCTCGGTGAAGCCGGCCTCGCGCATGGCGTGGCCCGTCCTGGCCGTCTTCAGCGGGTCGCTGCGGCCCCAGTCGGCGGCCGAGTTGACGATCATCCGTTCCAGGCCGCGCTCGGTGAGGATGCGCACCATGCGGTGCTCGTCCATCTTGGTGTCCGGGTAGATGGAGAAGCCCATCCAGCAGCCGGAGTCGGCGACCATGCCCACGGTCACCTCGTTGAGGTGGTCCACGAGCACCCGCTCGGGGGGCAGGCCGGAGGCGGCGACGAGTTCCAGGGTGCGGCGGGTGCCGGCCGCCTTGTCCCGGTGCGGGGTGTGCACCAGGACCGGCAGGCCGTGCTCGGCGGCCAGGTCGAGATGGCGGCGGAAGACCTTCTCCTCGTCGCTCGTCATGGAGTCGAAGCCGGTCTCCCCCACCGCCACCACGCCGTCCTTGGCCAGGTAGCGGGGCAGGAAGTCCAGCACGGGGAGGCAGTCCGGGTCGTTGGCCTCCTTGGGGTTCAGGGCGATGGTGCAGTGGTGCCGGATGCCGAACTGGGCCGCCCGGAAGCGTTCCCAGCCGATCAGCGTGTCGAAGTAGTCGCGGAACGAGCCGGGGCTCGTGCGCGGCTGGCCCAGCCAGAAGGAGGGCTCGGTCACCGCGCGCACACCGGCGGCGTACATCGCCTCGTAGTCGTCGGTGGTGCGCGAGGTCATGTGGATGTGGGGGTCGAAGATGCGCATGGGTTCTCCGGTGACGTACGCCGTGGGCGGCCGGTGTCGGATGCGGACGCCGGTCACGGAAGGTCGGGGAAGAGGGCGAGAATGCGGCGGGCGTCCGGCGGCACGGGCCGGCCGGCGGCCTCCCGCTCGGCGGCGTAGTCGGCCGTCATGCGGGCCAGTTCGCCGTCCGCGCGGTCGGTCCAGCCGGCCACCGCGTCCAGCGGGACGCCGGTGAACAGGCACTTCAGCACGGCCTGCCGCCAGGCCGGCGGGGGAAGCCGGCGCGCCGCGTACGGGCCGAGGGCGGCGGCCACCAGCCGGGGGTCGTTGGTGCGCAGCGCGTCCGTGACCAGCGGCAGACCGGCGTCGCCCAGCGGCTCCGCACCGCCGTCCATGGTGTCCGGGTCGTCCAGCGGGTCCAGGGCGCGCAGCACCGCGCGTTTCTCGTCGGCGTCCCCGTAGCGGTAGAGCGCGGTGACCTCCTCGGCGAGACGGGCGGCCGGCCAGCGGCCGGCCCGGGCGGCGGCCACCAGCAGCACCGCCCGGGCACGGTCCTCGACGCGCGGGGTGCGCAGGCCGCCGGGATCGGCCGGATCGGTGGGCCCGCGTCCGGCGGTGCGGGCCACGGCCGGGAAGAGCACGGCGATCCGCTCCGGCGCGGCACGCACCTCGGCCAGCAGCGCGTCCAGCGCGGTACCGGTGGCACCGGAGGCACCGGAGGCGGGGGGCATGCCGCCGGCGGCGGGTCCGGAGGAGGTCATCGGGGCACCTTCTTCCCGTTCTTCCCGTTCTCCCTGTTCTTCCCGTTCTCCCTGTGCTTCACGTTCTCCCTGTGCTTCACGTTCTCCCCGTTCTTCCCGTCGTTCGCGTTCTTCCGGGCGGCCTCCTCGGCGGCCCGCAGCGCGGAGAGGGAACGGGCGGCCACCACCGGGGCGGCGTGCGCGTGCCGGGGCAGTTCGACCGCCACCAGCCCGCGGTAGCCGATGTCGAGCAGGGCGCCCAGCGCGGCGGGCAGATCGATCTCGCCGTCGCCGAACTCCAGGTGCTCGTGCACCCCCGGCCGCATGTCGTCCGCCTGGACGTTGGCCAGCAGACCGCCGGTGCCGCGGATGCAGTCGGCGGCCGGCAGGGGCTCGTTGCACACGCAGTGGCCGAGGTCGATGGTGGTGCGCAGGGCGGCCGGGCCGCCGAGGCGGCGGCGCAGCTCCGCGACCCCGGCCAGGGTGTCCACGAACATGCCGGGCTCCGGCTCGAAGGCGCAGACCACGCCGTGGCGTCCGGCCTCGGCGAGCACCTCGGCGGTGCCCTCCGTCAGCCGCCGCCAGCCCTCCTCGGCCGGGGTGCCGGACGGCAGGGTGCCGGACCAGAAGGAGACCGCCTCGGCGCCGAGTCCGGCGGCGACCCGGACCGCGCGGCACAGGTAGTCGACGCGCCGCTCCCGGCCGTGCTCGGAGACCAGGGTCGGTTCGTGCTTGTGCCAGGGGTCGAGCACATAGCGGGCGCCGGTCTCCACGACCACGGCGAGGCCGAGGGCGTCCAGGCGGCGGCGCACCGCCTCGGTACGGGCCGCCAGGTCCGGGGCGAACGGGTCCAGGTGCGGGTGGTCGAGGGTGAGCGCCACGCCGTCGTACCCGAGCCCGGCGATCACCTCCAGGGCCTCGTCCAGCCGGTGGTTGACGAACCCGTTGGTGCCGTACCCGAACCGCAGGCCGGCGCCCGCGGCCGGACCGGGTGCTGTGGGGCCGGAGGTCATGTGGGGGACACCACCTTGGAGGCGAGACGGGCGACGGGGCCGGAGGCGGCCAGCAGGGCCGCGACGACCGGCGCGCCGGACCTGGCGACCAGCGCGGACTGCAGGGCGGTCACCCCGCGGATACCCGCTCCGGTGGCACCGCGCACGATGACCGGATCGGGGTGCAGGGCGGCCGCCGTCTGGGCGCGGCCGACCGTGCCCGCGTAGACGGCGGCCAGCGCGGCGCCCGCCGGCACCGGCCGGTGCG
>NZ_WTLH01000103.1:446-22359 GCF_011421595.1 Streptomyces sp. YIM 98790 | reverse complement strand
GGAGCGGCGGCCGGTGCGGCTGCCCGCGGCCCGGGCGCTGGCCGGGCGGCTGCCGGCCGGTGTGCCCGAGGTCCCGGCCGGGCCCGGCCCGGTGCCGGACGGCCGGTCCTGGAGCGAGATCCACTACCGGGAGGAGGGGCCGGCCGGGTTCCTCTCCTTCTCCTTCCCGGGCGGGGCGATGGACACCGGCCGCTGCCGGCGGCTGCTGCGGGCGTGGCGGCACGCCGTCTCCCGCCCGGTGCGGGTGCTGGTGCTGGGCCCGCGGCGGGACTTCTTCTCCAACGGCATCCATCTGGGGGTGATCGAGGCCGCGGCCGACCCCGTGGCGGAGTCCTGGGCCAATCTCCGGGCCATGAACGACCTGGTGGAGGCGGTGCTCACCACCACCGACCGGCTGGTGGTGGCGGCCCTGCCGGGCAATGCCGCGGCCGGCGGGGTGATGCTCGCGCTGGCCGCCGACGAGGTGTGGTGCCGGTCCGGCTCGGTGCTCGCTCCGCACTACCGGCGGATGGGTCTGTACGGCTCGGAGTTCTGGACGTACAGCCTGCCCCGGCGGGTGGGGCGGACGGAGGCGGAGCGGCTGACGGAGCGCGCGCTGCCGGTCGGCGCGGCCCGCGCCGCGCGGCTGGGACTGGTGGACCGGGTGATCGAGGCGCCACCGGAGGAGTTCGCCGCCGAGGCCGCCCGGCTGGCGGTCCGGCTGGCCCGCTCGGACCGGCTCGAAGCGCGGATCGGCGCGAAGAAGGCCGACCGGGAGCGGGACGAGGCGGTCCGGCCGCCGGCCGCCTGCCGGGCCGCCGAACTGGAGCGCATGCGGGCGTCCTTCGACGATCCGGCCGCTCCCTACCACGCGCTGCGCGCCGCCTTCGTCCGCGGGGAGCGTCCGGCGGACGCGGGGGCCGACCCCCTCGCCCCGCCCCCGCCGCTGCCCCCGTGGGCGTCCGGCGCGTCCCGTCCGTCCCGCTCCCGGGAGGAGGCGTGACGGCGGGCGGGCCGGGCCCGGCACCGCCGTCCGCGCCGCCGCCCCGCGTGCTGGTGGCCGGCATCGGCAATGTCTTCCTCGCCGACGACGGCTTCGGGCCGGCCGTCGCCGCGGAGCTGCTGCGCCGCCCGCTGCCGGACCGCACCGAGGTCGCGGACTTCGGCATCCGGGGCATGGACCTGGCCTACCGGATCACCTCCGGCTGTACGGCCGTGGTGCTGGCCGACGCCCTGCCCCGGGGCGCCGCCCCGGGCACCCTGACCGTGCTGGAGCCGGAGGTCCCGGACGCCGCTGCGGCGCCGGAGACCCACGCCATGGACCCGGTCCGGGTGCTGGCGCTGGCCCGGTGGCTGGCGGACGGGCCGCTGCCCCGCGTGCTGCTGGTCGGCTGCGAACCCCTGGTGCGGATGACCGGCGAGGAGCCGGACGTCCGGGTCGGGCTGAGCGAACCGGTGGCGCGCGCCGTCCCCGAGGCCGCCGGCCTGGTGCTCTCCCTGCTCCCGGCCCTGGCCGGGGAGAGCGGCCCGGTCCTGCGGCCCGGGGTGTGAGAACGCGGCCGGGGTGATGCGGGCGGCCGGCCGGGTACCCGCCCCGGCATGAGATGGCTTCAGGTGGAAGAGCCGCCGGCGGCGGCACATGTGCTGGTGCTGTCACCGGGCGAGGAGACGGTGGCCGCCCTGACCGCGTTCTCGCAGCGGCGCGAGGTGGGCGCCGGGCAGGTGACCGCGGTCGGCGCGTTCGAGCGTGCCGTGGTGGGCTGGTACGACCGGGAGGCCCGGGAGTACCGGCCGATCCGGGTGGACGAGCAGTGCGAGGTGCTCTCGCTGGTCGGTGACATCGCCGTGGGGGACGAGGGGCCGGCGCCGCATCTGCACGCGGTGCTCGGGCTGCGGGACGGCACCACCCGCGGCGGCCACCTGCTGGAGGGCTGGGTCTGGCCGACGGTGGAGCTGGTGCTGCGCAGCAGCCCGGCCACCCTGCGCAAGACCTACCGGCCGGAGGCAGGTCTGGCGCTGATCGATCTGGCGCACCGGGAGAGCGGCGCCGGATAGCCGCGGTCAGCCGGGGTGTCCGGCGGCCCAGAGCAGCCCGCCGGCCAGGTGGGCGCGGAAGACCGGGTCGGTGTAGCACTCGGAGGTGTGGCCGAGGGCGGTGTAGAAGGACCGGCCGCCGGTGTTCTCGTGGCACCAGACCAGGGGGTGGTCCGCGCCCATCCGGCCGTCCCGGTAGCTGGACCCGTCGGCGCGGGCCAGCACCCGCACCGTGTCGCGCGGATTGCTCTCGAAGTCGTACCACTCGTCGGTCAGCCGCCAGCTGTCGCCGAGGTGGACGGTGGCCGGGTGGCCGCGGTCCTCCACCCGCACGGTGCCCGGCTGCAGTTCCGGGTGCCGGTCGAAGCGGGCGCCGATCAGCTCGCCGTACCAGGGCCAGTCGTACTCGGTGGCCGCGGCCGCGTGCACGCCGACGAAACCGCCGCCGGCGGCCTGGTGCGCGCGCAGCGCCTCGCGTCCGGCCTCGTCCAGCACGGTGCCGCTGGTGGAGAGGAAGACCGCCAGCCGGCAGCCGGGCAGTGCGGCGGCGAACTCGGCCGGGTCCTCGGTGGCCGTCACCCCGAACCCGTGGGCCCCGCCCAGGTCGCGCAGGGCTGCGATGCCGTCCGGGATGGAGTCGTGCCGGTATCCGGTGGTCCGGCTGAAGACGATGATCCGGGGAGTGCTCATGGCGGGCATGGTAGGCCCCCCGGTCCCGCCCCGCGCGGGAACGCTCCGGCGCCCGGACGGGCGGCCCGGTGGGTGCCCCGGTCCGGTGTGCCGGGTGCCGTCCCCGCCCGTCCCGGTGCGCGGCGGAGCGTCCCGGCGGGCCCCGGCGGGTACCAGTGCATGACGGTGCACGACGGTGGCCGGCGGATGCCGGCGGACGAGGAGGACGGGATGAGCGGTCCGGGCCGGCTGGTGCAGAACACCCGGCAGCAGGCGGACGCCTGCCGGCGGCTCGGCTCACCGCTCTACGGCGGGCTGCTGGAACAGATCGCGGACGACATCGCCCTCGGCGGCGTGTGCGCCGAGGTGCTGGCCGGCCGTGAGCACTCCCGGATACGGGAGGCCGTGCCGCTGCGGCTGATGGGCGCGGTGCACGGGCTGGTCCTCACCGGGCGGGCACCCGAGCTCGCCGGTTTCTTCCCCAGCGCGGGCGGCACCGCGCCGGAGCACCCCGAGGCGGCCTGGCCCGCGCTGCGCAAGGCCGTGGCCGGCCACCGGCAGTGGATCCGGCACTGGCTGGACCGCCCGCCGCAGACCAACGAGCCGGGACGGGCCAGCATGCTGATCGCGGGAATCCTGCATGCGCTGGGCGACGAGCCGCGTCCGGTGCGGCTGCTGGAGCTGGGCGCCAGCGCCGGGCTCAATCTCCGCGCGGACCGGTTCCGCTGCACCTCCGCCGGATTCGCCTGGGGGCCGGCCGGCTCGCCCGTGCAGCTGGACGGCGCCTGGCGGGGCCCGGTGCCCCGATGGCTGGCCCGGGCCGCCGCCCGGCACCCGTCGTTCCCGGTGGCGGAGCGGCGCGGCTGCGACCCGGACCCGGTCGATCCGCTGTCCGCGCAGGGCGCGCTGGCGCTGCGCGCCTATGTCTGGCCGGACCAGGCCGGGCGCGGTGCCCGGCTGGAGGGCGCGCTGCGGATCGCCGCCGCGGTACCGGCCGTGGTGGAACGGCGGGGCGCGGCCGATTTCCTGTCCGCGGTGCGGCTGGAGCCCGGCACCCTCACCGTGGTGTGGCACTCCGTGATGCGGCAGTACGTGCCGGAGGAGGAGTGGCGGCGGGTGGAGGCGGAGCTGGACCGGCTGGGCGGCGCGGCGGACACCGCGGCCGGCTTCGCGCACATCGCGTTCGAGCCGCGCCGGGCGCAGCGGCTGCGCGGCTTCCTGCTGTCCGTGCGGCGGGACGGCGGGGAGACGGAATACCTGGCCGAGGCCGCCCCGCACGGCCTTCCCGCCTGGACCCCGGTACCGGTCCGCTGACCGGGCACGCGCGCCCGGCAGGACGGTCCGGCGGGAACGGCCTACGCTCACGAACATGGCAGTGGCACGCTTCAAGGATCTGGTCCTGGAGGCGGCGGACCACCAGCGGCTGGCCGACTGGTGGTGCAAGGTCCTGGGCTACGAACGCCACACGCCGCGCTTCGGCGAGGACTGGCCCCCCGGGTGGCCGGTGCCGATCCGCGACCCCGCCGGGCACGGTCCGACGATCTGGATCACCCCGGTGGAGGAGGGCGAGGAGGACGCCGGGCCGCGCAGGGACCGCGGCCGCATCCACCTGGACGTGTGGGGCGACACCGCCGAGCTGCTGGCACTGGGCGCCGCCATGGTGAAGCCCCGGGACGAGGGCACCGGGTGGGACACCCTGCGGGACCCGGAGGGGAACGAGTTCTGTGTCTTCCCGCCGCCCCCGGAGATGCCCGTCCGGCTGGGCGTGCGGTGACCGGCCGCCGGCCGGCGGGTCTCAGACCTTGAGCCAGGAGCGGCGGTCGCGGGCCACGCCGTGGAGGGTCTCCACGGTCTCGGGCTTGAGCACCCCGCCCCGGCCGCCGAAGGCCCGGATGTCGTGCTCGCACAGCACGTGCACGTCCCGCAGCGCCGGGGAGACCCGCACCTGGCCGGCCGCGACCAGGGCCAGCACCGGTTCCACCGGGACCGGGACGCCGCTGCCGGTGCTCAGCGCGAGCGCGGCGCGACGGGCCAGCCGGCGGGCGTAGCGCAGATACGGCTCCGTGCGGCGCCGGCCGATCCGCACCATCTCGGGGCCGGGCGGGCCGTCCGCGTCGTCCGCGTCGTCCGCGTCGTCCGGGGCCCGGTCCGGCTTGCCGGTGCGTGCGGCACCGGCCCCGGCATCGGCAAGCCCTGCGCCGCCCGCACCGGCGTCGGCACCGGCACCGGCGTCGGCGTCGGCGCCCGCCCAGATCCGGGCCCGGGGATGGCAGGCGGTGTAGAAACTGAACACCCCGCCGGGGCCGACGGTCAGATGGGCCAGCGTCTCGTGCCCGGGCAGCAGGATCGAGTGCACGGTCCGCCAGCCGCCCGGCGCCAGGCCGTCCAGGGCGGCGCCCATCACCATCTCGCCGGTGAGGCGGTCGCGCCGCTCCGCGGCCGCGGCCGGCCGGCCGAGCAGCCGGTCCAGGCCCCGGCGCAGCACGCCGGGGCCGGCCTCCCGTTCGCCGCGCAGGGTCTCGCCGGGCCGGTTGGGAGCCAGGTCGTCATCGGGATGCAGCCACAGCGGGCTGCCGTACGGCCGCTTCACGGGCCGCTTGCCGCCGTCGTCCATCACACACCTCAGCACCCATGAGACCACCGGCGCGGGGGCCGGGCCAGAGCGGAACGGGCATGTCCCCTGCCGCGCGGGCCGGTGTCCGGCGGGTGCGACAATCGGTGGCCGGTCCGGGCGGCTGCGGAACACCGCGGTCCGGGCGCGGCCGGAGCGGCGGAGAAGGAGGCGGCGGGTGGCGCGGCTCATCGACACGGTGGCCTGGGTGTGCCTGGCCCAGGGGCGCATCCTGGGCACCCGGACCCGGGGCAGGGAGCTGTTCTACATTCCCGGTGGCAAGCGCCATCCGGGTGAGAGCGACACCGAGACCCTGGTCCGCGAGGTCCGCGAGGAGGTGTCGGTGGCACTGCTGCCCGGCACCCTGGCCCACATCGGCACCTACCGGGCACCGGCCGACGGGCACGGGGCCGGCGCCGAGGTCCGGATGGCCTGCTACACCGCCGAGTACCGGGGGACGCTTGCGGCGAGCAGCGAGATCGAGGAGCTGGCCTGGCTCGGTTATGCCGACCGGGACCGTACCGCGCCCGTGGACCGCGTCGTGTTCGACGATCTCCGGGCGGCCGGCCTGCTGCGGTAGCAGGTCCGCCGGGCACGGGGCGGTCCGCGCGGTGCGGGCGCGGTCCGCGGCGGCGGCCGGCTCAGTACCATGGCAGGCCGGGCGCCCACGGGCAGAAAGGGCGGTGTCAGGTGACCGCGACACGGACCGACGGACGGCTGGAGCGCGGCCGGCAGACCCGGCGCCTGGTGCTCGGCCGGACCATGGAGATCGCCTCCGTCGAAGGGCTGGAAGGGCTCTCCATCGGGCGGGTCGCCGCGGAGCTGGGTCTGAGCAAGAGCGGGGTGTTCGCGCTGTTCGGCTCCAAGGAGGAGCTCCAGCTGGCCACCGTGCGGGCGGCCACCGCGGTCTATGTCGAGCATGTGGTGCGCCCGGCCGAGGAGACCCCGGCCGGGCTGGGCAGAGTGTGCGCGCTGATCCGGAACTGGCTGGCCTACTCCCGGGAGCGGGTCTTCCCCGGCGGCTGCTTCTTCTTCTCCTCCTCGGTCGAGTTCGGTGCCCGGGAGGGCGCGGTGCACGATGCGCTGGCGGCCCGCCGCACCGAGTGGACCGGCTATGTGCGGCGCACCCTGGAGGAGGCGCGGGTCCTGGGCGGCCTGCACGCGGACACCGATGTGGACCAGCTCGCCTTCGAGCTGATCGCGCTGCTGGAGACGGCCAATGTGCAGTCGGTGCTGAGCCGGGACGACGCCGGCTACGACCGGGCGGCTGCCGGGATGCTGGCCCGGCTGCGGGCCGCGGCCACCGACCCGCAGGCGCTACCCGACACGCTCGCCGGCTGAGATCCCGTCCGTCCCGCCGGGAGTGCCGGCCGGCCGCGCGGTGCCGGGACGCCCGCCGGCCGGCGCGGCATCGGTGCTGGTGAGGAAGTCCACCACCGCGCCGGTGACCACCGGGTCGGCCAGGATGCGGGAGTGCCCGAGCCCCCGGGTGAGCAGCTGGTCGGCCTGGCCCGCGTAGCCGGCCATCACCCGCCGGGCCTGTCCGACCGGCACCATGGTGTCGTCCCGGTCGTGGATCACCAGGATCGGCACGGTGATCTCCCCGGTCCGGTACGAGGCGGAGAACCGTGACCAGATGTTCCCGGTCTCGCCCCGCGCGGCCACGAACCGCTCGACACGGCGGCGCAGTTCGGCCTCCAGCCGGGGCCGCAGTCCCAGCTGGGCGCGGAACGCCTCGGTGAGGAACCCGAACTGGCTGATGCCGGAGATGGTGACCAGCCGGCCTGCGGTTCCCGGGTCGCGGACAGCCGCGAACGCGGCCAGCCCGCCGAAGGAGTGGCCGATCAGCGCCTCGAAGGGCCGCCCGGCCGCGGCGCGCAGCCGCCGCACCAGGTCCCGGTAGTCCAGGATGGTGCTGCCCCGGCCGCCGGAGTCGCCGTGACCGGGCGCGTCGAAGGCGACCGGGCTGTAGCCGGCCGCCAGCAGCGCCTCGGCCAGGGCATGCCAGCGCGAGGCCCGGGAGCGCCAGCCGTGCAGCAGCAGCACCGGCCGCTCGCCGTTCCCCCACCGGTGGACGCGCACCGGTATGCCGTCCAGATCCAGGACCTCGGTGCGCGCGGTGCGCATCAGCGGGGCCTCGGCCGGGCGCGGCCGGGCGCGGGCGCCGGCGCGGAGGAACAGGGCGAAGGCCAAGGCGCCGGCGGGACGCGGGGCGACCCGGGAGGCGGTGTTGAGCACGAAGCGGATGACTGCGGTGGCCGTGCGGTGCATGTCCGGTCTCCTCGCGGGTCGGTGACGGCGAGATAGTAGCACGACCGTTCGTTTAGTTTTCTGCCCGGACGACCGGCCCGGCGGGACCGTCCCGCCCGGCGTGCGGGGCCGGGCGGGCGGTTCTCAGCGGGCGGCGTCCAGCGGAGCGGACGCCGGTGCGCCGGCCGTCACCGAAGCGGAGGCGGTGGCGGCGGCCGGTGCCGAAGCGGATGCGGGTGCGGACGCGGGTGCGGATGCGGATGCGGGCTTGGCCGCCGGCGCGGAGGTGGGCACGGAGACGCGGGCGTCCCGGCGCACCAGCGCCGCGTAACGGCCGTCCAGGGCCAGCAGTTCGTCATGGCTGCCGCGCTCCAGGACCCGTCCCTCGTGCAGCACCACGATCTGGTCCGCGTCCCTGATGGTGGACAGCCGGTGGGCGATGGTGATGGTGGTACGCCCGGCCGACAGCGCGTCCAGAGCCCGCTGCACCGCCTCCTCGGTGCGCGTGTCCAGTGCGCTGGTGGCCTCGTCCAGAATCAGCACCGGCGGGTCCCGCAGAATGGTGCGGGCGATCGCCAGGCGCTGCTTCTCACCCCCGGAGAAGCGGTGGCCGCGCTCCCCCACCAGGGTCTGGTAGCCGTCCGGAAGGGCGGCGATGTGGTCGTGGATCTGGGCCGCCCGGGCCGCCTCCTCGATCTCCTCGTCCGAGGCGTCCGGCTTGGCGAACCGCAGGTTGTCGGCGACCGAGGCGTGGAAGAGATACGTCTCCTGGGAGACCACGCCGATCGCGCGGGCCAGTGAGTCGAAGTCCAGGTCCCGTACGTCGATGCCGTCCAGGGTGACCCGGCCGGAGGTGACGTCGTATATCCGCGGGACCAGGTAGCCGAGCGTGCTCTTGCCCGCGCCGGTGGCACCCACCAGCGCCAGACTGCCGCCGGCCGGCACGGTGAGATCGATGTTGCTGAGCACCGGCCGGCCGCCGGGCTCGTAGGAGAAGGAGACGTTCTCGAAGCGGATCACACCCCTGGCGCGTTCGATCCGCCGCGGGTCGGCCCGCTCGGTGATGTCCACCCGCAGGTCCAGGTATTCGAAAATGCGCTGGAACAGGGCGAGCGACGCCTGGATGTCCACCCCGGTCGAGAGCAGCCCCACGGCCGGGCGCAACAGCCCCTGCTGGAGGGTGACGAAGGCGACCAGGGTTCCGATGGACGGCGCCCCGCCCCCGAGGTGGAGCATCACCCCGGCCGCCCAGTACAGCAGCGGCGGAATGGCGCCCATGATCATGCCGATGGTGGCCATCCGCCAGCGGCCGGCCATGCTGGAGCGGACCTCCAGCTCCACCAGGCGTGACGATTCGTCAGTGAAGGTACGGGTGAGGGAATCGGCCCGCCCCATGGTGCGGCCCAGCAGAATGCCGCTGACCGACAGCGACTCGGTGACCAGGGCGGCCATCCCGGCCATCTGTTTCTGCCGCTGGGCGACGATGCGCTTGCGTTCCCGGCCGACCCGGCGGGCCACCCACACGAAGCAGGGCAGCAGGGCCAGCGAGACCAGGGTGAGACGCCAGTCGAGGGCGAGCATGGCGACCACGGTGGCCACCACGGCGGTGATATTCGATACGAGGGACGTTGCGGTGGAGGTGACGGTGGCCTGCATGCCACCGATGTCGCTGGCGATCCGGGACTGCACCTCGCCGGTGCGGGTGCGGGTGAAGAAGGCCAGCGGCATCTGCTGGAGTTTGGTGTAGACCCGGGTGCGCAGATCGTGCATCACATGCTGGCCCACGCGGGTGGAGAGCAAGGTCTGCAGAACGCTGAAAATGCTGCTCAGCACCGCGGCACCGATCATGCCGAGGGCCAGCAGCGCGAGCAGTCCGGTGCGCCGCTCGGGCAGCGCGGTGTCGATGATCTCGCGGAGCAGGAACGGGGACGCGACGCCGACCAGGGACGACGCGCCGACCAGCAGGGCGACGAGGCTCAGCCGGCCGTGGTGGGGGCGGAAAAGACGCAGGATACGACGGACCTGTGCGGGGGGCTGAGGGTGGGCCGCGTCCTTGGGAGGCGGATCCCACCGGGGGGCGTCGTGATGCATGGGCTCCTTCCGTGCTCGGTCGGCAGCGGCAACCGACCAGCGTACGACTGTCACGACGGCTTCACGTGCGTGAACGGGATATGCGTCATCCTGGCCGCTTCTGCTCCGGTCTCTCCCCATGCGGTCGCCTGCGACCGATCACGATCGGCGGTCCGGCGGCCGGCTTCCGCGGGGGATGCCGCCGCGGGAGCGCGGCGGTACGGCGCTGCTGCCGCGGCGGGTGCCGGGCGGGGTGTGAGCGGGAGCAGGAGCAGGAGCGGGGACGCGGGCGGTGCGTGCCTGCGGCGGGGTGCCGGTCAGCCGGTGGCTGCCCGGGCCATCCGGCGCACGGCCTCGCGGAGCAGCGGCGGCGGTGTGGCGAAGGCCAGCCGGACATGTCCGGCGCCGCCGGCACCGAAGGAGCGCCCGTCGGTGAGGGCCACCCTCCCCCGGTCCAGGAAGACCCCGGCGGGATCGCCGCCGAGGTCCAGTTCCCGGCAGTCCAGCCAGGCGAGGTAGCCGCCCTCGGGCGGGCGGCAGCGCACCTGCGGCAGGTGCTCGGCCAGCAGCCGGGAGAGCAGCCGGCGGTTGTCGTCCAGTCCGGCCAGCAGGGTGTCCAGCCAGTCGTCGCAGTGCCGGAACGCGGCGATGTGGGAGATCACCCCGAGGTGGCTGGGGCCGTGGCCGGTCTCCTCGGGCAGCCGGGCCAGGTCGGCGCCCGCCCCGGGCCCGGCCACGGCCAGCGCGGCCTTGGCGCCGGCCAGCTGCCATGCCTTGGAGGCGGACAGCAGGCTGAAGGCGTTCTCGGCTCCGGGCACCGTCAGATAGGGGACGAACCGCGCACCGGGCAGCACCAGCGGGGCGTGCACCTCGTCGGCCACCACCCGGACGCCGTGCCGCCCGGCGAGCCGGGCCAGTTCGGCCAGTTCCTCCGCGGTGTGCACGGTGCCCGTGGGGTTGTGCGGGCTGCACAGCACGTAGACGGCCGGGCCGCGCCGGAAGGCGCCGGCCAGCGCGTCCGGGTCCAGCCGCCCGGCCGGATCCAGCGGCGCCTCGGCGACGCGCAGCCCGGCGTTGCGCAGGAATCCGTAGAAGGGCGGGTAGACGGGCGGGCTGATCACCACGGTGTCGCCGGGTTCCGTCAGCAGCCGGACGACCTCCACCAGGCCGGTCATGATGTCGGCGACCATGGCGGTGCGCTCGGGGGGCACCGGCCAGTTCCAGCGCTTGACCGTGAAGGCGTCCACCGCCTCCGCATAGCCGAGGCCGGTGGCGTACCCGGTGTCGCCCAGCGCCACCGCCGCGGTCAGCGCCCGGGCCACCGGGCCGGGCAGCGGGACGTCCATCTCGGCCACCCACAGCGGCAGCACATCGGGCGGATGGCGCTGCCACTTGGCGCCGGTGCGGCGCCGCAGTTGCGTCTCGGTGAGCCGGAACAGCGGATGGGTCACAGGCGGCCTCCGTGCCGGGCGGGGGTGAGGGCGGGGTGCACGGCGGCCCGTCCCGGCCCGCCCATCGTCGCGGACCGGGCCGCCGACGGCCAGGGGGCCTGCCCCTCCCGTGGGCATGCACCGCCGGTCACCGGCACCCCACCCGGCCCGCGGCCGGCGCTCAGTCCTCCGGCAGCTCGACCGGCGCGATGGAGTCGTACATGTCGCCGGGGCCGGGATTGCCCGGGTCGGTGGCACCGCCGAAGTGGCGCATCACGCCCCAGACGGCGTTCAGCGCGGTCTGCACCGCGCCCTCGGCCCACCCCGCGGTCCAGGAGATGTCGTCACCCGCCAGGAACAGCCCGCGCTGGTCCGCCGGCAGCCGGTCCTGCATGAAATGGGTGAACAGCCGCCGCTGGTAACGGTAGTGGCCCGGCAGGTTGGCCTTGAAGGCGCCCATGAAGCAGGGCTCGTTCTCCCACGAGACCGTGACCGGGCTGCCGATGATGTGCTTGCGGATGTCGACGCCCGGATAGATCTCGCGCAGCGACTTCAGCATCACCTCCAGCCGCTCCTGCGCGCTCAGCGGCAGCCACTTCAGGCTGTCGTCGCACCAGGTGTAGGACAGGCAGATGACCGCCGGGCGGTCGGGGCCGTCCTCCAGCAGGTAGGTGCCGCGGGTCATCCGGTCGGTGAGCGTCATGGACATCACGTCGCGTCCGGTGGGACGCCCGTCCGCGTCCACCGCCGGGTCCCGCCAGAACGGCCGGTCCACCGGCACGAACAGCTTGGAGGACTCCATGTAGTGGGTGCGCTCCACGGCCGTCCAGTGGTCGATGGGCAGCAGTTCGTCATCACAGTCGATCTTGGACAGCAGCATCCAGGACTGGGCGGTGAACACCGCGGCCCGGTAGGTGCGGATGGCGCCGGAGGCGTCCGTCACGGTGATCCGGTTGCCCGCGGTGCGGGTCAGCCGGGTGACGGCCGGCCGCGGGGTGCCGCCGTGCAGCCCGCTCAGCGAGGTGCCCTGCGGCCAGTGCACGATCTTGCCGGGCGCCCGCTCCCAGAGCCGCTCGGGCAGCCGCTGGCTGCCGCCCACGATCAGGCGGTGGTCGTCGTCCGCGCCGGTGTAGACGACCCGCAGGATCTCCAGGATGGAGTTGGGGAAGTCGGTGTCCCAGCCGCCGGTGCCGAAACCGACCTGGCCGAAGATCTCCCGGTGCCGGAAGGAGGAGAACGCCTCGGAGTCGCACAGGAAGCCGTAGAAGGTCTGGTTGTCCAGCCGCTCCACCAGCGCCGCCCAGATGTCCCGGATGCGGGCCACGTCGCGCTCCCGGATCGCGCGCTGCATCTCGGAGAAGCGGGCGCCCTCCTCCAGGCAGGCCGACCAGGCGTCGGCCACCGTGCGGTAGACCTCGGGCAGGTCGTCCAGGGTGCGGGCGTAGTGGCTGCGGCCCTTCAGGTCGACCACCGTGGAGGGGGTGGCCGGGGAGAGCGGGTTGGGGAACGGCCGGGTCTCCAGCTCCACCAGGTCGATGTAGTGCTGGAGGGCGGTGGAGGAGGGCGGGAAGCGCATGGCGCCCATCTCGGCGGTCAGCGACGGATCGCAGCCCTCGAACGTCTCGGTGCGCAGCCGTCCGCCGATCCGGTCCGCCTCGTACAGCACCGGCTTCAGGCCCATCTTCATCAGCTCGTAGGCGGTGACCACGCCGGACAGGCCGCCGCCGATGACGGCCACCTCGGTGCCGTGCTCGGTGGCCGGGATCTGGCCCAGCCCGGCCGGGTGGCGCAGGTAGTCGTCGTAGGCGAAGGGGAAGTCCGGGCCGAACATGGTGACCGGGGGCAGGTCCGGGGCGGCGGGCTGGTGCTCGTCATGAGCCGCGCTGGGCACCGTGGACGTCATCGGGCGTTCTCCTGAGCTGATGCGGGACAGATGCGGGACAGATGCCGGGAAGAGGCGAACAGGCGCGAAAGATGCGGGCGGGCAGAGAAGAGTTCTGACAGTCCGGACAGTCCGGAGGGTTCGGAGGGTTCGGAGGGTTCGGAGGGTTCGGAGGGTTCGGAGGGATGGAGTCACGGCCGGCAGGCCCGGGAGCGGCAGGGCCGCCCGCCGGGCCCGGGCCGGGGGTGGCCGGAGAGCGGCCGGGACGGTCAGCCGGGCACGCGGGTGAGCGCGCCGTACAGCTCCGGCCGGCGGTCCCGGAGGTAGGGACTGGCGGCACGCGAGGCGCGCAGCAGTTCCGGGTCCGCCTCGGCGATCAGCAGCTCCCCGCCGGTGCCGGCCCGCGCGGGCACGCTGCCGTCGGGGGCGGCCAGGCAGCTCAGCCCGGCGAAGTGGTGCTCGCCCTCGGGGCCGCAGCGGTTGGCGTAGGCAATGTAGAGCTGGCTCTCCAGGGCCCGGGCGGGGACCAGGGTGCGGGCCACCGCCTCGAAGGGCCGCATCAGCGCGGTGGGCACCAGCAGCAGGTCGGTGCCGGCCAGCGCATGCGCCCGCACGGTCTCCGGGAACTCCACGTCGTAGCAGATCAGCAGGCCGATGCGGAGGCCGTCCAGCCCGGTCTGGACGACCGGCTCGGCGCCGGGGAGAAAGGCGGCGGTCTCGAAGCCGCCGTACAGGTGGGTCTTGCGGTAGACGGCGAGGCGGGCCCCGTCCGGGCCGATGAGCTGCACGCTGTTGTGCACGCCCGCGGCGCCGCGCTCGGGCCAGCCGTAGACGACGGCCACGCCGTGCCGGGCGGCGGTCTCCGCGACCGCGGCGGCCCAGGGGCCGTCGGCGGGCTGGGCCAGCCGGGCGGCGCCGGCGGCATCGCCGAGCGCGTAGCCGGTCAGCGACAGCTCGGGGGTGACCAGCAGGCGGGCGCCCGCGGCGGCGGCCCGCCGGGCGTCGTCGTCCAGGGCGGCCAGGCCGGCGGCGGGACCGGCGGGCGGCCCGGGCGGGCCCTGGCGGAGCGCGATGCGCAGCGGCGTCATGGAAACCTCGCAAGCCTGACACAGCCGGACGTATCCGGAACAGCCGGACGTACGGGTTTATTGCCATCGGAGGGAACGCCTCGACGGTACGGTCCGGCCCGCCCGGCCGACAAGGCCCATCCCTTGCACATCCGGGCACGATCCCTTGCGCGTTCCCGCCCCTGGGCGGCGATTCGTTGCACGCGGGCCGCCGCTAGCCCTCGGGGCCGTGTTCCAGCGGCGTACCCGAGGAGAAGCGGCGCAGCAGCGGGGACAGCACCAGCACGGACTTGGTGCGTTCCACGAACGGCTCGCCCGCGATGCGTTCCAACACGGTCTCGAAGTGGTGCATGTCGGCGGCGAAGACCTGGACGACGGCATCGGCCTCGCCGGTGACCGTGGAGGCGGACGCCACCTCCGGGTAGCGGGACAGGCCGCGGCGGATGTCCTCGGGCGAGGTCTTGGAGCGGCAGTAGATCTCGATCAGGCCCTCGATCCGCCAGCCCAGCGCGGCGGGCGCGACCCGCACCGTGAAGCCGGTGATCGCACCCTGCTCGCGCAGCCGGTCCACCCGGCGCTTGACCGCGGGGGCGGAGAGGCCGACCTCGGCGCCGATGTCGGCATAGGACCGGCGGGCGTTCTCGGCGAGCACCCGCACGATGCGCTCGTCCAGTTCGTTCAGTCGCACAGGGGCAGTGAACCACGCCGCCGCCGCTGCCCGTCCGGGGCCGCTCCGGGCCCCAGACGGGCAGCGGCGGTCACCAGCTCGCGTGCAGCGGCTTGCCCTCGGCGTACCCGGCGGCGCTCTGCACTCCGACCACCGCCTGCCCGGCGAACTCGGTCAGGTCGCGCGCCCCGGCGTAGGTGCAGGCCGAGCGGACGCCCGAGACGATGGCGTCGATCAGGTCCTCCACACCCGGCCGGGCCGGGTCGATGTACATCCGGGAGGTGGAGATGCCCTCCTCGAACAGGCCCTTGCGGGCCCGGTCGTAGGAGGACTCCTCGGCGGTGCGGTTGCGCACCGCGCGGGCCGAGGCCATGCCGAAGCTCTCCTTGTACAGCCGCCCGTCCGCGGACTGCTGGAGATCGCCCGGCGACTCGTGGGTCCCGGCGAACCAGGAGCCGATCATCACATTGGACGCGCCCGCGGCCAGCGCCAGGGCCACATCGCGCGGATGCCGCACGCCGCCGTCCGCCCAGACGTGCTTGCCGTGCCGGCGGGCCTCCTCGGCGCACTCCAGCACCGCGGAGAACTGCGGGCGGCCGACCCCGGTCATCATCCGGGTGGTGCACATGGCGCCCGGCCCGACACCGACCTTGACGATGTCCGCTCCGGCCGCGATCAGATCCCGCACGCCCTGCGCGGACACCACGTTGCCGGCCACCACGGGCACCTGCGGGTCCAGGGCCCGGACCGCCTGCAGCGCGGTGATCATGGTCTCCTGGTGGCCGTGTGCGGTGTCCACCACCAGCACGTCCGCGCCGCCGTCCAGCAGCGCCTTGGCCCGGCCGGCCACATCGCCGTTGACCCCGATGGCGGCGGCGACGCGCAGCCGGCCCCGGTCGTCGACCGCCGGGGTGTAGAGGGTGGCCCGCAGCGCGCCCTTGCGGCTGAGGATGCCGGCCAGCCGCCCGTCCGCGTCCACCGCCGGGGCGATCTTGCGGTGTGCCGCATCGAGCTGGTGGAACGCCTCGCGCGGGTCCATGGCGGCGTCCAGCAGTACCAGATCGGTGGACATCACCTGGGAGAGCTGGGTGAACCGGTCCACGCCGGTCAGGTCGCTCTCGGTGACGACGCCGACCGGGCGGCCGTCGGAGACCACCACGCCCGCGCCGTGCGCACGCTTGGGCAGCAGCGCCAGGGCGTCGGCCACGGTCTGGCCGGGGGCCAGGGTGATCGGGGTGTCCAGCACCAGATGACGCCGCTTGACCCAGCCGATGACCTCGGTCACCACGTCGATCGGGATGTCCTGCGGGATCACCACCAGGCCGCCGCGGCGGGCCACCGTCTCGGCCATCCGGCGGCCGGCGATCGCGGTCATGTTGGCCACCACCAGGGGGATGGTGGTGCCGGAGGCGTCCGGGCTGGTCAGATCGACATCCTGCCGGGAGCCGACCGCGGAGCGGGACGGCACCATGAAGACGTCGTCGTAGGTCAGGTCGTACGGCGGCCGGACGTCGTTCAGAAAATGCATGCTGGCTCTCTCACCTGCGGTTGTACGGACATGCGGGTGGGGGTCAGCATCGGCGGCGCCCGGCCGGACCGGGCGGCGGCATGCGGCTCCTACGCCATTGTCCCCGATCGCGGCCGGAGCCGGTGCGGAGCGGGGCAGGGCGCGGCGGCAGGCGGAGCCGGGCGAAGCCGGGACCGGGAGGGGTCAGCCCTCCGCCGGGTCGACCCGGTCCAGCGCCGGGCGCCGGCCGGGCGTCACCTGGAGCAGATAGTCGGCGGCGGCGGTGTCCGTCACCAGGCTGGTCACCAGACCGGAGCGGAGCACGGCCGCGATGGCGTCGCCCTTGCGCCGCCCGCCCGCGATGGCCACCACCTCGGGAATCCGCCGCAGCCGCTCGGGTTCCACGGTGATGCACCGCTCGCCCAGATCCCGCCCGATGGACCGGCCCTCCAGGTCGAACAGGTGCGCCGACATCTCGGCGGCGACCCCCAGGGAGGCGTAGTGCGCCCGCTCCTCGCCGCTGAGCATGTCGTGCACGGTGGAGACGCCGGCCTCCCAGGAGCCGATGGAGACGGCCGCGATGGTCACCTTGTCGAAGTACTCGAAGGCGTGCGCGATGCCGGTCTGGCCGCGCAGCGCGGCGGCGGTCTGGGCGTCCGGCAGCAGCATGGGTGCGTAGATGGGATGCGCCTCGCCGCCGGAGACGGCGGCCGCGCGGCGGACCGCCTCCACCGAGCCGCGCTCCGCGGTGCCCACGTCGTAGACGCCGGTCAGCTGCACCACGGTGCACGGCGGCAGCTCCTTCAGGGCGGCCGCCATGTGGATGGTGGAGCGGCCCCAGGCCAGACCCAGCACGTCCCCCTCGTTGACCAGCTCGCTCATCAGGTCGGCCGCGACCTCGCCCAGGTGGTCGGCGTCGTGCGCGTTGGCGGGCGCGTCGGCCGGCGACTCGGCGACCACCACGTGGCGGAGGCCGAAGCGGGCGCGCAGCGCGTCGGAGCGCTCGGCGTCAAGCTCGGCGGGCACCCGGATCTCGATCCGGACCAGTTCGTGCTCGACAGCGGACTCGAGCACCCTGGCGACCTTGAAGCGGCTCACGCCGAACTCGTCGGCGATCTGGATCTTGGATTTCCCCTCCAGGTAGAAGCGGCGGGCCATGGCCGCCGCCTGCATCAGCTCGGCGGGGCCCATTCTCGTGGCTGACCGTCCGGCGGCCACCGCACTCACCTCTCTGTCTTCCCCGTTGCTGTCCCGCTGTGTCCTGCCCGTTCATCCTCGCAGATCCGCGGGGGGCGTGATCCGTCATGTGCACGGTGCACCCGGCCGGATGACCGCATTGACCAGGATGTCGCCGGTTCTTCACCCGGCTGCCGCCGACGGTCCCGCGACACTTCGCGCCCCCGTGGCGCGCCGCACGCCCTTCCGTCCCTGATGCGGCTTTCACCCCGCGCCCCCGGCCCGCCGAGGGCGATCCCCCCGTGACCTGCGTCACATTGCGGCCGGCGGTCCGCCGGTCATGCGGAGCGCCGGGCCGCGGCGGCCTCGGCCTGCCTGCGCAGCCCGGCCACGGCCGCGGCCGGATCGTCCGCGCCGTAGACCGCCGAACCGGCCACGAAGACGTCGGCACCGGCCTCGGCGCAGCGCTCGATGGTCCCGGCCGAGACCCCGCCGTCCACCTGGAGCCAGAGCTTCAGGCCGTGCCGCTCGATCATCCGCCGGGCGCGGCGGATCTTGGGCAGCACCAGATCGAGGAACTTCTGGCCGCCGAAGCCCGGCTCGACGGTCATCAGCAGCAGCATGTCGAGCTCGGGCAGCAGATCCTCATAGGGCTCGACCGGGGTGGCGGGGTTGAGCGCCATCGCCGCCCGCGCCCCCTTGGCACGGATCTCCCTGGCCAGCCGCACGGGGGCGGCGGCGGCCTCCACGTGGAAGGTGACCGAGCCCGCGCCGGCTTCCACATAGCGCGGCGCCCAGTGGTCCGGGTTCTCGATCATCAGGTGGCAGTCCAGCGGAATGCCGGTGGCCTTGCGCAGCGACTCCACCACCGGGACGCCGAGGGTCAGATTGGGCACGAAGTGGTTGTCCATGACGTCCACATGGAGCCAGTCGGCGCCCTCGACGGCCTCGGCCTCGGCGGCCAGACGCGCGAAGTCGGCCGCCAGAATGCTGGGATTGATCTGTGCCATGCCCTCAGTATTCAGCATCCCCGCCGCACCCCCGCCCCCGCTCCCCCGGCGGAGGAACCGGGGCGCGGGCTCAGCGGATGCGGCGCAGCAGGGTGAGGTGCATGGCGTCGGTGCCGTGCAGATGCGGCCAGAGCTGGACATCGGGGCCGTCGCCCAGTGCCGGAACACCCGGCAGCAGCGGACGGGCGTCCAGCCGCTGGGCCACCGGCCCCGCTCCCGGCCGGCGCAGCACGTCGTCCACCACCGCGCGGGTCTCCGCCAGATGCGGCGAGCACGTCACGTAGGCCACCGCGCCCCCCGGCCGTACCGCCTCCAGCGCCCGGCGCAGCAGCGCCCGCTGGAGCGGCCCGAGCTGCGCCAGGTCCTCCGGCCGGCGGCGCCAGCGCGCCTCCGGGCGGCGGCGCAGCGCGCCCAGCCCGGTGCACGGCACATCGGCGAGCACCCGGTCGAAGGCGCCCGGCCGCCACGGCGGCCGGGTGCCGTCGGCGGCGATCACCTGGTACGGGCCGGGCGTGCCGGCCAGGGCACGGGCCACCAGCCGGGCCCGGTGCGGCTGCTTCTCGGCGGCCAGCAGCCGCGCTCCGCGCTCCGCGGCCAGCCCGGCCAGCAGGGCGGCCTTGCCGCCGGGCCCCGCGCACAGATCCAGCCAGTGGGCGTCCGGGCCGCCGTCCAGCGGGGCGGCGGCCAGGGCGAGAGCGGTGAGCTGGCTGCCCTCGTCCTGCACCCCGGCCCGGCCGTCGCGGACCGCGGCCACGGCCGCCGGGTCGCCGTGCGCCAGCCGGACCGCCCAGGGGGACCAGCGGCCCGCCGCCAGCTCCCCGCCGCCGTTCTCCCCCTCCCGGCCGTTCTCCCCGTTCTCGCCCTCGTCGTCCCCTCCCCCTCCCTCGCCTTCCTGCACTCCCTCGCCGCCTCGCCCCGCCCCGGCCTCGCGCAGCAGGTCCGCGGCGGTGGCCCGGCCCGGCCGGGCGGCCAGGGTGACCTCCGGCCGCTGGTTGTCCGCGGCCAGCAGCGCCTCGATGTCCGCCCGGTCCCCGCCCAGCGCGTCCCACAGCGCGGAGACCACCCACCGCGGATGCGAGTGCACCACGCTCAGGTGCCCCTCCGGGTCGCCGTCCCAGTCCGGGGCGACCTCCGCCAGCCACTCCTCCCGGCTGCGCCGGGCCACCTTGCGCAGGACCGCGTTGACGAACTTGGCCCGGCCGTCGCCGAGCACCGAGCGGGCCAGTTCCACGGCGGTGGAGACCGCTGCGTGGCTGGGAATCCGGGTGCCCAGCAGCTGGTGGGCGCCGAGCACCAGCACGTCCAGCACCGGCGGGTCGACCCGGTCCAGCGGCCGGTCCACGCAGGCGGCCAGCACCGCCCGGTAGGTGCCCTGGTGGCGCAGGGCACCGTAGACCAGCTCGGTGGCCAGGGCGGCGTCCCGCGCGTCGAGTTCGCCCGCCCGGCGCGCCTTGGCAAGCAGCGGCGGCAGCACCAGGTTGGCGTAGGCGTCGCGCTCCTGCACGGCCCGCAGGGCCTGGTGCGCCACCAGCCGCACCGGGTCCTTCCGGGGGCGCCGGTAGCGGCGCTGCGGGGAGGAGGACGGGGCGGGGGCGGCGGGTCGGCGCGGCCGAGTGCTCACGATCGGTGCTCCGGCGGTACGGGGGCGGATGTGGGAGGTGACGCGCGGCGCACGCGGGGGCCGCGGGGTGCGTCGGCGCGCCGGCCGGGACGGGAACGGGGACACGCCCGGCCGCTGCGGTGGACCCGGCGGGGAAACGGCGGGCCCGGTACGACGGTACGCCCCGCCGCCGCCGGACCGCCCGGCACCCGCGGCGCGCCGGGCAGCGTACCCCGCGACGTCACGGCCCGGGGCGCCACGGCCCGTGACGTCACGGCCCGGGGCGCCACGGCCCGGGGCGCCACGGCCCGGGACGCCACGGCGTCAGGGCGCCACGGCGTCAGTGGCCGAGCTGCTCGCCGGAGGAGACCCGGACCCCGCGCGCCCAGTCGGCCGCGGCCATCGGCTTCCTGCCCTGCGGCTGCACCCAGAGCAGCTCCACGGCGTGCGAGCCGGTACCGGCGTGCACATGGTGCTTCCCCACGGCGAGTTCGCCGGGCGCCAGTCCGGTGACGTCCGGGCACGGGGTCACCTGCCGCAGCTTGAGCCGCTCGCCGCGGAAGACCGTCCAGGCGCCGGGGACGGGCGAGCAGCCGCGCACCACCCGGTCCACCCGCAACGCCGGTGCCCGCCAGTCGACCTGGGCGTCCTCGACGGTGATCTTGGGGGCCAGGGTGACACCGTCGGCGGGCTGCGGAACGGGCTTCAGGCTGCCGTCCTCGATGCCGTCGACGGTGGCGGCGAGCAGCCCGGCGCCGGCGAAGGCGAGGCGGGTGAGCAGGTCCCCGCTGGTGTCGGCGGGCCGGATGCGCTCGGTCACGGTGCCGTAGACCGGCCCGGAGTCCAGCCCCTTCTCGATCCGGAAGGTGCTGGCGCCGGTGATCTCGTCGCCCGCCATGACGGCGTGCTGCACGGGAGCGGCGCCGCGCCAGGCCGGCAGCAGCGAGAAGTGCAGGTTGACCCAGCCGTGCGGCGGGATGTCCAGGGCCGCCTGGGGCAGCAGCCCGCCGTAGGCGACCACCGGGCAGCAGTCGGGCGCGATCGCGCGCAGCCGCTCCAGGAAGGCCGGGTCGCGCGGGGTCTCCGGCTTCAGGACCTCGATCCCGGCCTCCTCGGCGCGCTCCGCGACCGGGCTGGCCGCCAGCCGCCTGCCGCGGCCCGCCGGGGCGTCCGGCCGGGTCACCACGGCCACGACCCGGTGCCGCCCGGCGGACAGCAGGGCGTCCAGCGACGGCACGGCCACCTCGGGGGTACCTGCGAAGACGAGCCTCATGGTGCGGCAGTCACCTCTGTACTGGTCCTGGGATCGGTCCCGGTGCCCGGCTGGTCCCGGTGCCCGGCGCGGACGCAACAGTCTACGGCCGGAGGGTCCGGGCCGCGGTGGCGCACCGACTGCGCGCGCCTCCCGGGGGAGTTGATGCGCCTCCCGGCGTGACCACCCCGGCGGTCGGACGTTGGTCAAGGCGGATTGACCGCCCGGGGGCCGGGCCACGGCCCCGCTCTCTCCGGTTCGAGAGGCTGATCATGGCCGACCACTCCCCCGACGCCCAGGCACGGGCCAGTCTGCACATGCTGGTACGGGACATCGAAAGGGTGCGCCGCCAAGTGGACGCACTGCGCACGCTCACCACGCAGCTGGGCAATGTCTACCGTCCCCGCCGCACCTCCTCCACCAACGGTTTCGTGGTGTACGGCCGGGCCCCGGCGCCGACCGTGCGTCTGGCCCAGGAGCTGCGGGAGAGTGTGGAGGCACTGGTCACGGCGGCCGTGGACTTCGACCGCTCGCTGGGTTTCTCCTGGGACGCGGTGGGCTCGGCCCTGGGCGTGACCAAACAGGCGGTGCACCGCCGCTACGGCTCCCGCCGCACGCCTCCGGCACCGCCCGCGGAGCCGGGCCGCGCGGAGCCCACGGCGGTGCCCGCCGCCCGCCCGGCGCCGGACCCGGCCCGCACCGGGGTGCT
>NZ_WTLH01000103.1:0-382 GCF_011421595.1 Streptomyces sp. YIM 98790 | reverse complement strand
CCCCGCAGCGGCTGAGCCCGTCGCCGGCGAAGGCGGGGCCGACGGGGCCCCACCCGCGGCGGACGCCCGGTCGCCCCGCCCTCACCGGCGGGGTCCTTCCGGGCGGCGGGGACAGGCGGCGCCCGGGGGCGGGGCGGCGGGGGCATGGCTCCACGCCCCCGCAGCGGCCCCGCTCCCGCGCTCCGCAGGCGCCCGGCGGGAGTCAGCCGATGTCCGAGGGGTCCATGCGGACCCGCGCGGTGACGGTGTCGCCGTGGGCGAGGCGGGTGGCCTGGGCCGCCTTGAGGGCCGCAGCGAGCGGGGCACCGCCGCCCAGCGGGACCCGGATCAGCGCACGGTGCCACACCTCGCCCGGGGCCGGCCCGCCCGGGCGGCGGCTGCC
>NZ_WTLH01000102.1:14724-22694 GCF_011421595.1 Streptomyces sp. YIM 98790 | reverse complement strand
ATCCACCACGGACAACCGGACACACATCCGGCCCCATGGCGACGGGGTTGCCAAATATCTGGCGTTGACTTTTGGCACGCTGTTGAGTTCTCAAGGAACGGACACTGCCTTCGGTAACCCTCTCGGGAATCCCTCCGGGTGTTTCTCCGTTTCGGTGCTTCCGACGCTACCACATCTCCGCGGGGCTGATTTCACCGCGCTGAGTGCGCACGGAAACCGGGCCCGTTGAGGGAAGTGAGTCGGAGTCGGTGGCTCGCTGCGGAATCCCGGAATGGGGCTCCGCTGCGGCTTCACCGCGCTGCTCTGCCGGGCGGCTTTTCAGTCCTCGGCGGTGGCAGCTCGGACTACATTACGCGTCCCCCGGATGGCTGTCAAGCAGAGATCCGGGGCCGCCGATCAGGCGGCCACCGGCAGCTCGTCCTCGCGGTCCGCGGTGGCCACATCCCCCGTCTCGCCCGCACGGACGGCACGGCGGCCGACGATGAGGACGTAGCAGAGGAAGGCCGTCTCCACCGCCACCCCGATGCCGATGCGGGCCCAGGTGGGCAGCGGCGAGGGAGTGACCAGCCCTTCGATCAGGCCGGAGACCAGCAGCACCAGGGTGAGGCCGATCACCATGCCCAGGGCGGCGCGGCCCTCCCGGGCCAGGGCCGCGGTCCGGGTCAGGCGCCCCGGGTCGATCACCGTCCAGCCCAGCCGGAGCCCCACCCCCGCCGCGATGAACACAGCGGTGAGTTCGAGGAGGCCGTGCGGGAGGATCAGGCCGAGGAAGACGTCCAGCCGGTCCGCCGCGGCCATCAGGCCCACGCCGGTGCCGACGTTCACTGCATTCTGCAACAGCACCCAGAGCACAGGAATTCCCAGGAAGACGCCCAGGGTCAGGGAGATGCCCGCGACCACCACGTTGTTGGTCCAGACCTGGAAGGAAAAGGCCGCGGCCGGGCTGCTGGAGTAGTACGTCTCGTAGCCGCCGCCGGGGCGGGTCATCTCCCGCAGCTCCTCGGGGGCGCCGATGGTGGCCTGCACCTCGGGGCTGCCGGCGATCCAGGCCCCGATGCCCGCGGTGGCCAGGATGAAGACCAGGGCGGTGGGCAGCCACCAGTGGCGTGTGCGGTAGCACGCGGCCGGGAACCCGGCGGTGAAGTAGTGCAGTGCGTCCCGCCAGGTGGCGCGCCGGGTGCCGACCACCACGCTCCGGGCCCGGGCCACCAGCGTGGTGAGCCGGTTGACCACGGCCGGGTCGGGTGCCCAGCTCTGGAGCTGGGAGAGATGGGTGGCGGTGCGCTGGTACAGGAGCACCAGCTCGTCCGTCTCGGCACCGCTGAGCCGCCGGCTGCGGCGCAGCAGCTGGGCCAGCCGGTCCCACTCGTGGCGGTGCGCGGCCACGAACACGTCGACGTCCATGGCACGACCTTCTCAGACGATGAGGGGTGGAGGCAGTGCCCGGGTCGGCGGTGTGTCCGATTGGTGATCAGTACGGACTGGCCGTACGGGACGGACGCGGGGAGGATGGGCGGCCATGAGCAATCCGGTGACCGGCGACGCCGTTGTCCTGGGTCTGCAGCCCGCGAAGCTGCTGAGCCGGGCACTGGCCATCGCCATCGATCTGGCCGTGCTGCTCGCCGGCTACTACCTGGTGACGCTGGTGCTGCTCAGCGCGGTGCAGGATCTCGGGTTCGCGGCGTCGGCGGCGACGGCGACGGGGCTGCTGGCGCTGATCCTGGTGGGGGTGCCGGTGGCGGTGGAGACACTGTCCCGCGGCAAGTCGCTGGGCAAGCTGATCTTCGGGCTCCGGGTGGTGCGCGGCGACGGCGGCCCGGTCCGGTTCCGGCATGCGCTGGTGCGGGGCCTGGTCGGGGTGGTGGAGATCCTGCTGACCACCGGGTCGGTGGCGTGCATCGCCTCGCTGGTGTCCGAGCGGGGGCGTCGCATCGGGGATGTGTTCGCCGGGACGCTGGTGGTGCGCGAGCGGATACCGGCGCCGCGTGCCTGGCCGCTGCCGCCGCCCCCGCCGGAGCTGGCGGGGCAGTTCGCGGAGCTTGATCTGTCCCGGGTGCCGGACGGGCTGTGGCTCACCGTGCGGCAGCTGCTGGCCCGGCTGCCGAAGATGGACGCCCGGGTGGGGCGGTCCATGGCGGAGCGGCTGGCCGGCGATCTGGTGCGGCTGACGGGCAGGCCGGCGCCGCCCGGGGCCGACCCGGCCAGGTATCTGCGGGGGGTGGCCTGGGAGCGGCAGCGGCGTGACGCGTGGCGGTTGCAGGTGGAGGAGCAGCAGGTACGGCAGGCGCTGCTCCTCGGGGAGGGGTTCCGGCCGGGGCGGCCTCCGGAGCGGACGGCACCTCCGTCCCCGCCGCCGGCTGTCCCGTCGGCGGGGCCGCCGGGCGAGCCGTCCGGGGCAGGGCAGCACACCGGCGGTGCCGGTGCCGGAGGCAGGGGCGGGAGCGGCGGGTTCGTGCCGCCGGCGTGACCGCGCGGCCGGGCGCGGCCGGGCACGGCACGGCAGGGGGTGCAGCGGGTCAGGCCGCGGCCGTGGACCAGTCGGAAGGGGGCGCGTCCAGGTCGTCCAGTTCGATGCCGGGAGCGGCGAGCACGATGTCGCCGCTGAGGTGCACCATCCGGCGTTCGCCGGTCTCCAGGTCGTCGACCTGGTAGTCGTCGACGGTGATCTCGCTGGTGATCTCGCTCCCCGTCCGGTCGTGGTGCGGTGTGCTGCCGAGCAGGGTCCAGCTCTGGTCCAGGGTGCGCGGGGCCAGGACGGGCTCGGTGAGGGCGAGCAGCCGGACCCGGGCGGCCGGGCCGCCGGCGGTGAGCCGCAGCAGGCGGGCAACGGCGACCAGGTGGGCCGGTGAACTGCCGGTGAAGGCATGGGCCCGGACGCTGCCGGGCTCGGCGTGCTCGCCGGCCGGGTCGGTGCGCACCCAGCTCAGCCCGTCCAGGGCGGCGCCGCGCACCTGCCACCGGCCGGCCCGCAGCTCCAGGCGCAGAGGGCGGCCGAGCTGGTCCAGGGTGAGGTCGACCGAGCCGGAGGTCCGGCCGTCCGGGGTGAGGCGGCGGGCGGTGTAGCGCCAGCCGGAGGGTCCGGGCGCGCACTGGAACCGCTCCTCGCCGAGCGGGGTGCGGTCGTGGGGATCGTGGAGGAGGTAGCGGCCACGCGGCATGTCGGTACAGGCGCCCTGGGCGGTCGGGACAGGGGACGGAGGAGACGACGGGGCGCGGCCGCCGGGAGGGGGTGCTCCGGGCGGCCGCGGCGCGTCGTGGACCGGAGGCCGGTCAGTAGCGGTAGTGCTCGGACTTGTACGGGCCCTGGACCGGGACGCCGATGTAGGCGGCCTGCTCGGGGGTGAGCTCGGTGAGCCGGGCGCCGAGGGCGTCCAGGTGCAGCCGGGCGACCTTCTCGTCCAGGTGCTTGGGCAGGGTGTACACGCCGATCGGGTACTCGTCGGTCTTGGTGAACAGCTCGATCTGGGCGATCGTCTGGTTCGCGAAGCTGTTGGACATCACGAACGACGGGTGGCCGGTGGCGTTGCCGAGGTTCAGCAGGCGGCCCTCGGAGAGCACGATGATCGAGCGGCCGTCGGTGAAGGTCCAGGTGTGCACCTGGGGCTTGACCTCGTCCTTGACCACGCCGGGGACGGCGGCCAGGCCGGCCATGTCGATCTCGTTGTCGAAGTGGCCGATGTTGCCGACGATCGCCTGGTGCTTCATCCGCAGCAGGTGCTCGGCGCGGATGACGTCCTTGTTGCCGGTGGCGGTGATGAAGATGTCGGCCGTGTCGACGACGTCCTCCAGCCGGGCCACCTGGTAGCCGTCCATGGCGGCCTGGAGGGCGCAGATGGGGTCGATCTCGGTGATGATCACCCGGGCCCCCTGGCCGCGCAGCGATTCGGCGCAGCCCTTGCCGACGTCGCCGTAGCCGCAGATCACCGCCACCTTGCCGCCGATCAGCACATCGGTGGCGCGGTTGATGCCGTCGACCAGCGAGTGGCGGCAGCCGTACTTGTTGTCGAACTTCGACTTGGTGACCGAGTCGTTGACGTTGACGGCCGGGAAGAGCAGGGTGCCCTCGCGCTGCATCTCGTACAGCCGGTGGACGCCGGTGGTGGTCTCCTCGGTGACCCCGCGGATCTCGGAGGAGAGCTGGGTCCACTTCTGCGGCGACTCGCCCAGGGTGCGGGCCAGCAGCCGCAGGATGACGGCCTCCTCCTCGCTGCCGGCGGTCTCCGAGGCGGGCACCTGGCCGTCCTTCTCGCACACCACGCCCTTGTGCACCAGCAGGGTGGCGTCGCCGCCGTCGTCCAGGATCATGTTGGGTCCGCCGGTGGGGGTGCCGGGCCAGGTCAGCGCCTGTTCGGTGCACCACCAGTACTCCTCCAGGGTCTCGCCCTTCCAGGCGAAGACCGGGATGCCGCGCGGGTCCTCGGGGGTGCCCTCGGGGCCCACCGCGACCGCCGCGGCGGCGTGGTCCTGGGTGGAGAAGATGTTGCAGGAGGCCCAGCGGACCTCGGCGCCGAGCGCCACCAGCGTCTCGATCAGCACGGCGGTCTGCACGGTCATGTGCAGGGAGCCGGTGATGCGGGCGCCGGCCAGCGGCCTGGCCTCGGCGTACTCGCGGCGGATCGCCATCAGGCCGGGCATCTCGTGCTCGGCGAGGGTGATCTCCTTGCGGCCGAACTCGGCAAGGGAGAGATCGGCGACCTTGAAGTCGGGATGTGCGGACGCGCTTGCGGACATGAGGCTGCTCCTCGTCTGACGGTCTTGGCGGGCAGGGTGCGCCGGGGACGGGGCAGCGCCCGCGCCGTTCCGTTGCGCGCGGGGGCGGCTTCCCCTGGCCGCACCGGTCCGTCGGAGGGCCTTCTTTCCCCTCGGCCGGGCACGGGCCCGTCCGGCGGGCCGCCCCGACTGCCATCAGCAGCGACGTGATACTGCGGTCGTCACCGAATCTAGCAGCCGGGCGGTGGGCGGCTTCAAGGCCGTATGACGCACCGTCCGAAAACCGCCCCGGCCCTGTGCCGGATGCTCAGAGCCGGACGGTGGCGCGGAAGACCGTGCCGGGGCCTTCCGCCCGCACCGTGCGCTGGTCGGCCGGCACGTAGGCGGACTCGCCGCGCCGCAGGGTCAGCTCGCGCCCGCCCGGGCCGCCGGCGAGGCCGATCATGCCGTCGGTGCAGAGCAGGATCTGCGGCAGGCCGGCGGGCAGGGCGCGCGGCTCGGCGCCGGGGGCCAGCACATAGCGGGACAGCCGGAACTCGCTGACCGGTGTGGTGTACACCTCCTCGCCCTCCGGGCCCGCCTCCGGGCGCAGCACGCCCGCTTCGCCGCCCTCGAAGCGCACGATGCGCAGCAGCTCGGGCACGTCCACGTGCTTGGGGGTCAGGCCGCAGCGCAGCACGTTGTCGGAGTTGGCCATGATCTCCACGCCCATGCCCCTGAGGTAGGCGTGCGGCACGCCGGCGTCCAGGAAGAGGGCCTCCCCGGGCTGGAGGCGCACATGGTTGAGCAGCATGGCGGCGAGCACGCCCGGGTCGCCGGGGTACTCCTGGGCGATGGCGGCGTACGCGGCGCAGGCCGTGGCCCAGGGGCCGCCCTCGCCGGCGCGGCGGCGGGCGGCCTCGGCGGCCAGGTGCACGGTTTCGGCCACCGCGGTGCGGTCGGCGGTGAGGACGGCGGTGAAGACCTCGCGCAGGGCGGCGTCCTCGGGGCGGGCGGCGCCCAGGATGTCGGCGTAGGGCTTGAGCTGGTCGACGTCGAGCGCGGCGAGCAGCCCGGCGGTCTCTGCGGCGGGGCGGAAGCCGCACAGGCCCTCGAACGGGGTGAGCGCGCAGATCAGCTCGGGCTTGTGGTTGGCGTCCTTGTAGTTGCGGTGCGGAGCGGCGGGCGGGATGCCGCGGCCTTCCTCGTCGTCGAAACCGGCCTGCGCCTGGGCCAGGTCGGGGTGGACCTGGAGGGAGAGCGGGGAGGCGGCGGCCAGCACCTTGAGCAGGAACGGCAGGCGGGGCCCGAAGGCCTGGGCGGCGGCGCGGCCGAGCTCCCGCTCCGGGTCGGCGGCGATCAGCTCGTTGAGCGGGACGGGGCCGCCGTCGCCGCGGTCCACCAGGGAGGGGGCGCCGGGGTGGGCGCCCATCCACAGTTCGGCCTGGGGCTGGCCGGTGGGCTCGGTGCCCAGCAGCTCCGGGAGGGCGGTGGTGGAGCCCCAGGCGTAGGGGCGGACGGCGTTGACGAGACGGTCCATAACGGTGGTTCCCGTGCGGTGAGCGGGCGGTGCCCGGCGGCGGATCCGGCGGTGGGGAGCAGGCGGGCCGGTGGCCGGGAGGGCCCGGCCCGCCGGGTCATGATCGGTTGCTGGAGGTGAGCGCCAGGTAAACGGCGGTGAAATCGAGCTGGGCGATCAGCTCGGCGGCGGCCTCCAGCGGGGTGCTCAGGTCGGTCGGGGTCAGCTCGCTGAGGGCGGCGCCCTGTTCCACGGCCAGTTCCCGGGCGGCGTCGGCGGCGCTGAACCGGGTGCCGGCCTGGCGCCCGGGGCGCTCGGGGCGCTCGGCCCCGCCGCCGTTGCCGAAGTTGCTGCCCGGCGGCTCCAGCACGGCCGGGCTGCGCAGCAGCACCACGCGGGCGTGCAGCGCGGGTGGCTCCTCGACCCGGTCGCGGAAGAAGTCGTCGGCCTCCGGGCCGCCGGTGAGACTGCCGCCGAGCAGCGCCCCGTGCGCGGTCATGGCCTCGGGCAGGTCGGCGCTGAGCGCGGGCAGGCCGGACAGGCCGGTCAGGGTGGCGGCGCCGTGCCGGGCGGCGGCCGAGGCGAGCAGGCCGTCGCTCCACAGCAGCGGCAGCGAGCCGGCGAACTCGGCGGCCAGCGCCTTGGCCGGGTTGGCGTCCACCGGGACGGCCGGGCCGCAGCGCTCGGCGGTGGCGTCCAGCCGGTCGGCCAGGGCGAGCAGGGCGTCCTCGCCGGCGGCGCACAGTCCGAGCCGGCCGCAGAGGTAGAGCAGCGGGGTGACCAGGGACCACTGCGGTCCGGGGGCGGCGGGGTGGGCGGGCAGCTCCACGCGCGGGGCGTGGGTCAGCTCTATGGTCAGGCTGCGGCGGCGCAGGGTGAGGTCGGAGAGCGAGGAGCGGTCCGGGGCCACGGTGACCACGGTCAGGCCGCGGCGGTAGGCGGTCTCCAGCAGTTCGCCGAGGCCGGGCTCGCTGCCGTCGGTGCTGGTGATCAGGAGCAGGTCCAGGGCTCCGGCCCAGTGCGGCAGCGGCCAGCGCAGGGCGCCGGGCGCGGCGAGCGCGCCGGTGGCGGGGAGCCGGGCGACCCGGACGTTCTCGTCGATCAGCGCGGAGAGCAGGCCGGCGGTGAGCGCGGTGTCCGGACCGGGCCCGGCCACCAGTACGGTGCCGGGGCGGCCGTCGGGCTGCAGCCGGGGCACCGGCGATTCCTGGACGGCGCGCAGCGCGGTGCGCACCTGGGCGCCGGAGGCGGCGACGGAGCGCAGCAGTCCGCGCAGATCGGCCCGGTCGAGCGCGTCGGGGGCGTCCAGCAGCGATTCGTCGATCATGTCGGGACTCCGATTCGCCCGGGGGTGGCCGGGGAGGTCCGGGAAGTGTCTCAGGAGGGGTCAGGACGGCCTGCGTGCCTCGTCCTCCAGCAGGACGGGAATGTCGTCGCGGAGGGGGTAGGCGAGGCCGCAGCTCTCGTTCGTGCAGATGAGCTCGCTGCCGTCCTCGCCGGCGCGCAGCGCGGAGCCGCAGGCCGGGCAGGCGAGGATCTCCAGAAGACCGGCTTCCACGGGCGGCATGGGTGTCCTCACTTGTCTGCTTGATGTGCTTCTGCCCGTGCGCGGCTGTCCGTGCGCGGCTGTCCGTGCGCGCCGGGCGGGGAGGAGCCGTCGCCGGCCCCTCCCGGTCACCCTACCGGCGCCGCTCCCCGCCAGCCACGCAGCGGCGGCCCCGCTGCCGGGAGCGCGTGCCGGGGCCGCGCGCCGCCCCGGACC
>NZ_WTLH01000102.1:0-14656 GCF_011421595.1 Streptomyces sp. YIM 98790 | reverse complement strand
GCCGCGCGCCGCCCCGGACCCCGGCCCGGCCGCCGCGCCCCGCCGCGGCGGCGGGGGCGCAGCCCTCGGGAGCCGGCCGGGTCAGCCGCGGACGAGGGTCAGGACCTCGTCGCGGATCTTGGCGACGGTGTCCTGGTCGCGGGCCTCCACATTGAGCCGGAGCAGCGGCTCGGTGTTGGACGGGCGCAGGTTGAACCACCACTCGCCGGAGGTGACGGTGAGGCCGTCCATCTCGTCCACGGTCGCGCCGGGCAGGCCGGCGTAGGCGGCGCGCACCGCGGCCAGTCGCCCGGCCTGGTCGTCCACCCGGCTGTTGATCTCGCCCGAGGCGGCGTACCGGTCGTACTGCGCGACCAGCCGGGACAGCGGCTCGGGCTGACCGCCGAGCGCCGCCAGCACGTGCAGTGCCGCCAGCATGCCGGTGTCGGCGTTCCAGAAGTCGCGGAAGTAGTAGTGCGCGGAGTGCTCGCCGCCGAAGACCGCGCCGTGCCGGGCCATCTCGGCCTTGATGAAGGAGTGCCCGACCCGGGTGCGCACCGGCGTGCCGCCGTTCTCCCGCACCACCTCGGGCACCGACCAGGAGGTGATCAGGTTGTGGATCACCGTGCCGCCCGGGTGCCTGGCCAGTTCGCGGGCGGCGACCAGGGCGGTGATCGCGGAGGGCGAGACCGGCTCGCCGCGCTCGTCCACCACGAAGCAGCGGTCGGCGTCGCCGTCGAAGGCCAGGCCGATGTCGGCGCCGGTCTCCTTCACCCGGGCCTGGAGGTCCACGATGTTGGCCGGGTCCAGCGGGTTGGCCTCGTGGTGGGGGAAGGTGCCGTCGAGTTCGAAGTAGAGCGCGTCCAGGGTGATCGGCAGCCCGTCCAGGACGGTGGGGACGGTGTGCCCGCCCATGCCGTTGCCGGCGTCCACCACGACCCTCAGGGGGCGGATTCCGGTCAGATCCACCAGGGTGCGCAGATGCCCGGCATAGTCGCCGAGGGTGTCGCGCCCGGTCATCGTGCCCGGTGTGGCGGCCGGTTCCGGTGCGCCCCGCTCCAGCCACTGCTCGGTGAGGGAGCGGATCTCGGCCAGTCCGCTGTCCTGGCCGATCGGCGCGGCCCCGGCCCGGCACATCTTGATGCCGTTGTACTGGGCCGGGTTGTGGCTGGCGGTGAACATGGCGCCCGGCATGCCGAGCGCGCCGCTGGCGTAGTACAGCTGGTCCGTCGAGCAGAGTCCGATCTCGGTGACGTCCGTGCCGAGCGAGGCCGCGCCCTCGGCGAAGGCGCGGGACAGGCCGGGCGAGGACGGACGCATGTCATGGCCGATGACGATGCCGGTGGCGGGGTCCTCACCGGCGTTCCGGAGCGTGGTGACGAAGGCCGCCCCGAACAGCCTGGCGAGGTTCTCGTCCCACTGATCCGGGACCACGCCTCGCACGTCGTATGCCTTGACGATCTGCGACAGGTCCGGCACAGCTCACCCCTTGGGTCTCGGTTGACGGTGTGTGCAGCCGTTGCCACCCATTGCGCTCGGCGGCGCCGTTCACTGTACCGGCCGGATGTTACGCGGGGATCAGGAATCGGGCGATCGCAGAACCCGCAGGTGGCCGCGGCGGGCGACCTCCATGGGGTCGGCCCCGGGGGCGGCGCGGCCGGGCGGCGGCTCGGCCGGGGGCGGGGTGCGGGCGGCCTCGCGCACGGCGTCGGCCAGTGCCTCCAGATCGTCCCCGCTGGGCCGGCGGGCGACGGTGGTGTCCACGGCGAGGCGCACCACTTCCCAGCCGCGCGGGGCGGTCAGCCGCTCGGAGTGCTCGGCGCACAGGTCGTAGCAGTGCGGCTCGGCGTACGTGGCCAACGGGCCGAGAACTGCCGTGGAATCCGCGTAGACATACGTGAGCGTCGCCACGGCGGGGCGACCGCAGGCGGTTCGCGAACAGCGTCGGACGGGGCTCACGATGTTGGACCGTACCGCACTCCTGAGCGGGCCGCGACGCATCACCCGGGCGTCACCCGGCCGTGTCGCCGCATCCTGGCCGGGACGTACCGGTTCGCCCCGTAAGGTGACCTGCCACCGCCCGGCGTCCTCTATGGTCAGAGGCGATGAAGAACGAGCCGAGCAGCGTCTCCTCCCCCGTTCCCGGGCCGCCGGTGCGGCGCCACCGGGACCGGCACGGCCGCGGCATGCGCGGCCCGCTGGCGCCTCCGCAGGTGCCGCTCTCCGCCAGCCGGTCGGAGACCTTCGCCTCCCTGGTCCAGGACTCGGCGGAGCGGCTGCGGCGGCGGCTGCCGCAGCTGGAGGGGGTGGCCTTCGAGGTGCAGGAGGTGCCGCGGCTGTCCGGACCGCCGGAGGGCGATCCGCAGGCGGACGGCGTTCCGCTGGGCGGGGTGGTGCGCGGCCGGGGCGGGCGGCCCGACCGGATCGTGGTGTACCGGCGGCCGGTGGAGCTGCGCGCCCGGGACCGGGACGAGCGGGCCGACCTGGTGCACGAGGTGGTGGTGGAGCAGGCCGCCGAGCTGCTCGGTCTGGCCCCCGAGTCGGTCGATCCCCGCTACGGCGAGGAGTGAACCGCCGCGGCCGGCCCGCGCGCGGGCCGGCCGGGTGTGCGTCGTCCGTCGTGCGTCGTGCGCGGGTCAGTCGTCGGGGAGCAGGATGCCGATGTCCTCGCCGGTGCCGGGGACGGTGACCCGGGAGCGGTCGTCGGGCAGTGTCTGCACGGTGAACATCGGGATCTTGTCGCGCTCCATGGTCAGCGTCCGGGATGCGAACAGCTCGCCGCCGCTGATCCGTTCCACGGTGGCGGCGTAGCGCCCCTCGCTCTCCTCCGGCAGCTCCGGGGTGACGGCCACGGTGGTGCCGGCCGGCACGGTGATCTCCTCGGTCACCGCGGAGCCGCCGCCGGACCCGGCGGACCAGGTGACCCGCGCCTCGACCGTCTCGCCGGGCGCTGCCAGGGACAGCTCGGTGCCCTTGAGCAGATTTCCGGAGACCGAGGCCCGCTCCTCCACCGGCTCGGTGCCGGTGACGAAGGCCATCTCCTGCTTGCTGCCGTCGCCTCGGGTGACGCGCAGCGAGGCGACCACCGGGCCGGTCACCGAGCCCTCCGGGGTGAGCAGCAGGGAGCCGGGTTCACCCTGGGTGATGTCGGCCAGTTCCACGGCCTCCAGCAGGCGGGAGCGCAGGAAGATGCTCTCGTTCCCGGCCGGGGTGAAGGTGCCGCTGGGGCCGATGAGCTGGACCGAGAGGTTGAGGTCGGCGTCGCCCGGGGTGAAGGCCACCAGGCGGACGGTCTTGGCGTCGGGGGGGATGCCGGGGAGCACGACCCGGCCCTCGGTCCCGCCGGAGACAGCCGGCAGCCAGTCCGCGCCGAGCTGCTCGTCCACCGTCTCGATCTGGGCGCCGATGCGTCCGGTGCGGGCGGTGACGTGCACGGCCAGCCCGGCGTGCTGCTCTCCGGTGAGGGTGGAGAGCCGGACGGCGACGCTGGAGCGGCCGGGCAGCGAGATGCCGTCCTCGGCGATGCTCGTCTCGACCGGTCCCTCGGGCCCGTACAGCTCGATGTCGACCACCGTGCCGGTGTCCTCGGGGTTGGTGAGATGGATGTAGTCGTGGCGGGTGTCCACGGTGGCGGCGCCGGCGAACCAGAAGTCGGTGGCCGGGGACTGGCAGGCGGTGCCGAGCAGGCCGCGGGTGCTCTCGGTGTCCACGACGCTGCTCTGCTGGACGGTCCAGCCGGGGGCGACGCGGTGCTCGGCGGCGCCGGCGAGGGCGGTGGCCTTGCCGGCCTTGACGGTTGCCGCGACCGGTGTGCCGGGCTCGTCGGATTCCACGACGGGCTCCGGCGCGGGCTCCTCCGCCGTCTCCTCCGTCTCCTCCCCGTCCTTCGCGTCCTCGCCTTCTTCGTCGTCCTTGCCGTCCTCGTCCTTGCCGTCCCCGTCGCCGGACCCGGTGTCGGGGGTGTAGCGGGCGATGGGGAACAGGGCGGCGGTGCCGGGCAGGCTGTCGCCGGCCGGTCCGTCGCCCGCCGGGCTGTAGGAGGTGTAGTCGGTGGTGGCCTCCTCCACGGCCGAGGGCTCGGGACAGACCAGGGCGGTGCGCTCCACCGGCGCCCGGGCGGCCTCGCCCGCCGGGGCTGCCGGGGTGGTGTCCCCGCCGTCGCCGCCGAGGGTGCCGAGGCCGCCGATCAGGACCAGCGCGGCCGCGGCGGCGAGCAGGGAGAGCGCGGGGCTGCGGCGCAGGGCGTTTCCGTTCATCGCCGGCCTCCGTCACCGTAGTCGTTGCCGTAGTCGTACTGGCCGTAGTCCTGTCCGCTGTCCCATTCGCCCTGGTTCTGTCCGGGGACGGAGGGGGCGGCCGGGTACTGCTCGGCGGGATAGGGCTGCCCTGCGCCGTATCCGCCGGGGTCGTAGCCGGGTTGCGGGTAGGAGTCGTAGGAGTAGCCGCCGCTCTCCTGGTGGCCGTATTCCTGCTGGTAGCCGGGGGTGGCGGCGCCGGAGGCGGGGTCGAACCAGCTCTGCTGCTGCGGCACGGCGGCGCCGGCCGGTTCGGGCTCGGGTTCCGGCTCCCGGGCGGGCTCCTCGGCCGGGGCCGCCGGCGGGGCCGGCCGTTCCCGCTCCGGGGCGGCGGCCGGGCGCTGCGCCCGGGAGCCGCCGGCCTCCTCCGGAAGGTCGTCGTCGAGCTCCCGGCGGCGGCCGGGCAGGGCCAGCACGGTCAGCACCAGCAGCAGGAAGCCCTGGGTCCATACCCACGCGGTGTGGGTGGAGCCGGAGTCGTAGGTGACCTCCAGCAGCCCGCCGCCCTCGGGGAGTTCGAAGCCCTGGGCCCAGCCGTCGAGCTTGACGGACTTCAGCGGGCTGCCGTCCACGGTGGCCACCCAGCCGGGGTCGGCGGCGTCGGCCAGGCGCAGGATGCGGCCGGCCGGGCCGTCCGGCAGCTCGGTGCGGACCTCGATCGGCCCGGCGGGCAGCGCCAGCGGTTCGCCCGGTGCCGCGGGGGCGTCCCCCCCGGCGGTGTCCTCCTCCTGCGCCGCTTCGTCGTTCTCCGCCGCTTCGCCGGCCGCTTCCTCGCCCGGTTCCCCGGCGGGCTGTTCGGCGGGGAGGACGGTGACCCGGGAGGTGTCGCGCTGGACCCGCCACAGCGGGCTGCCGTCCTCCTGGCTGAGCCGCTTCAGGCCCGGGGTGGCGTCCAGGACCTGCTGGAGCCCCTCGGAGGAGCCCTGCCGGACCAGGACGTAGCGCACGGCGTAGTCGCTGAGCACCGCCGTCTGGTCGGCGCCGGTACCGGCCACCAGGTCGGCGACGGCCCGCCCGAGAGCGTCGTCCTCGGGCATGAGCTCGGTGAGGTCGCCGTCGCCGAGCCGGGCACCGGCACCGCGCACCAGGACGTACCGCACGTGCTGCGGGGTGCCGTCGGCGGTGTCGCCCTCGCTGGCCAGCATCAGGGTGCGGGCCTGGTCGCTGGTGGAGCTCTCCTCGGCCACGAAGGCCGGGACCTGGACCGGCGAACGGCGCTCCAGCGGCCCGCCGACACCGCCGGCGGCCCAGCCGGCGAGCGCCAGCAGCGGCCCGGCCGCCGCGGCCACCGCGGTCAGCGCGGCCACCGGCTGGCGCCAGCCGAAGCTCTGCTCGGCGACCCGGGCGCGGGCGCCGTCCGCGCCCACCGCGGCGGCGCACAGCAGGGCCAGGCTGTAGACGAGCACGGCCGGCCCGGCCCAGTGGTCGCCGTCGTTGGACCAGACGGCGAACAGCAGGGCGATCAGCGCGGCGCCCCAGGCGGTGGTCACGGCCGCCCGCCGGTCCCGGCGCAGCAGCGCGGCCAGGGCGGCCAGCAGCAGGCCGGTGAGGATCCAGGCGCCGGTGGTGCCCGGTCCGCCCGGGCTGAGGGTGAGCAGCTGCGCGGCGGAGGCCGGGTCGGTGGGGTAGGGCAGCCCGGCCTCGGACAGGAACCGGTCGGGGCTGAGCAGCACCCGCCAGGACCAGGGGCTGAGCAGCAGCGCCGGGGTGAGCAGCAGCGCGGCCAGCCGCAGGCCGCGGGCCCGGCGCGCGCCGGGCGGCTGGCGCAGCGGCAGGGCCAGCACGGCCAGCCCGAGCACGGCGGTGAGCGGCCAGACGACGGGGGTGAAGGCGGTGGTGACGGTGAGCAGCAGGGCGCCGGCCCAGGCGGCCCGCCACGGTCCGCGGGCGGCGCCGGAGACCAGGCCGGTGGTGGACACGGCGCAGCGGGCCAGCGGCGGCAGCAGCACGGCCAGCACCACGGTGCCGATCCGGCCGGTGGCCAGGGCCCCGGTGAGGGCGGGCAGCAGGGCGTAGGCGACGGCGCCCCAGGCGCGCAGGACGCGGGACGGCAGCAGCGGCTTGGAGCACAGGTAGGCGCTGATCCCGGCCAGCGGCACGGCCAGCACCACGAGTCCGGTCATGACCGCGCCGGTGCTGCCGAGCAGCGCGGTGGCCGGCATGGCCAGGAAGGCGAGGTAGGGCGGGGCGGCCTGGCTGCCGCCGGTGCCCAGCGGCTGCCAGGTGGTCAGATAGCGGTCCCACAGGGCTCCGGCGTCGCCGGGTGCGGGCAGCAGGGCGCCGCCCCCGAGCGCGCCACCGCCGAGCAGGGACCGGCAGGCGAGGAAGGAGAGCAGGAGCAGCAGGGCGAAGAGCACCGGGCCGGGGCGGCGGGCGAGCCGGCGCAGCCAGACGAACTGTTCGACCTCGAAGTCCTCGGCGGAGTCGTCGGTGGGCCCGGACTCGACGGCGGTGCGTCCGCCGCCGTGCCGGCCGACCGGGCCGCCGCCGCTCTGGGTGCGGCTGGTGACCGCGGTGACGGCCTGTTCCACGGTGGCGCGGACGGTGGCGCCGGGCGGGGGGAAGAGGGTGCGGATGCCGGCCGGCTGGAAGTCGGCCGCGGTGGTGTGGCGGCGGTCGCGGCGGCCCTTCAGGATGCGGCCGGGCCGCAGCAGGGTGGCGAGCAGACCGGCGGCCTCGTCCAGGGCGTGGCCGGGCGCCTTGCCGAGCAGATAGCCGAGGATGCGCAGCAGGGTGCCGAGGACCAGCCGGAGCAGCGCCCAGGGCAGGGCGCGCCCCCGGGCGTTGGTGAGCAGGGTGTAGGCGGCGGCGGCCTTGTCGACGCGGTGCGGGCTGCCGCCGAGGCGGCCGGCGCAGTCGATGGAGCGGCGCTCGCGGGCGGCGGCCTCGGCGTGCCGGAGCACGGCGTCGGGGGCGACGATCACCCGGTACCCGGCGGCGTGGGCGCGCCAGCACAGGTCGACGTCGTCGCGCATCAGGGGCAGCCGGCGGTCGAAGCCGCCGAGGCGTTCGAAGACGTCACGGCGGATCAGCATGCCGGCGCTGGAGACGGCGAGGACCGGGCGGACCAGGTCGTGCTGGCCCTGGTCCTGTTCGCGGCGCTCCAGGCCCGTCCAGCGCCGGCCGCTGGGGGCGATGGTGACGCCGGTCTCCAGGAGCTGGCGCCTGTCGTACCAGCCGCGCAGTTTGGGGCCGATGACGGCTGCGTCCGGGTCGGCGTCGGCCTGGCGGAGGAGTTCGCGCAGTGCCCCGGGCTCGGGAGCGGAGTCGTCGTGCAGCAGCCACAGCCAGTGGACCGGCTCGCCGAACGGCAGCTCGGGCAGGTCGTAGGCGCTGGTGTCCCAGGTGCGGGTGACCGGGTCCCAGGCGTCGGGACGGCGCAGATAGCGCAGGTCGTCCGGGGTGAGGACGGGAGCGGTGCGGGCCGCCTCGGCGACCGCGGCACCGAAGGTGGTGCGGCGCGCGAGGTGCAGGACGCGGTCCGGTCCGAGCCTTTCGGTGAGCAGGGCGGCGGAGCTGTCGGCGCTGCCGGTGTCGGCGGCGATGACGTCCTGCACCTGGCGCTCCTGGCCGGACAGCCCGGTCAGGACGTCCGGCAGCCAGCGCGCGCCGTCATGCGCGACCAGCACGGCGGTGACGACGTGCTGCGGAAACTCTGGGTGGGCTGACTGGGCTGACATCGAGGTGCGGGCCCCGGCTTCGCTTCAGGTGGCGTCGGACAGCGACCCACACTAGCGTCCCGCACCGTCAGGGCCGCCGCCGTCCACAGGGCGGGCGCAGCGGGGCCCGGCGGCGGGACGGCGGCGGGGGACGCGGCTAGACGGCGGCCTTCTTCAGCCGGCGGCGTTCGCGCTCGGACAGGCCGCCCCAGATGCCGAAGCGCTCGTCATTGGCGAGGGCGTACTCCAGGCACTCGGAGCGGACTTCGCAGGCGAGGCAGACCTTCTTGGCCTCCCTGGTGGAGCCGCCCTTCTCGGGGAAGAAGGACTCCGGGTCGGTCTGGGCGCACAGTGCGCGTTCCTGCCATCCGAGTTCCTCTGCGTCGTCCTGGTCCAGCAGTTGATGGAACATCTCGGCCATCGCGCCCCTCGCCTCCTGTACATCCCCGTGATGTCGTCGTTATCGATCCCACTCGAACGACACGAGTGAAATTACAAGTGCGGTGATCCGGACCAGTCAAGCCGCGATCTGCTATTGACCCGATGTTTCACCCTCTGGCACCACAGTCGTGTCAATAATGTACAAATCACCACAAACCCTGACCGGTCTTCCGGCAGGATCCCGGCATTTCGCCCCGCCCGGGACGGCCTCTCCCTGAGAGACGTCTCGAACGCCGGTGGCGTTCCCGGGCGGCCGCGCGAGCGATCTCGATCACAGCGAGATCACAGATCGGCAACGCGACCGGGCACCGGGAGGCGGCACGAATGAGGCCCGCTTGTCCGCTCCCTGGACGCATAAACCTTTCAGCGACAGATTCCACCGGATGTGGTGAAACAATGACGGAGCGGGCGCCGTCAGTTGACGGTGCGTGACATCCCGGCTCCGGTGAGCGCCCGCCGGCATCCTCCGCCCCTCCTTCCTCATCCCGGGGACAGACCTCTGCCCCATGTTCTCCCTGCAGAACGACAACGAAATCGCGGGTGATCCCGTCTCGGTGCCCCACCTGCCGGCGCCCGAGCCGGAACATCCGGCCGCCGTCGGCCGGTTCGCCGGGCCGGCCAAGGCCCCCGGGCCGGCTCCCGGGGCAGGGCAGCGGGCGGCACGAGCACGGCGGCCCGCACGGAGTCTTCACCGTGCCGGCGGGCGAACTCACCGCATATGTGAGCGAATACCCGGCCGGCTCCCCCCGGGCCCCGCGGTCACGGGCGGCCGGACCGCGCCGGGGAGCGGCTGCCGGCCCCGGGCCCGCTCCGCGTGTTCGCGCCCGGTTTTGTGCATGAGATGACCAATGCCGCACTGGAACCGGCCGTCAGTCTGCACATCTGCTTCCCCGGTCTGACCGAGATGAGGCCGCAACGCACCCCTCCGGCCACGCCGCCGCACACCCCAGGCACCGGAGTGTCACCGCCTGCTGACAGACTGAGCGCATGCAGCGCATCGTGGTTCTGGCCGGAGGCATCGGCGGCGCCCGCTTCCTGCGGGGCCTGAAGGCGGCCGCGCCGGAGGCCGAGATCACCGTCATCGGCAACACCGGGGACGACATCCACCTCTTCGGCCTGAAGATCTGCCCGGACCTGGACACCCTGATGTACACCCTGGGCGGCGGCATTCACGAGGAGCAGGGGTGGGGCCGGGCCGGGGAGACCTTCGCGGTCAAGGAGGAGCTCGCCGCCTACGGCATGGGCCCCCAGTGGTTCGGCCTGGGCGACCGGGACATCGCCACGCACCTCGTGCGCACCCGGATGCTGGCGGCGGGCTATCCGCTGAGCGCGGTCACCGAGGCACTGTGCGCCCGCTGGCGGCCCGGCGTGCGGCTGCTGCCGATGACGGACGACCGGGTCGAGACCCATGTGGTGATCGACGCCGCCGCGGCGGACGGCGGCGGGAGCGGCGGGGACGGCGGGGACGGGGAAGGCGGCCGGCGCGCGGTGCACTTCCAGGAGTACTGGGTGCGGCTGCGGGCCCGGGTCCCCGCCCACGGGATCGTGCCCGTCGGCGCCGAGGCGGCCTCCCCCGCGCCCGGGGTGAGCGAGGCACTGGCCGCCGCCGACGTGATCCTCTTCCCGCCGTCGAATCCGGTGGTCAGCATCGGGACGATCCTGGCGGTGCCCGGCATCCGCGAGGCGGTGACCGGATCGGCGGCACCGGTGGTCGGCCTGTCCCCGCTGATCGGCGGGGCGCCGGTGCGCGGCATGGCGGACAAGGTGCTGGCCGCGATCGGCGTGGCGGCCGATGCCGCCTCGGTGGCCCGGCACTACGGCCCGGAACTGCTGGACGGCTGGCTGGTCGCGCCGCAGGACGCCGATGCCGTTCCGGAGGTGGAGAAGGCGGGCATCCGCTGCCGGGCGGTACCGCTGCTGATGACCGGCCAGGAGGCCACCGCGGCCATGGCCCGGGAGGCGCTGGCGCTGGCCGAGGAGGTGCGCGCGGCATGACGGAGCACCGGCAGGAGCGGCCGGCCGCGGATACCGGGGCGTTCGAGGCATGGGCGGTCCCCGGCATCCCCGAGGTGCAGCCGGGGGACGACATCGCCAAGCTGATCGCCGCGGCCGTCGCCGTTCCCGGCGGCCGGGCGCTGGCGGACGGGGATGTGGTGCTGGTCACCTCCAAGATCGTCAGCAAGGCGGAGGGCCGGCTGGTGCGGGCAGAGGACCGCGAGGCCGCCATCGACGCGGAGAGCGTGCGGGTGGTCGCCCGCCACGGCCGGACCAGGATCGTGGAGTCCCGGCACGGCTTCGTGATGGCCGCCGCCGGGGTGGACAACTCCAACACCCCGCCCGGCACCGTGCTGCTGCTGCCGGTCGATCCGGACGCCTCCGCCCGGCGCATCCGGGAGGGCCTGGCCGGACTGCTGGGCGTGCGGGTCGGAGTGGTGGTCACCGACACCTTCGGCCGGCCGTGGCGGCTGGGCCAGACCGATGTGGCGGTCGGCGCGTCCGGCCTGCGGGTGATGGACGATCTGCGCGGCGGCACCGACACCTACGGCAACCCGCTGGGCGTGACCATGACCGCGCTGGCCGACGAGCTGGCCTCCGCGGCCGATCTGGTCAAGGGCAAGACCGGCGGGCGGCCGGTGGCCGTGATCCGCGGCCTGGCCGCGCGGCTGATGCCCCCCGCGGCCTTGGAGACCGGGCCGGACGGCGAGCCGGACGCCGGGCCGGGGACCGGGCCGGACGGCGGGTCGGCCCGGGATCTGATCCGGCCGTCCGAGACGGACATGTTCCGGCTGGGCACCTCCGAGGCCGTCCGGGAGGCCGTCACCCTGCGGCGCACCGTGCGGGAGTTCAGGGACCAGCCGGTCGATCCGGCCGCCGTGCGGCGGGCGGTCGCCGCGGCGGTGACCGCGCCCGCCCCGCACCACACCACGCCGTGGCGGTTCGTGCTGCTGGAGTCGGAGCAGGCCCGCACCCGGCTGCTGGACGCCATGCGGCAGGCATGGATCGCCGATCTGCGGGCGGACGGCCGCAGCGAGGAGAGCATCGCGCGGCGGGTGCGGCGCGGCGAGGTGCTGCGCCGGGCGCCGTGTCTGGTGGTGCCCTGCCTGGTGGCCGAGGGCGCGCACTCCTACCCGGACGCGCGGCGGCGGGCCGCGGAGCGGGAGATGTTCGTGGTGGCCGCCGGGGCCGGGGTGCAGAACTTCCTGGTCGCGCTGGCCGGTGAGGGCCTGGGCTCGGCCTGGGTGTCGTCGACGATGTTCTGCCGCGAGGTGGTGCGCGCCGAGCTGGATCTGCCGGCCGCCTGGGATCCGATGGGAGCGGTGGCGGTCGGCTTCCCCGCGGTACCCCCCGCTCCCCGGCCCGCCCGCCCGGCGGACGCCTTCATCGAGACCCGCTGAGCGGCGGGGCGCACCGGGGCGCTGGAGGCGGGGTCAGGGGCAGCTGATCTGGTCGCCGGTGGCGGCGGCGTAGCCGCCGCCCTCCCAGGCACCGGAGTCGATCGGCTGCTTGGCGTCGCGGACCGGCTGGACGCGTTCGTGCTCCTCGCCCAGGGTGAGGGTGAGGGTCCGGCCGTGGCCCTCGGCCTCCCGCAGCTGCGCGCCGGGCAGGGCGGCCTGGAGGGTCAGTGCCTGGTCCCGGTGCCCGGGGGCGTGGGTGATGACGGTGCGGGTCTGGAGCCGCCCCGCCTCCGCCCGGTCGCCTCCGGAGGCGTCGCGGGCGGCGAAACCGCTCTTGGTCAGCTCCTCGGTGACCTGCTTCGCGAGATCGGTGCGGGCGGTGGCGTTCTCCACCCGCACCTCGATCTCGCGCGGCGGGATGTCGACCGGGACGACCCCCGAGGGGTCCTCGCCGGGCGCGTCCTGCCCGCCGCCGTCGCCGGGTTCCGCGGTGCCCTCGCCGTCCTTGCCGTCCTTGCCGTCCTTGCCGTCCTTGCCGGGCTTGCCGGGCTTGCCGGCCCCGGTCTGCTCGGCGTCCTTGGTGTTCCCGGCGTCCTTGCCGGTGGGGTGGGGGGCCAGCGGCCGGTCCTCGCGGATCGCGGCGAACAGGCGGTCCGCCGCGGGCTGTTCCCAGACCAGCGCGGATTCACCGATCTCCCCGATGGGCACCGAGGTGAACTCGGCCGAGGACGGGCCGAAGCCGTGCAGCGCCCGCACCAGGTCGATCATCTCCTCGGCCCCGAAGCCCGGATCGACCCGCACCGAGTCCAGCAGCACCGCGGCCGTCCGCCGCAGCTTCCCCGGATCGAGCAGCACCTCGGCGCTGACCGCCTTGTCGATCAGCGAGGCCACGAAGCGCTGCTGCCGCTGCATCCGGCCGAAGTCCGCGGACGCGTCCACGTTCCGGCTGCGCACGTACTGGAGCGCCTCGCCGCCGCTCAGCGTGGAGGTTCCGGGCGGCAGGTCCAGCCCGGTCTTGTCGTCCTTCAGATGCCGGACCGTGCACACCTCCACCCCGCCCAGTTCGTCCACGGTGCGGATGAAGCTGACGAAGTTGACCTCCACATAGTGGTCCACCCGCAGCCCGGTCATGTTCTCCACGGTGCGCACCATCAGCTGCGGGCCGCCGTGCGAGAGTGCCGCGTTGAGCTTGTCCCGGTGGGCCTCGTGATGCTCTCCGGTGGGGGCGAACTCGTGGGCGGGCAGCTCGGCCCGGGAGTCCCGGGGGAGGCTGATCACGCTGGCCCGGGTCCCGTCCGCGGAGAGGTGCACCAGCATGATGGTGTCCGCGCAATTGCAGGAGACCCGGCCCAGGTGGTACTTCTTCCGGTCCTCGGCGGACACGCCCTCCCGGCTGTCGCTGCCGATCAGCAGGATGTTCAGGCCCGCGCCGCCCTCGGGGCGGTCGTCCAGGCCGCTGAACGGGTCCACCCGCCGCACGCTGTCCTCCACACCCCGCACCATGGCGTGCCCGACCCCGCCGGTGATCAGTACCAGGGCGGCGGCCGTGCCGGCGAGCCGCAGCCCCCAGCGCGGCCGGGGTCCGGACCGGCGGTCCGGCCGGCGGGCGGGCCGGGGGGCCGTGCCGCGCGGCGGGCGGGGACGGCTGGCGGGTGCGGGCATGCGAGGCACCTCCGCGAGTCCGGCGGGGTGCCACGGTAGGCACAGCCGGGCCGGACCCGCCGGGCCAACCCGCCGCCCGGGCCGGGCGGCTACCCGGGCGGCGCAACGGGCTCCGCCGTACGCGGTACCGTGACCCGGTGAGCAGCGACTCCTCCACCCCGTCTTCGTCTTCTCCGTCGTCCGCGCCGTCCGGCACCCCGGCGGTTTCGGTGATCATGCCGGTCCTCAACGAGGAGCGGCATCTGCGCAGCGCGGTCGAGCACATCCTGCGGCAGGACTATCCCGGCGATCTGGAGATCGTGATCGCGCTGGGCCCCTCCGCCGACCGGACGGACGAGATCGCCGCCGAACTGGTGGCCGAGACCGCCGGCCGGTCCTGGGGCCGGGTGATCACCGTGCCCAACCCGAGCGGCCGGACGCCCGCCGGGCTGAACGCGGCGATCAGGGCCTCCCGCCACCCGGTGGTGGTGCGGGTGGACGGGCACGGCATGCTGTCGCCGGACTACATCGCCACGGCCGTGCGGCTGCTGGCCGAGACCGGCGCGGTGAACGTCGGCGGCATCATGCACGCCGAGGGCGAGACCGACTGGGAGCGGGCCGTGGCCGCGGCCATGACCTCGCGGATCGGGGTGGGCAACGCCGCCTTCCACACCGGCGGCGAGGCGGGCGAGGCGCAGACCGTGTATCTGGGGGTGTTCCGGCGTGAGGTGCTGGAGCAGCAGGGCGGCTACAACGAGGAGTTCATCCGCGCCCAGGACTGGGAGCTGAACTTCCGCATCCGGCAGGCGGGCGGGCTGATCTGGTTCTCGCCGCAGCTGAAGGTGTCGTACCGGCCGCGGCCCTCGGTGCGGGCGCTGGCCAGGCAGTACAAGGACTACGGGCGGTGGCGGCGGGTGGTGGCCCGCTATCACCGCGGCTCGATCAATCCGCGCTATCTGGCTCCGCCGGCCGCGCTGCTGGCGATGGCGGCCGGTCTGGTGGCGGGCGCGACCGTGACGCCGTGGGGGCTGGTGGTCCCGGCCGGCTATCTGGCGGGCATCACGGTGGGGTCGCTGCCGGCCGGCAAGGGGCTGCCGCCGGCGGCCCGGGTGCGCATCCCGGTGGCGCTGGCGACCATGCATCTCAGCTGGGGCTGGGGGTTTCTGACCAGCCCGCGGAAGCTGGCCGAGCGGGTCCGGGCCAGTGCCCGGCCCGCGGGGCGGCCCGGCGCCGGGCCGGCCGGCAG
>NZ_WTLH01000101.1 GCF_011421595.1 Streptomyces sp. YIM 98790 | reverse complement strand
CGCGGTCGCGCCGCGCGCCGCCGGGCCGGCCGTTCCGGCAGGGCCGCCCGTTCCGGCAGGGCCGGCCGTTCCGCCGGGGCCGGCCGGGCCTGCTGCGTCAGAAGCTGTAGAAGGGATTGACCTCCATGCACGCCGAGTCGTTGTCGCCCTCGACCGCCTTGGACGTGTCGAGCGTGGCCTCCTCCTCGGGGGTGCCCCCGGTGTTGTCGTCCGCCACCGGGTAGCTGTCGCCCTCCCGCCAGTCGGAGCCGATGATGAGCACGATGCCCTCGGCGCTGGGCGACACCTTGATCTGACGCCCGGGCAGGCCGATCGCCTCGGCGATCTCCTCCGCGTTGGCGCGTGCGCCCGGGTCGTCGTCCGGGTACGTCAGGGTGGTCTTGTCCTGCGAGGTGCCGTTGACGTCCACCAGCGCCCGGGTGAAGCCGTGCCCGGCCAGTACCTCGGTGATGGCCGCGGCGCGGCCGTTGACCGGCCCGAGAGAGACCGAGTCGGTGCCGTTGCGGACCGAGACCTCGATGGTGTCCCGCGGGTCGGGCCGGGCCGCGGGGGTCTCGCCGGGCGCGGGCGACTCCGTGCCGCCGCCGTCGCCGTCCTTGCTGTCGTTCTTCTTCTTGCGGTCCGCCTCGTCGAGCGCCACGTCCTCGCGGACCAGGGCGAAGAGCTCCTCGGACGGGCCCGGGTCGGGGACCAGCCAGGCCTCGGGGTTGGAGGGCGCCGGCAGCACCGGCAGGGTCATCAGGCTGATGCCCTTGGGGGGCACATTGCGCAGGTCCTCGGCCAGGTCGTAGAGCTTGGTGACGCTGCCCAGGCCGGTGTCCACGGTGAGGGCGTTGGTGGCGGCCTGGGCGAGCGAGTTGAGCTTGCCCGGGTCGGTCAGCTTGGCGCTCGCCTGGAGTTCGCGGACCATGGACGCCAGGTACATCTGCTGGGCCTTGGTGCGGCCGGTGTCGCTCCCGTCGCCGAAGCCGTAGCGGGTGCGCAGCCACTGCAGGGCCTGCTCGCCCTGGATGGTGTGCTCGCCCTCGGTCAGCTCCAGACCCGACTTGGGGTCGCGGACATTGGCGTCGACACAGACCGGTACCCCGCCGACGGCGTCGGCCATGTCCACCACACCGGCGAAGTCGATCATCATGAAGTGGTCGATGGGGATGCCGGTGAGCTCCTCCCAGGTGGCGACGGTGCAACCGGGGCCGCCGTGCTGGATGGACCGGTTGATCTGGGTGTCGGGTGTCTCCGGGTAGACGTTGCCGGTGTCCGGGTCGGTGCACTTGGGGATCGTCACCAGGGTGTCGCGGGGGATGGAGATCACCGTGGCGTTGCTGCGGTCGGCGGAGACGTGGAGCAGGAGCTGCACGTCGGCGCGGGGCGGGTCCCCGGCGGTGTCACGGGCGCCGCCGAGCCGGAGATTCTCCTCGGAGTCACGGGCGTCCGAGCCCAGCAGCAGGATGTTCAGCGGGGTCTGGCCGGCCGCGTTGGGCTTGGGCTTCTCCAGCTTGTTGTCCCCGAGGTTCAGTTCGTCCTTGGTGATGTTGTCGTTGAGGTTCTGGATGTAGAGCCAGCCCGCCGCGCCGATACCGAGGACGAGCAGCACCAGGGTGGTCGCGATGCCGATGAGCACATTGGCCCACCGGGGACGTTTTCGCCGCTTGGCCCGGTGCCCGCTGCCGCCCGCGGCGGCGCGCCGCCGCGCGGCCCGGCCTTCCCCGCCCCCCGCGCCGGGAGCCGGGCCCGCGCCGCCCTTGCCGGGGACGGTGAGCGGCACGGTGCTCGGGTCGTCGGTGCCGCCGGCCATGCGGTCCTGCGCGGGCCGGCCGCCCTGGCGGGGCACGCGGTCCTGGTCGGTGTCCGCGGACCCGTGGTACAGGCTGTCGTCCCAGCCGAGGTCCTCGGCGTGGGGTGACGGGGCCGTGGGCTGCCGGTCCTCGTCGGGTATACCGGTTCGGCGCACGGGTTTGCTCCCCCCGTTGTCTAGGGTCATAGAGTCGTCCGGCCGCTGCTCCCCCTAGCGGCCCCGCTCAGCCGGCGCAGACGTCCTCGTCTGCCGCTGTCACGGTATCCACGTCCTCCGGCTTCTCCGCCGGTACTTCGATCGGCTTGCCGGCTTCCTCGAAGTCGTCGCCCAGGGTGAGAACCATGGGGGTGTTTCCGGCGTCTTCCGAGGTTTGCTTCAGAGCATTCTTGGGCAGGCCCATGAGTTCGGCAAGTGTCGCCGCCATGCCCGCCTGGTCCGGCCCGTACTCCAGGGTGGTGGTGTCCTGCGGCGCGGCGGCGTTGCCGGCGTTGGTGGCCAACTCCGCGCCGTGGCTTACCTGGAGCCAGGTCAGCACCGACTGGGCGGCGCCGTTGATGCTGCCGCCGTTGTAGATGTCCACCCTGACCTCGGAGGCCGGCACCGGCTCCGGGTCGGCGGCCTCCTCGCCGCCGTCCCCGTCCTCGGCCGGCTTCTTCTCCTTCTTCTCCTTCTCCGGCTCGGTGAAGGACTTGTCCTCCTGGAGCATGCGGAAGATCGGGAGCGCCCGGGCCTCGTCGAGGACGACCGTGACCTTGACCTCCTCGGCCGGGTTGTCCAGGACCGGGAGGGTGACGAAGGTGATGTCCTTGACCGGGACCTGGGAGAGGTCCTCGGCCAGCCCCTTGAGCTTGTCGATCTTGCCGATGGCCGAGTCCACGGTCAGTGCCTTGGTGGCGGCGTCGGCAAGGTCCCAGAGCTTGGTGGGGTCGCGGAGGTCGTCCTGGATCTCGCGGGCGAGGGAGCCGAGGAACTGCTGCTGGAGCTTGATCCGGCTCAGGTCGCTGCCGGTGCCGACGGTGCTGCGGGTGCGCACGAAGGCCAGGGCGTCCTCGCCCTCCAGCACATGGTTGCCGGCCGGCAGATTCAGGTGGGACTTGGGATCGTCGATGTCCTTGCTCAGGCAGACCGGGACGCCGCCGACCACGCTGGAGAGCGTTTTGACGGCGTTGAAGTCGACCATCATGAAGTGGTTGATCTGCACGCCGGTGAGCTGCTCCACGGTCTTCCAGGTGCAGCCGGGGTCCCGGCCGTTGACGCCGTAGCTCTCGTTGAAACGGACCTGCCGGCTGCCCGGGACGAGCACCTCGGTGCCGTCGTCCCCGACGGTTTCGCAGTCCGGGATGTCCACGATCAGGTCGCGCGGGATGGAGAGCGCGGTGGCGTGCGAGCGGTCCTTGGCGAAGTGCAGCAGGATGGTCACATCGGCGTGGCCCTCGCTGCCTTCGTCGCCGTAGCCCTCGTTGCCCTCGCCGGTGCGCTGGTCGCCGCCGATCAGCAGGATGTTGACCGGTTCGTCCCGCTTGGCCGGGGGGCCGGCGTGCGGCACCTCGACCTTGTCGATGTTGTCGTTGAGGTGGTCGTAGGCGAGGTAGAGCGCGGTGCAGGCGGTGACGAGCAGCAGCGCCAGGGTGCCGCCGGTCCAGAGCAGGGCCTTTTTCTTGCGGTTCTTCTTCTTGCCCCGGCGGCGGCTGCGCGGTGGGGTGTCGGTGCCCCGCTGCGGCGGTACGCCGCGGTCGCCGGTGCGGGGCGGGCGGCGGTCGCCGCCGTCCACGGGGCGGCGCTGGCGGGGCGGTGTGGTGCGGGTGCGGTCACCGGTCCGGCGGGCGGCGGAACGCGAGGGCGCGGACGCCGTGGCCGCCGTGGAGGCCGTGGCCGCGGGACGGGTGCCGGTGCCCGCGCCGCGCCGGGGGCCCGGACCGGCACCGGGACCGGCGGGCCGGCCACGGGACGGACCGGATCCGGACAGGCGCAGTTCGTAGCTGCCGGTGTCCGGATTGAAGACCCACTGATCCGCGGGGTCGATCTCCCCGTCGCCCCCACGTCCCTGTGCGCTCACCTGCCTGCGTGCCCTCCGTGTGTTCCCTGAGCATTCAGACGGCCCACAGTAGCCTCCCGGTTCCCGCGTGGGCGACGCCGGGGATGTATTCCAGTTTTAAACAAGGGAGGATTGTCCCACTATCGGACTCTTCACTGGTGTGACGTGTCGGTGTCCTCCCGCACAGGCGTATCGCCCGGCGGACGGGCACGGTGCCCGGACCCGTCCGGAGCGGCGCAGCTTTTCGGCCACGCCGGACGGGCGCGCCCGCGGATCTCACGCCTCGGCGACGTGCGTGATGTGTTCGCTCGCCACCCGCCGGGCGTGCACCTCCTCGGCCGTCGGCGCCCCGGGACGGCACAGCACCACCGACCCGCCCGCGGCCAGCGGCGCGTACAGCCCGGCCGAGAGCCCCGCCCAGCCGTCCCAGGCCAGCCGGGACAGCACCCGGCTGCCCGGGCCCAGCCCACGGCGCCGGGCATCGGCGCCGGCCCGCTCCAGCAGCTCCCGGCCGGTGAGCTCCTCGCCGGCCACCACCAGTGCCGGATCGTCCGGCCCCGGCTCGTCGTACGGCTCGAAGTGGTCCCCCTGGCCGGGCACGGCCACCGCGTAGTCGAGGAACCCCTCGGGCGGCTGCGGGAAGCGGGCGCCGAGCGGGCGCAGACTGAGCGCGATCCGGTCGCCGGGACAGGCCCGGGCCCGGTCCAGGTCCCCGGGGCCGGCCACCACGAGGTCCGCGGCGGCCGGGTCGCCGCCGATCTCGGCCACCACGCCGGTGGCGGCGCAGGCCAGCAGCCAGGCGGCGGTCTGCCAGTGCGCGGGCAGCAGCACGGCGAGCCGGGCGCCGGGCTCGGCGCCGAGTTCGTCCTGGAGCAGATTGGCCGTCTTGGCCACCCAATTGGCCAGGGTGGCGGCGGAGAGTTCGACGCGTTCACCGGTGCCGTCGTCGTAGTAGGTCACCAGGGGGCGGCCGGGGTCCGTGGCGAGCGCGGAACGCAGCAGGTCGGCAGGGGTGGCTTCGGTGGGATTCATCGGCGTCAGACTACGGCAGCGGGGCCTGGGGGCGTCCCCCGAAGGGCGGTTGGAGCGCGGGCGGGGGAACCGGAACGGATGTACGGAGGGAAGCATTCCGATTGGCCGGTTCTGTTCGGTTCTGTCCATGATCACGGCATGCGGGTACTGGTCATCTCTGCCGTGCGGGCCGTCTGCGCAACCCTCTGCGGGGCGGCACTGATCCTCTCCACCGTCCCGGCCGCCGGGACGGCACGGGCGCACCCGGTGCGTCCCGCGCAGGCCGGGGGGCAGCCCGGGTCGCCGGCCGGGACGGCGGGCGGCATCCGGGCGCTGCCGCTGACCCTCGGTACCGCTCCGGTGGCGGAGACCGGGCCGTTCTCGCTGCTCGGAATCGTCTGGCCGGACGCCGGGCAGGAGCTGCGCGGTGAGGCGCGGGTGCGGACCCGCTCGGCGGAGACCGGCGAGTGGTCGCCCTGGCGGCGGCTGGACGCCCATCCCGACCACGGGCCCGACCACGGCTCGGCGGAGCGGGCCGCACACACGGTGCACGGCGGGACGGCCCCGCTGTGGACCGGCCCCGCGGACGCGGTGCAGGTACGGGTACGGCCGGCGGAACCGGACGCCCGGCTGCCGCAGGGCATGCGCCTGGCACTGATCGACCCCGGCGAGGACGCGCCGGGCGGCGGCAGCCCGGCGGTGGAACCGCGCGGCCGTGCGGCACCGCAGCCGCGCATCACCAGCCGGGCGGACTGGAACGCGGACGAGAGCCTGCGGGAACCGGAGTTCGCCTACACCGACTCGGTGAAGACCGTCTTCGTGCACCACACGGAGACCGGCAACGACTACGGCTGCGCCGAGGCACCGGCCGTGATCCGGAGCATCTACCGCTACCACACGGAGGGTCTGGGCTGGCGGGACATGGGCTACAACTTCCTGGTCGACCGGTGCGGCACGCTCTACGAGGGACGGGCGGGCGGCGTGGACAAGCCGGTCAAGGGCGCGCACACCCTCGGGTTCAACCACAACAGCGCGGGCGTGGCGGTGATCGGCACGTTCAGCCGCGAGGAGGTTCCGCAGGAGGCGGAGGACGCGGTGGCGCGGCTCGCCGCCTGGAAGCTCGGCATGTACGGCGGCGACCCGGCGGGCACCCGGGAGCGCACCTCCACCGGCGGAAAGTACCCCAAGGGCACGGTGGTGCGGCTGCACACCGTCTCCGGCCATCGCGACGGATCGGAGACCGACTGCCCCGGCGACCGCCTCCACGGCCGGCTCCCCGCCATCCGCACCGCCGCGGCGGCCCTGGCCGGGCTGCAGAAGTAGCGGAGAGAGAGCCGGAGGAGGGCCGGAGGAGAGCGGGGGCATCGGGGAGAGCGGAAGAAGAGGAGAAGAAGCGGAGACCGGAGAAGAGAGAAGGCAAGAGGGAGGAGGGAGGAGGGAGGAGGGGGGAGCGAGAGGCGGGGCGCCGGGCGGCCCCGGGGAGCGGGCGGCGGCCGGGGCGGTAGCCTGTCCCGTCGTGCTGGAGAGAGTGTGGGTGCCACCGGGGCCGTACGACCTTCGCCGCAGCATGGGGGTGCTGCGGCGCGGGCCGCACGATCCGGCCTTCCAGGTGGACCGGCGGGGCGCCGTCTGGCGGGCCACCCGCACCCCGCAGGGCCCGGCCACCCTCCGGCTGGCCTCGCTCCGCCCCCGCGTGGAGGCCGCCGCCTGGGGCCCCGGAGCGGAGTGGCTGCTGGACCGGCTGCCCGCGCTGCTCGGCGCCGGGGACCGCCCCGAGGAGTTCACCCCGCACCACGAGCTGGTCGCCGAGGCGCACCGCCGCCACCCCGGCGTCCGCCTGGTCCGCACCGGTCGGGTACTGGAGTCGCTGATCCCCTCCGTCCTGGAGCAGAAGATCACCACCGAGGAGGCGTACCGTGCCTGGCGGCTGCTGCTGCGCCGGCACGGCGAGCCCGCGCCCGCCCCCTCCCCCGGCACGCCCGACGCCGCGGCCATGCCGCCCGGGATGCGGGTGATGCCCGACCGCCGCACCTGGCTGTCCATACCCTCCTGGGAGTGGCACCGGGCCGGGGTGGACGGCAAGCGCTCCTCCGCCGTGCTGCGCGCCGTGCGGGTCGCGCCCCGGCTGGAGCAGGCCGCCGCCATGGAGCTGCCCGATGCCATGACCCGGCTCCAGCTTGTGCCCGGGGTCGGCCCGTGGACCGCGGCCGAGGTGCTGCAGCGTTCCAACGGCGCGGCCGACGCGGTGACCGTGGGCGATCTGCATCTGCCCGGCATCGTCGGCTACGCGCTGACCGGCCGCCGGGGCGCGGACGACGCCGCCATGCTGGAGCTGCTGGAGCCGTATGCCGGGCAGCGCCACCGGGCGACCCGGCTGATCATGCTCTCCGGGGTTTCCCCGCCGCGCCGCGAGCCGCGCATGCGGCGCTGGGACATCGCCCGGCTGTGAGGCGGCCGGGCGCGCCGGGCTACGCGACGTCCAGGCCCTCGGCGATGCGGCGGTCGCGCAGTTCCCGGATGGCGCGGCGGCGGGCCAGCCGGTGGGTGCGGCGGATCTGCGCCTCCTGCCGGCGGCGCCGGTCCTCCTCGGTCTCCGGGATCACCTGCGGCACCGGGCGGGGCTTGCCCTCCTCGTCCACGGCCGCGAAGACCAGGTAGGCCGAGCCCACGTGGGTCGCCGGGGTGGATTCGTTCCACCGCTCGGCCATCACCTTGACGCCGATCTCCATGGAGGTGCGGCCGGTCCAGTTGCACTGCGCGTGCACATGCACCAGGTCGCCGACCCGCACGGGCACCAGGAACACCATCTCGTCCATGGAGGCGGTGACCGCCGGGCCGCCGGAGTGGCGCCCGGCCACCGCGCCCGCCGCGTCGTCCACCAGCTTCATGACCACCCCGCCGTGCACCGTGCCGAGCAGATTGGTGTCGTTGTGGCTCATGATGTGGGACAGCGTGGTCCGGGACGCCGCGGTCGGCTTGCCCGCGGCGGCGCCGCCGGAGACGGGTTCGGTCATGCCTCCACGATAGGCGGGCGGCTCCGGCTGCGACCGTCCGGTCGCGATTGCATCAGCTCTGCCACATTCACCCGTCCGGCTCCGCAACCACGTTCGGAGCAGGCACACTGCATGCATGAACGACTGGCCCGAGGGATGGACCGAGGACCGGGACGGCACCGGACGCGCGGGGGCGCCGCGCCCGGAGAGCCCCCGGGTCATGCGGCATGTGCAGCGCCCGGTTCCGCGGCAGCAGCAGTACGGCCAGCAGGGATACGGCGACGGGTACGGAGGCCCGCAGCAGTACGGCGGCGACCCGTATCCGCCGCCCCCGCAGCAGTACCGCGGCCACGGCGGGGACGGCTGGAACGAGGGCTCCCTCTACCGCGGCGGCCAGGGCAGCCCGGCACCGCCGCCGCCCGCGCCGCCGGCGCGTCCCGGCCCCGGCGGCGACGACGGCCACGGTGGGTACGACGGTTACGACGAGCGCCNGCGACGACGGCCACGGTGGGTACGACGGTTACGACGAGCGCCGCCGCCCGAACTGGCGCCGCCGCATCACCTGGACCGCGCTCGCCCTGGTCGCCGTGCTTCTGGTGACCGTGGTCGGCACCTACCTGTGGGCCGACTCCAGGCTGCGCAACGAGGTGGACCTGGAGGCCACGCAGCTCGACCCGGAGGGCGAGCGCCCGCCGGCCACCGACGGCACCACCTATCTGATCGTGGGCACGGACAGCCGGGAGGGCCTGTCCGAGGAGGAGCGCAAGGACCTGCGCACGGGCAACGCCAGTGGCAAGCGCACGGACACCATGATGATCCTGCACACCGGCAGCAACGGCAGCGCCCTGATCAGCCTGCCGCGCGACTCGTGGGTGACGATCCCGTCCTTCACCGGCTCGGAGAGCGGCAACCGCATACCGGAGCAGCAGAACAAGCTCAACGCGGCCTATTCGATAGAGGGCCCGGAGCTGCTGGTCGCCACGGTGGAGCACAACACCGGGCTGCGGATCGACCACTACGCCGAAATCGGCTTCGGCGGCTTCGCCAGCGTGGTGGACGCGCTCGGCGGCGTGGAGATGTGCTTCAAGGAGCCGATCAAGGACAAGAACTCGGGCGCGGACTTCGAGAAGGGCTGCCAGAAGCTGGACGGCGCGGAGTCGCTGGCCTTCGTCCGGCAGCGCTACCAGGAGGCCATGGGCGACCTGGGACGGACCAAGAACCAGCAGAAGTTCCTGGGCGCGCTGGGCGACCAGGTGGCCTCGCCGGGCACGCTGCTCAACCCGTTCCGGCTCTACCCCACCATGGGCGCCAGCCTGGACTCGCTGATCGTGGACGAGGACATGAACGCCTGGGAGCTGGCCCAGATGTTCCTGGCGCTGCGCGGGGTGCAGGGCGAGGGCGGCACCCAGATGAACGTGCCGGTGGCGAATCCCGGCTTCGCCACCGACAAGGGCTCGGCGGTGCTGTGGGACGAGGAGCGCTCCCGGCAGCTTTTCGACCAGATCCGCAACGACGAGAAGATCACCGTCACCGACGAGTAGGACGGTACGGAACGGCGGCGCCCGGACGCATGACGTGTCCGGGCGCCGCCGCGCGCCTCCCCGGCCGTCCGGCGGCGGAACCGGCCGGGTCGCCGGTCAGAAGCAGAGACAGAACGGGTGGCCGACGGGGTCGGCGTAGACCCGCCAGTTGCGCTTGCCCTCGTCCCCCTCCAGCAGCCTGGCGCCGAGCTCCAGCACCCGCCGCTCGGCCTCCTCCAGGTTCTCCCGCCGCACATCGAGGTCGAGGTGGAGCTGCTGCCCGTGCTCGGTGCCGGGCCAGTCCGGGGGCCGGTAGCCCTCGGACCGCTGGAACGCCAGGACCTGCCCGTGGGGTCCCTTCAGCTCCACCCAGCTGTTGTTGTCCGGTTCGGCGTCCAGCTCCCAGCCGAGGACGGCTCCGTAGAAGCCGGCGAGGGCGCGCGGGTCCGGACAGTCCAGGGCGACGGCACCCAGGGTGGCGATGGCCATGTTTCCTCGTTTCCTCGTTTCCTCGACGTGCATACGGACACTCGGTGACGGCGGTGGCGGAGGTGCCGGCGACGACGGGCCGGCGCGCACCGGCGCGGGTGCCACGCCCCACCTCGATCACCTCTCGATTACCCCTTGAAGCGGGCAACCGGTAACCGTTACCTCATGATGGCTTGTTACGGGTAACGACGCAAGGGCGTTACCGTTTCAGCGTGGGAGACACGACCGCGCCCGCGGGCCTGGCCCTGGTGCAGGACCTGATCAACACGCTCGACGTGGAATCCGGCCGCGATTCCCTCGCCTGCCCGGACGGCATCGCCGCGTTCTCCCTGCGCCACGGGCTCGGTCTGGCCACGGCCGACCTGCCGGGCGTGCAGCGGCTGCGCGAGGCGCTGCGGGACGTCTGCCGCGCCCACACCGGCGCTGATCTGGACCGCGACGCGGTCACCGCGCTGCACCGGATGCTGGAGGACGCCCCCCTGGTGCTGCGGCTGGACACCGCCGGACGGGCCGCCCTGGCCCCGGCCCGCGGGCTGGCCGGGGTGCCCGCGCTCACCGCGCGGCTGGCCGCCTCCATCGCCGTCGCCGAGGCCGAGGGCACCTGGCAGCGGCTCAAGGCGTGCGAGGCCGAGGACTGCCAGTGGGCGTACTACGACCGCAGTCCGGCCGGGCGGCGGCGCTGGTGTTCCATGCAGGTCTGCGGGAGCCGGGCAAAGATGCGGACCTACCGGGCCCGCCGCCGCGGCGGCGGGCAGGACGGCGGCACCCCGGACGGCAGCGCCCCGGACGGCAGCGGGCAGGACGGCAGCAGGCACGACGGCAGCAGGCAGGACAGCGGCGCCCAGGACGGCGGCGCCCAGGACGGCGGGGACCTCCGCTGAGCCGGGCCGCGCCCCCGCCCGGACGCCCTCACGAGCACGGCCCGAGCACCGGGTGGGTAGCTGTACCCGTGAACCGATGTGCCGGTGGCGACGGACCCCGCGGGCCGCGCCCGCGGGGGTGCCGCGCCGGGTCAGGCCGCCGGGCGGCCCAGCGCGCGGTACGTCCAGCCGGCGGCCCGCCAGCGCTCCGGGTCCAGCGCGTTGCGGCCGTCCAGCAGCAGCCGGCGGCCGGCCAGCCGGCCCAGCTCCGCCGGGTCCAGCTCCCGGAACTCGCGCCACTCGGTGAGATGCAGCACCGCGTCGGCGCCGCGCACCGCCTCCTCCACCGACCGGGCGTAGCCCAGGGTGGGGAAGACCTGGCGGGCGTTCTCCAGCCCCTTGGGGTCGTACACGGTCACCTGGGCGCCCTGGAGGTGGAGCTGGCCGGCGATGTTGAGCGCGGGCGAGTCCCGCACGTCGTCCGAGTCGGGCTTGAAGGTGGCGCCCAGCACGGCGATCCGCCGGCCGAGCACCGCGCCGCCCAGTGCCTCCCGGGTGAGCTCCACCATGTGCGAGCGGCGCCGCATGTTGATGGAGTCGATCTCCCGCAGGAAGGTCAGCGCCTGGTCCACGCCCAGCTCGCCGGCCCGGGCCATGAAGGCGCGCAGGTCCTTGGGCAGGCAGCCGCCGCCGAAGCCGATGCCGGCGCGCAGGAACTTCCGCCCGATCCGCTCGTCGTGCCCGATCGCCTCGGCCAGCCGGACCACATCGCCGCCCGCGGCCTCGCACACCTCCGCCATGGCGTTGATGAAGGAGATCTTGGTGGCCAGGAAGGAGTTGGCCGCGGCCTTGACCAGCTCGGCCGTGGGCAGGTCCATCACCAGGAACGGGGAGCCCTCGGCGATCGGGGTGGCGTACACCTCGCGCAGCAGCCGCTCGGCCTCCGGGCTGGTCACCCCGGCCACGATCCGGTCCGGGCGCAGGGTGTCCTGCACGGCGAAGCCCTCGCGCAGGAACTCGGGGTTCCAGGCGACCTCGGCCTTGTCGCCGGCCGGGGCCAGTTCGGCGATCCGGGCGGCGATCCGGGCGGCGCTGCCCACCGGCACGGTGGACTTGCCGACCACCAGGGTGGGCCGGGTCAGGTGCGGGGCCAGGCTGTCCACCGCGGCGTGCACCGCGCTCATGTCGGCGGCGTACTCGCCCTGGCGCTGGGGAGTGTTGACGCAGACGAAGTGCACATCGCCGAAGGCGGCGGCGTCCGGGTAGGAGGTGGTGAAGCGGAGCCGGCCGGTGGAGTCCGCCAGGCCCTCCACGTGGCGGCGCAGCAGATCCTCCAGCCCCGGCTCGTACATCGGGGTCCGGCCGGCGGACAGGGCCTTGATCTTCTCCTCGGAGATGTCCAGACCCAGCACTTCGAAGCCCAGCTCGGCCATGGCCGCCGCATGGGTGACGCCGAGGTATCCGGTCCCGATGACGGTGATCTTGGGGGCCATGGCCGCTCCTGCCGCTCCTGCCGCTCCGGTGAGGTACGCGGCTTGAGCATAAACCGGCCGCTGTCGGCAAGCTCACGTGCACCGGGACAGCCGCCCCGCCTACGATTAAGTTACTTAACAGTCGTTAGCATGCAGCGGCGTCCGTCGCCCGGCACGCCGTATGGACGCTCTGACGCTCTCAGGGAGTGAGGACCCGTGGCAGGAGCCGCAGACTTCGACCTGTACCGGCCGGCCGAGGAGCACGAGATGCTCCGCGAGTCGGTGCGCGCGCTCGCCGAGGCGAAGATCGCCCCGCACGCCGCCGCCGTGGACGAGGAGGCCCGCTTCCCCCAGGAGGCGCTGGACGCCCTGGTCGCCAACGACCTGCACGCCGTGCACGTCCCCGAGGAGTACGGCGGGGCGGGCGCGGACGCCCTGGCCACCGTGATCGTGATCGAGGAGGTGGCCCGGGTCTGCGCCTCCTCCTCCCTCATCCCGGCCGTGAACAAGCTGGGCTCGCTGCCGCTGGTCCTCTCCGGCTCCAAGGAGCTGAACGCCCGCTACCTCACCCCGCTGGCAGAGGGGCGGGCCATGTTCTCCTACTGCCTCTCCGAGCCCGAGGCCGGCTCGGACGCGGCGGGCATGAAGACCCGCGCGGTGCGGGACGGCGACGCCTATGTGCTCAACGGCGTCAAGCGGTGGATCACCAACGCGGGCATCTCCGATTACTACACGGTGATGGCCGTCACCGACCCGGAGAAGCGTTCCCGGGGGATCTCCGCCTTCGTGGTCGAGAAGTCCGACCCCGGGGTCTCCTTCGGCGCCCCGGAGAAGAAACTGGGCATCAAGGGCTCCCCCACCCGGGAGGTCTACTTCGACAACGTGCGCATCCCGGCCGACCGGATGATCGGCGAGGAGGGCACCGGCTTCGCCACCGCCATGAAGACCCTGGACCACACCCGGATCACCATCGCCGCCCAGGCCCTGGGCATCGCCCAGGGCGCCCTGGACTACGCCAAGGGCTATGTGACCGAGCGCAGGCAGTTCGGCCGCCCGATCGGCGACTTCCAGGGCGTGCAGTTCATGCTGGCCGACATGGCCATGAAGCTGGAGGCCGCCCGCCAGCTCACCTACGCGGCGGCGGCCCGCTCCGAACGCGTCTCGCTCGGCGGCGACAGCAAGGGCGAGGGCCTCACGTTCTACGGCGCCGCCGCCAAGTGCTACGCCTCGGACGTGGCCATGGAGATCACCACCGACGCCGTGCAGCTGCTCGGCGGCTACGGCTACACCCGGGACTACCCCGTCGAGCGCATGATGCGCGATGCCAAGATCACCCAGATCTACGAGGGCACGAATCAGATCCAGCGGATCGTGATGTCCCGCAACCTTCCCTGACCGGCACGCGCCGGCCCGCCGCCCCCTGACCGGCCGCCCCCGCCCATCCCCCGGGCGGGGGCGGCCCCGTCGTCCGGTCCGCCGCCGCAGCGGCCCGCGGCGGCGGAGCGGATGTGTTGAAAAAGCACGACAGAGGGTAATCCGATCGTCGCACTGTGCACACTTCAAGGAGAACCCGAACGGAGCATCCACGGCGTTCCGAGGGAGTGGGCATGGGAGCGCAGAAGTATCCGCAGGCCAGCACCACCGCCTGGTATCAGGAGAAGTATCCCGGCACCGGGATGGAGCCGGACCGGATCGTGCTGCACACCACCGAGAGCACCGCACTGCCCGGCTACCAGGGCGGGGCGATCGCCCCGAACCTGACGGCCGTGCCCGACCTCAGGAAGAAGCGACTGACGTGGTACCAGCACTTCGACTTCGGCACCTCCTCCCGGGCGCTGGCGGACACGCCCGGGGGCGTGCGGACCAACCGGCAGGGGGCCGCACAGGTGGAGTTGGTGGGCACCTGCGATCCCGTCACCCATGACAAGTGGCGGGCGGCCGGCCACGGCTACGTCTTCTGGCCCGAGGCCCCCGAGTGGGCCCTGGAGGGCCTCGCCGCCTTCCTGCGCTGGGCCCACGGCGAGCACGGCATCCCGCTGAGCGGCCCGGAGAAATGGCCTCCCTACCCCGAGAGCTACGGCAACGGCGGCGGCCAGCGGCTGGGCGCGGAGGAATGGGAGTCCTTCCGGGGCATCTGCGGCCACATGCACGTCCCCGAGAACGACCACGGAGATCCCGGCGCACTGGCCATCGGCCGGCTGCTGGAGCTGGCCGGGGAGTGACCGGGCGGGCGCGGGGTCATCCGGGAGGGCCGGTGCCGCCGGCGCCCGCTCCGCCCGCCCGCGCGGCCTGGAGTTCCCGGTTGCGGATCATCACGGCCACGCCGTCCAGGATGAACTCCAGGCCGTACTCGAAGTCCCCCTCGGCGCTCTGCTGCTCGCTCTCGAAGACGCCCGCCCGGATGATCCGGGCCAGGGTGGGGAAGCGGCCGTCCACGGCGACCTTGGCCATCAGCCGCCCGTAGACCCGGCCCAGCTCGTCGTAGGAGACCCCGGTGCGGGAGACGGCCTGGTCCACCGAGCGTTCCAGCCGGGTCTGGCCCAGGACGAAGCCGCTGAGGACCATCAGCACGCCGATCATGTCCTCCTCGGTGAGCGGCGTGCCGTTCATCCGGGAGAGGCCGGCCTCCATCCAGGCCAGGTTGTTCGGCCCCATGGGCGGCCCGCTGACCGGGATGTCCATGGACCAGGGCCGGGCCAGCAGCGCCGCCCGGCTGCCGCGGGCGAAGGCGGCCAGGCCCCCTCGCCAGTCGTCCGGCCAGGACCCGGAGTCCGGCCGGCCCGACGCGGCATCGAACATCAGCTCCAGCAGCTCGTCCTTGCCCGGGATGTAGCGGTAGAGCGACATGGTCGTCATGCCGAGCCGTTCGGCGACCTTGCGCATGGACAGCCCCGCGATGCCCTCGGCGTCCGCGATCTCCATGGCGGTCCGGACGATCTGGTCCAGGGTGAGGCTGCCCCGGGGGCCCCGGCTGCCCGGCCGCCGGGCGCGCCAGAGCAGGTCGAGCGTGTACTCCGGTCCGCGGCGGGGGGCTCGCCCGTCGGCCATCTCGCTCCTTCGGTGGGCTTCGGTGGGCTTCGGTGGGCTCGGTCCGGTTTCGGTTCGGCTTCGGTGGGCCGAGGCTCCGGCGGCCCGGAGGGGCCACGTCCCGAGCGTTCGGTTGCCGACATCCTAGAACTGTGTATGGTGTAGACCGTAGTGTACGACGTACACAGTTTCAGCACACCGTTCGAGGGTGGAGGGAGACGCCATGAGGGGTGCGCAGACGGCCCCGGCGATCACGGCCGAGGGGCTGGTCAAGCGATACCGGGGGACGGCGGCACTGGACGGCCTCCGGCTGCGGGTGGCCAGGGGGGTGGTGCACGGGCTGCTCGGCCCCAACGGCGCGGGCAAGACCACCGCCGTCCGCTGCCTGACCACGCTGCTGCGCTTCGATGCCGGACGGGCCGAGGTCTGCGGCCACGACGTGGCCCGCCGCCCGGAGCGGGTGCGCGAGCTGATCGGCCTCACCGGCCAGTACGCCGCCGTGGACGAGACCCTCAGCGGCCGGCAGAACCTGGTGATGTTCGGCCGCCTGTTCAAGCTCCCGGCCGCCGCGGCCCGCCGCCGGGCGGACGAACTGCTGGCCCAGTTCGGTCTGGCCGGTGCCGCCGGGAAATCCGCCGCCCACTACTCGGGCGGCATGCGGCGCCGGCTGGACCTGGCCGCCGCCATGGTCCGCACCCCCGAGGTGCTGTTCCTGGACGAGCCCACCACGGGGCTCGACCCGCGCAGCCGCAACCAGGTCTGGGACGCGGTCCGCGCGCTGGTCGCCCGGGGCACCACGGTGCTGCTCACCACCCAGTACCTGGAGGAGGCCGACCAGCTCGCCGACCGCGTCTCGGTGCTGGACGCCGGGCGCATCGTGGCCGAGGGGACCCCGGACGAGCTCAAGGCCCGGATCGGCGGGGACCGGATCGAGGTGGTGGTCCGGCACGCCGCCGACCTGCCGGCGGTGGCGGCGATCCTCGCCCGGGCGGGGGACGGCCCGCCGGACACCGACCACGACCGGCGGCTGGCCTCCGTGCCGGTGACGGACCGGGTCGGCGCCCTGACCGGGGTGGTCCGGGCGCTGCACGACGCGGGCCTGGCGGCCGAGGACATCGGCACCCGCCGGCCGACGCTGGACGAGGCGTTCCTCCGGCTCACCGGCCACGGCACGAGCACCGGCACCGGCACCGGCACCGGCACCGGCACCGGCACGGAGCGGGACCCGGCGGCACGGGAGGGGACGGCGGCATGAGCGCGACCGGCATCAGGGGGACGAGCGCGGCGGGCCCGGCCCCCGCACCGGCGGAGGGGGCCGGTGCGCGGCGGTCACGGCTGCGGGACGCCGTCGCGGACGGCTGGGTGATGACCCGGCGCAACATGACCCATGTGCTCCGCTCGCCCGAGGAGATCGGCATCTACTTCTCCCTGCCGATCATGTTCGTGCTGGTCTTCGGCTATGTCTTCGGCAGCGGCATATCGGTGCCGGACGGCGGCGGCTACCGGGAGTTCCTGCTGCCGGGGGTGTTCGCCATGACGATGCTCTACGGCATGGGCGCCACCGCCACCGCGGTCTCGCTGGACGCCGGACGGGGGGTGGTGGACCGGTTCCGGGCCATGCCGGTGGCCCGCTCCGCGCTGCTGACCGGGCGCAGCGCCGCCGACCTGCTGCGCGCCCTGCTGGAGATGGCGGTGCTGGTGGTCTGCGGACTGCTGGTGGGCTGGTCCTGGCACCGCGGGATCGGGAACGCGCTGGCGGCGCTCGGGCTGCTCCTGCTGCTGCGGGTGGCCGTCACCTGGATGGGCATCTGGCTGGGGCTGGCGGTGCGGAATCCGGACACGGTCGGGGTGATCGTGTTCCCGCTGGCCTTTCCGCTGACCGCGCTGTCCAACGTGTTCGTGGCGCCGGAGCTGATGCCGGGCTGGCTGGGCACGGTGGCGGAGTGGAATCCGGTCTCGGCGACGGTGGCCGCGATCCGCGAGCTCTTCGGCAATCCGGGCCTGGACGGCTCCTCCTGGGCCGGGGAGCACGCGGTGCTGCTGGCGGTGGCCTGGCCGCTGCTGCTGACGGCCGTCTTCGCCCCGCTGGCGCTGCGCCGCTACGGGTCGCTCAGCCGCTGAGCGGCCCCCGCGCGGCCGGGCGCACCGGCACGGAGCGGCGAAGCGGCCCTCCCCGCCTCGCGGGGAGGGCCGCTTCGCCGCGCTGCGGCGTTCCGGTGCCGGTCTCGGGCCGGACGGTTCAGACGGTGACGCCCTGGGCCCGGAGGTAGGCCACCGGGTCGATGTCGGTGCCGTAGCTGGTACCGGTCCGGATCTCGAAGTGCAGGTGCGGGCCGGTGCTGTTGCCGGTGGTGCCGACCAGGCCGATCTCCTGTCCGACGGAGACCGACTGGCCCGCGCTGACGGAGATGGCGGACAGGTGGGCGTACTGGCTGTAGTGGCCGTCCGTGTGCTGGATGATCACCTCGTTGCCGTACGAGCCGCCCCAGCCGGCCGAGACCACGGTGCCGCCGGAGACGGCCTTGACCGGGGTGCCCGCACCGGCGTTGAAGTCCACGCCGGTGTGGTAGCCGCTGGCCCACATGGCGCCGAAGACGCGGTAGGCCGTGGTGATCGGGGCGTCCACCGGGGCGGTGAAGCCGGAGGCCGCGGCCGGTTCCTCCACGACCGGGGCGGGCTCCGCCACGGGCTGCTCGGCCTGCTCCGCGGGCTCCTCGGCGGGCTGCTCGGCCTGCTCCGCGGGCTGCTCGGCGGCCGGCTCCTCGGCCGGGGCCGGCTCCTGCGCGGGAGCCGCGGCGGGCTCCTCGGTCAGCTCGATGACGATCTCGTCGGCCGGGGCGGAGGCGGTGGAGGCGCTGCCGCCCGTGCTGCCGGTCTTCAGCGACAGCTTCTGGCCGGGGTAGATCAGGTTCGGGTTGTCGCCGACCACGTCCCGGTTGGCCTCGTAGAGGGGGAGCCAGCCGCCCTCCACGTCGTGCGCCTCGGCGATCTTGAACAGGGTGTCGCCCGGCTTCACGGTGTGGCTGGTGCCGGCGTCGGCGGTCCCGGCGGCCTGCTTCGCGGCCGGGGCCGCGGCCTGCTGCACAGCGGCCTGCTGGAGCAGGGCGGAGACCTGGGAGCCGGCCACGGTCTCCGGGGTGAGGAAGGCGGCGGCCTGGGCGGCCGAGGCGGGCGCGCCGGCCGCGCTCGCGGATCCGGCCGCGACCAGCGGCAGGGCGACCCCCGCACCACCGGCGGTGAGCATCAGGGAGATACGGGACATGCGGCTGTTGCGTGGGCGGCGATGGCGTCCGCGTCCGGGCATGGCAAAGCTCCTCTCCGACGCCTGCGAGGTGAGCTGTCGGGTTCGGGCCGGAAAGGTGCCCGGCCGCAGGCGAATCCGGCCGCGGCAGCGGCGAATTCGGCAGGCGGCTTCACCCCGAGCCGGTGGTGGGCCGGCAGAAGTGGGTCCCCCGCTCCTGTCATGCGGAATTGCTGCTCGATCCGCCGCCGGTGACAGGATTCGGCGTCCGGCGGCGGCACACCGCGAGTGCGGCGCGCGAGAACACTAAGCAGGAGAATTCCGGGAACACAAGAAAACAGCCGTGATGATCCCGTGATCGGGAATTGTCATGAACGTCATGTGTGACGCGGCGCTGCGGCGCGAACTCGCTGCGCAACAAAGGGCATTCGACCCATATCGGCAAGCAGCTTGCACGCAGGAGGAGTTGAACGGGAGGGCAATTCGGGCGAAAGGCAGGATGCGGCGCGATCTTCCCGCAAACCACTGGCGACGTGACTTCAGTCACCCAACAGCGCACCCGCCCGGCGAATTTGGGTAATCATCCCTGATGTCCGTTTCGCCCCTGTGGGGCGGCGAGGGATTCCAGGGTGGCGAGCGATGGTCCGCGCCGCTTTTGCAGGGCCCGGCCGGTCTGCTCGGCATCGGCCAGCACCCGCATCGCGTTCTGCCAGGTGAGCTTTGCGAGTTCCGCCTCGGACCAGCGCCGGCCGAGCAGTTCGGCCACCAGCAGCGGATATCCGGCCACACTTTCCAGCCCTTGTGGCAGAAAGGCCGTTCCGTCGAAATCCCCGCCGATGCCGACGTGGTCGATACCGGCCACCTCGCGCATGTGGTCCAGATGATCGGCCACGTCCGCCACGGTGGCCACCGGCCGCGGATGGTCCGCCTCGAACCGCTGCTGGACGGCCATCGCCCCGGGGGTGGCGGCCAGCGGGTCCATGCCGTGCGCCCGCAGGTTCTCCTCCGCCCGCGCGGTCCACTCCACCGCCGCGGGCAGCACGAACGTGGGCACGAAGGTCGCCATCGCCACCCCGCCGTTTCCGGCCAGCGCCGCCAGCACGTCGTCCGGGACATTGCGCGGGTGGTCGCAGACCGCACGGGCCGAGGAGTGCGAGAACAGCACCGGCGCCTCGGTGACCCGCAGTGCGTCCCGCATGGTGTCCGGCGAGACGTGCGAGAGGTCGACCAGCATGCCGAGCCGGTTCATCTCCCGCACCACCTCCTCGCCGAACCTGTTCAGCCCGCCGTGCCGGGGCTCGTCGGTGGCCGCGTCCGCCCAGTCGGTGGTCGCGTTGTGGGTGAGGGTCAGATAGCGCACGCCCAGCGCGTGGAAGGCGCGCAGCGTGCCGAGGGAGTTGTTGATGCAGTGCCCGCCCTCGGCGCCCATCAGCGAGGCGATCCGGCCCGCCTCCCGTGCCGCCGCCACCTCCGCGGCGGTGGCGGCCGGCCGCAGCAGCTCCGGATAGCGGGCGGTCAGCATCCGCACGGCGTCGATCTGCTCCAGGCAGGCGGTCACGGCCGCGTCCCCGGTCAGCGAGGCCCGGACGTAGACGGACCAGAACTGGGCGCCCACACCGCCCGCCCGCAGCCGGGGCAGATCGGTGTGCAGGAAAGCGCTCTGGTCCTCGGCGATGTCCCGCCGGCCGAGGTCGTAGCCGACCTGCTCGCGCAGGGCCCAGGGCAGGTCGTTGTGCCCGTCGAAGACCGGGTGGGCGGCCAGCAGCCGCCGCGCCCGCGCCAGCCGCTCCGGGGCCGCCCCGGGCGACGCCGCCCCGGTCCCGCCGGGCGTCACCGGCCGGCCGTCGCCGCGCCGGACCCGAAGCCGCCCGCTCCGCCGGTCCTGGCGCGCAGCCGCCGCCCCTTCTCGGTGGCCTGGGCGTTCAGCCGCTCCTGGAACTCCTCCATCCGCCGGCGCAGCGCCTCGTCGTGCGCGGCCAGCATGCGCACCGCCAGCAGGCCGGCGTTGCGGGCGCCGGCCACCGAGACCGTGGCCACCGGCACCCCGGCCGGCATCTGCACGATCGACAGCAGGGAATCCATGCCGTCCAGGTACTTCAGCGGCACCGGGACACCGATCACCGGCAGCGGGGTGACCGAGGCCAGCATCCCGGGCAGATGGGCCGCGCCGCCCGCTCCGGCGATGACGGCCCTCAGCCCGCGGCCGGCGGCCTGCTCGCCGTAGGCGACCATCTCGCGCGGCATGCGGTGCGCGGAGACCACGTCCACCTCGTAGGGGACCTGGAACTCGTCCAGCGCCTGGGCGGCGGCCTCCATGACCGGCCAGTCGCTGTCCGAACCCATGACGATGCCGACCAGCGGCGCGCCGGGGGGCGGGACGGAGGCGCTGCCGGCTTCGGTGCCGGTGTGGGTGCCGGTGCCGGTGTGGGTGCCGGTGTCGGAGCCGGCTGCTGCGGTCATTCGGTGATGGTCCCTCGGAGGTAGTCGGCGGCGTGCCGGGCACGGGCCCGGACATCGGCCAGGTCGTCGCCGTAGGCGGTGACATGGCCCACCTTGCGGCCGGGCTTCACGTCCTTGCCGTACATGTGGATCTTCAGCTGCGGGTCGCGGGCCATGCAGTGCAGATACCCCTGATACATGTCCGGGTAGTCGCCGCCCAGCACATTGGCCATCACCGTCCACGGCGCGCGGGGCCGCGGATCGCCCAGCGGCAGGTCCAGCACGGCCCGCAGGTGATTGGCGAACTGCGAGGTGACGGCTCCGTCCTGGGTCCAGTGCCCGGAGTTGTGCGGACGCATCGCCAGCTCGTTGACCAGCACCCGGCCGTCCGGCGTCTCGAACAGCTCGACCGCCAGATGGCCCACCACGCCCAGCTCCCGGGCCACGGTCAGGGCCAGCTCCTGGGCCTGCAGCGCCAGCTCCTCCGGCAGCCCGGGAGCCGGGGCGATCACGGTGTCGCAGACCCCGTCCACCTGCACCGACTCCACCACCGGATAGGCCACGGCCTGGCCGTGCGGGGAACGCACCACATTGGCGGCCAGCTCCCGGGAGAACGGCACCAGCTCCTCGGCCAGCACCGGCACCCCGGCCCGGAACGGCTCGGCCGCCCCGGCCTCGGAGCGGACCACCCACACACCCTTGCCGTCGTAGCCGCCGCGCACGGTCTTCAGCACCACCGGGTAGCCGCCGCCGTCACCGCCGTCACCGCCGTCACCGCCCTCGGCGGCGAAGCGGGTGACATCGGCCGGGTCGGTGACCAGCCGGTGACGGGGGCAGGGCACGCCCAGCTCGGTCAGGCGCTTCCGCATCAGCCCCTTGTCCTGCGCGTACACCAGGGCCTCGGGGCCGGGCCGGACGGCGTGGCCCTCGGCCCGGAGCACCAGCAGATGCTCCGTGGGCACATGCTCGTGGTCGAAGGTGAGCACGTCGCAGCCCTCCGCGAAGGCGCGCAGGGTGTCCAGATCGCGGTAGTCGCCCACCACGACGTTCTGCACCGCCTGCGCGGCGGAATCCTGCGGGGTGTCACTGAGCAGCTTGAACCTGATGCCGAGCGGGATACCCGCCTCGTGGGTCATACGGGCGAGCTGACCGCCGCCGATCATGCCGACTACCGGAAATGTCACAGGGTCAAGGGTATCGGGCCGGGTCAGCGGCCTGCCCGGCGGTCCGGGGGCCCTGCCGCACACCGGCCCGGCGCCCGTCCCCCTACCATGGCCGGCATGGCGACTGGCAAGGCCGAACCCCTCGCGCTCCGCATCCGGCTGCGCCGGCTGCTGCGCGAAGCGGCCAAGTTCGGCACGGTCGGCGCCTTCGGCTTCCTGGTCAACGTGCTGGTGTTCAATCTCGCCGGGCAGGCCGCCGGGCTGGGGCCGCTGCAGTCCGGGGTGCTGGCCACGTCGGCCGCGATCGCCACCAACTACCTGGGCAACCGCTACTGGACCTACCGGCACGCGGACAAGGGCCGCCGGCGGCGGGAGGCGGGGCTGTTCCTGCTGTTCTCCGGCGCCGGGATGCTGCTGGAGAACGGCGTGCTGGCGATCTCCCACTACGGCCTCGGCCTCACCTCGCCACTGGCCGACAACATCGCCAAGAACGTGGTGGGCCTGGGCATCGGCTCGCTGTTCCGGTTCTGGTCCTACCGCACCTGGGTGTTCCACGGCGTCCGCTCCCGGCACGCCGTGCCGCCGCACCGGCAGCGGTCCGCGGCCCGGAGCGGCGCGCCCGCGGTCTCCGGCAGCGCCGCCTCCGACCGGGCGGCCTGACGCACCGCGGGACGTGCGCAGCAGCCTCGGCATCGGACCGGCGGCGGGCCCG
>NZ_WTLH01000100.1:14927-22814 GCF_011421595.1 Streptomyces sp. YIM 98790 | reverse complement strand
CGCGTCCTGCGCGGCGGCGGGGCGGGCGCCGCCCCGCCGGCCGGCCGGCCGGCCCCGAGAGCAGGAGCGGCCGAGCGATGACGCAAGCCCCCCAAGCCCCCCAGGCTCCCGGGGCGCCGCAGGCACCCCGCGCCCCCGAGGCCCCTTCCGGTACGGAACCGGGGAGCGGCATGCTCCGGAGCCGCTACCGCCGGCTGCGCCGTCTCGGCCGCTACCGCACCTACATCCCCCCGCACCCGCCGCACATACCGCGCCGGCGGTGGGTGGTCGCGATGGTGGTCTTCCTGCTGATCGCGGTGCCCAGCGGCTACATCGCGCTCTCCGGCTGGCAGAGCCGCAGCAGCGGTGAGGACAAGGCCTACGCCGCCTCGCCGCGCACCCTGGTCTACGAGTGGCCCAGCAAGGTCCAGCGCCGGATCTACGACGTGCCCATCCCCAAGGGCTCGACCTATGTGGGGCACTTCGAGACCAATGAGTGGGACAGCAGCACCCTCTTCGTGCAGTTCCGCACCTCCCCGACGGGCCTGAGCGCCTTCCTGGAGGAACTCGGCGCCCAGCGCCCGCAGCTCAGCGAACGCACCGTCACCATCCCCCGGGCCCAGGCGGAGTCGGTGGGCTGGGACTTCGCCGACCCGGAGCGCAGCTACGCGGGCATCACCATCCAGCAGTCCCCGGCCGAACCCGTGGTGGCCATCACCGTGGACCTCACCAAGCCGGAACGCCCGCGGGTCTACGTGGTGTCCACCACCGAGCCCTGACCGCTGCGCAGTTCGAACCAGACGCTCTTGCCGGTGGCGTCCGCGTCGGCGGCGGTGCCGCCGTGCAGGGCGAAACCCCAGGCGGAGGCGAGTTCCTGGACCAGCCGCAGGCCGCGTCCGCCCTCCTCGTCGGGCCGGACCCGGCGCATCGCCGGCATGGCGGCCGGCGAGGTGTCGTGCACCGCCACCATCACCGCCTCCGGGCGGATCGTCGTGGTGACGGTGACCAGGCGGACGGCGGTGTGCCGGTACACATTGGTCACGATCTCCGACACCAGCAGCCTCGCCACGTCCGCGGCCGGCCCCGGCCGGCCGGTATGGTGCAGCAGCCCGGCGACGTGATCCCGCGCCACCTTGGCGGTGTCCGGGGCGTTCGGTGCCGTCAGCCGGTAGGACCGCACGGCCTGCGGCACCTGTCGCCCGTCTCTCTCCGGCCGGCCCTGTGTGTCGGTGCGTTCCTGCTGTCCAACGGCGTGCGGAGCCCTGAGACTCATGCCATCTCCCCTAGCATCACTGATCGGAACGGACCGCCCTCACCGCTCGGCTTCCCGTCCGCCGCTGCCATAAGCACCTATCCGCCCAATAAATCCCTTCTGACCCTTTTTCAGCAGTCACGCCCTTCCCGCTTTTCCCCTCCCCATCCCTTTCCCCACTCCTTCCCCACCCCCGGAGCCGCAGCCGGTTCCCGGACCCCGGCGCGCGTGGGCAGCCGGACGCCGTGAGGCGGAAGAGACGCAGGACAGGGAAGAGGCGGAGGGGGCGGAAGGGGCGGAAGACGGAAGAGGAAGACGCGGGGACGGGCTCCGGTACCGGGCGGCGGGCCGGTCAAGCCGGAAGCCGGAACCCGGGCGCCGCGCGGTCCGGCGCCCCGGCTCCCGGTCCGCCCAGGTCAGAGGTGGGCCTCCGCGAGCCGGCGGGCGGTGCGGCGCAGCAGCGGTGCGGCGTCGGCGACACAGACGGCGGGGTCGGGTTCCAGATCGGTGAGCGGATAGGCGCGTTCGATTCCCGCGGTCCGGAGGGTCTCGGCGGAGAGCGCGAGCCGGCCGCAGACCGCGACAACCGGCGTACCCGCGGCACGGGCCGCGGCGGCCACCCCGGCCGGGGCCTTGCCGTGCAGCGTCTGCTCGTCCAGCGAGCCCTCGCCGGTGATCACCAGATCGGCGTCGGCCAGCGCGTCCGGGAAACCGAGCAGTTCCAGGAAGACCTCGATACCCGGGCGGAAGACGGCGTGCAGGCCGAGCAGGGCGGCATAGCCCACGCCCCCCGCCGCGCCCGCCCCCGGGGCGTGGGACAGCTCCCGGGCGCGCGGCCCCAGCGTCCGGGCGAGCACGGTGACGTAATGCCCCAGCGCCGCGTCCAGCATCCGCACGTCCTCCGCGGTGGCACCCTTCTGCGGGCCGTAGACCGGGGCGGCGCCCTTCGGCCCGGTGAGCGGGTTGTCCACATCACCGGCCAGCACCACCCGGGTCTCGGCCAGCCGGCTGTCCAGGCCGGAGAGATCCGCGGTGGCCAGCGTGGCCAGCGGGCCGCCGCCCAGCGGCACCGGCCGCCCGTCGGTGCCCAGCAGCCGGGCGCCCAGGGCGGCGAGCATGCCCGCCCCGCCGTCCGTGGTGGCCGAGCCGCCGACGCCCAGCATCACCGTCCGGGCACCCGCGTCCATGGCGGCCCGGATCAGTTCCCCGGTGCCGTAGGTGGTGGCCGTGAGCGGGGCGAAGGTGTCCGGCGGAAGCTGCATCAGCCCGGAGGCCTGGGCCATCTCGATGACCGCGGTGTCGCCGCGCAGCGCGTAGAGAGCGGCGACCGGGGAGCCCAGCGGGCCGGTGACCTCCACCCGGTGCGGGGTGAAGCCCCCGGCCACCGCGGCCGCCACCGTGCCGTCCCCGCCGTCCGCCACCGGCAGCGCGCTGATCCGCGCGCCCGGCCGGACCTCGCGGATTCCGGCCGCGACCTCCTCGGCGACCTGTGCGGCCGTCAGCGAACCCTTGAACTTGTCGGCGGCGATCAGCACGCGCCCCGTGTTGCCCATGTGCCATTCCCGTGGTGTCGGTGAACAGTTCCGTTCCGGCGCCCTGCCGGGCACCCGCGCCGCCGTCCGGAACCATATCCCGGACCGGTACCCCGGTGCGGACAGGGGGCGGAGGGTGTGTCACTCCGCCGGGCGCCCGGCCGTCACGCGCCCGGCGGCACCGGGCGCGCGGACCGGGCGCGGACGGCGGACAGTCGGATCATGACCACCGAAGCGGAAGCCGGCAGCGGCAGCCACGCCGTCCGCGAGGAACACCGGCAGCCCCCCGACCCCAAGGTGATCGCCATCGGGGTGACCGTGGTGCTGGCCGTGGTCGCCTGGGCGGCCGTCTGGACGGACGGCTTCGCCGACACCGCGGACACCGCCCTGGGCTGGGTCCTGCGCAACTTCGCCTGGCTGTTCGTGGTGGCCGCGGACGCATTCCTGGTGCTGGCGGTGCTGGTGGCCTTCACCCGCTTCGGCCGTATCCGGCTGGGCCGGGACACCGACGAGCCCGAGTTCACCAACCTGGCCTGGATCGCCATGATGTTCAGCGCCGGCATGGGCATCGGACTGATGTTCTTCGGTGTCGGCGAACCCCTGATGCACTACGCCGGCCCGCCGCCGTTCAGCGGTGCCGCGCCGGAGAGCGACAGCGCGGCGCGCACCGCGCTGCAGTACTCCTTCTTCCACTGGACCCTGCACCCCTGGGCCATCTACGCGGTCGTCGGACTCGGCCTGGCCTACGCCACCTTCCGCAAGGGGCGGGGAAACCAGCTCAGCTCGGTGTTCGTGCCGCTGCTCGGCGAGCAGCGGACGGCCGGCTGGCCGGGCCGTCTGATCAATCTGCTGGCCGTCTTCGCCACCGTCTTCGGCACCGCGACCAGCCTCGGCCTGGGCGCCCTCCAGGTGTCCATCGGGCTGGATCTGACCACCCCGCTGGAGGACAGCAGGACCCTGGAGCTGATCATCATCGCCGCCCTCGGCAGCGCCTTCGTGGTCTCCGCCTTCACCGGCCTGCACAAGGGCATCAAACTGCTGAGCAGCACGAACGTGGTACTCGCGGCGGGGCTGATGACCTTTGTGTTCCTGTTCGGGCCGACCGTGTACATCCTGGACGCGATCCCCTCCGGCATCGGGGTGTACCTGCAGGACCTGCTGGTGCTCTCCACCCGCACCGGCGTCTTCGGCGCGGACGAGTGGCTGGGCACCTGGACCATCTTCTACTGGGCCTGGTGGCTGTCCTGGGCGCCCTTCGTCGGCACCTTCATCGCCCGCATCTCGCACGGCCGCACGGTACGGGAGTTCCTGATCGGCGTGCTGCTGGTGCCCAGCGGCGCCTCGGTGGTCTGGTTCTCCACCATGGGCGGCAGCGCCCTGCGCATCGACGCCTCCGGCGACGCCGACCTGACCGGGGAGGTGACCGAGAGAGGCGTGGAGGCGGCCATGTTCGGGCTGCTGGACGCCCTGCCGCTGGGCACGATCACCTCCTTCGTGGCCATGATCCTGGTCATGACCTACTTCGTGACCAGCGCCGACTCCGCCTCCCTGGTGATGGGCTCGCTCACCACCGGCGGCTCGCTGCACCCGCCGCGCTGGCTGGTGGTGCTCTGGGGCGCGCTGATGGCGTCGGTGGCCGCGGTGCTGCTGGTGGCCGGCGGGCTGGACGCCCTGCGGACCGCGACGATCCTGGTGGCGCTGCCGTTCGTGGTGGTGATGCTGGGCATGTGCCTGGCCCTGGTGCGGGAGCTGCGCACCGATCCGGGGGCCGGGCCACCGCGCCACCATCCGCTGCACGGCATGCGGGACGCCATCCGGGCCATGATCGGCGAGGCGGTGGCCGAGCAACGCCCGCAGCATCCGCGGCTGCGGCGCGCGGCCGAGGCCGTGCGCGGCGGCCGCACCGGGCGCCGCGGCGCAGGCCCCCCGGACACACAGGCCCGGACCACCCCGGACGACGGCACCGCCGGAGGCTAGGCGCGGCCGGGTACCGGGGCGCTCATGCTCCGGCGGCGGCGCCGAACGGGGTGCGCAGGCGCTGCCAGACGGCGCGGGCGGCATTGTGGCCGGACATGCCGTGCACGCCCGGCCCCGGCCAGGTGGCCGAGGAACACAGGAACACCGCCGGGTGCACGGTGGCGTACGGGTTCCAGGCCGGCCGCGGACGGAACAGGGTCTGCAGCCCCCGGTACGCCCCGCAGGCGATGTCCCCGCCCACGTAGTTGGCGTTCCGCCGGGCCAGCCCGGCCGGTCCGGCCACGGCGCGGGCCAGCACCAGGTCGCGGAAGCCCGGGGCGAACCGCTCGATCTGCCGCTCGATGGCATCGGTCAGGTCGCCGTCCCAGCCGTTGGGCACATGGCCGTAGGCCCAGAACACATGCTTGCCCTCGGGGGCCCGGCCGGGGTCGAACACGGTCGGCTGGCAGGTGATCAGAAACGGCCGGTCCGGGGCGCGGCCGGCCACCGAGGCATCGTGCAGCGCGGTGGCGATCTCCTCCTCGGAGGCGCCGACGTGCACCGTCCCGGCCCGGCGCGCTTCCGCGTCCCGCCAGGGCACCGGTCCGCTCAGCGCATAGTCGATCTTGAACGCGGCGGCTCCGTACCGGAAGGAGCGGAACGCCCGGCCCAGCCCGGCGATCCGGGCCAGCGCGGTCGGCGAGGTGTCGAAGACATAGGCACGGGCGGGCGGCAGGTCGTCCAGCCGCTTGACCTCGAAGCCGGTGTGCACGGTGCCGCCGCAGTCGGCCAGGAAGCCGGCCAGCGCGTCCGAGACGGCCTGCGAGCCGCCGCGTGCCAGCGGCCAGCCCTTGTCGTGCGCGGCCAGCGCGAAGGTCAGGGCGATCCCGCTGCTCGCGGGGGTGGACAGCGGGGCCATCACATGCCCGGCCAGCCCGGCGAGCAGGGCCCGGGCCCGGGTCTGGCGGAAGCGGCGGCTGAGCCAGGACACCGGCTGGAGCCCCGCCAGCCCGAACCGGGCCAGCGTCACCGGCCCGCGCGGCGGCAGCGTCCGCCAGGGCACGGAGAGGAAATCCGCGGCCAGGGTGTCCCACTTCCCGGTGAACGGCTCCAGCAGCCGCCGGTACGCCGCGGCGTCCCGCGCCCCCAGCGAGGCCGCGGTCACCCCCACCGACCGGGACAGCACCACCGGCGGGCCGCCGTCCGCCATCGGCTGCGCCATCGGGATGTCCGGGTGCACCCACTCCAGGCCGTAGCGGTCCAGCGGCATGGCCGTGAAGGCGGGGGAGCCGATGCCCATCGGATGCGCGGCCGAACACGGGTCGTGGCGGAAGCCGGGCAGCGTCAGCTCCTCGGTGCGGGCGCCGCCGCCCACCGCCTCGCGGGCCTCGAACACCTCCACCGAGAAGCCGCGCCGGGCCAGCTCCACCGCGGCGGTCAGCCCGTTCGGGCCGGCTCCGACCACCACCACATCTCGCATCGACGGCACGGTACGGCTCTCCCCTCGCCGGTGAGGCAGCTTCGAAAGCGGTGCGCGGACGGGCGGGCCCCGCCGGTCAGGCGGAACCCGGCCGGGCCGCGGCCAGGACAGTGAGGATACGCCGCGCCGTGCGTTCGTCACGCGCCGCGGTGAACGGCAGGGCATTGCCGCCGGTGATCCGGTACGGCGCGCCGTCCCCGGCCAGCGCCACCCCGCCCGCCTCGGCGACCAGCAGCAGGCCCGCGGCATGGTCCCATGCCTTCTCCCAGCTGTAGACCAGGGCGTCCAAGTGGCCGCGGGCGACCCGCAGATACTCCACGCCCACGCTGCCGGTGGGCCGCGGCTCGAAGCCCCGCGTGTACAGCGCCGCCATGATCTTCTGGTGTTCCTCGGTGGCGAAGTCCGGGTGGGTCAGGGCGATGTCCAGCGAGCGGTCCGGCTCGGGCGAACCCGTCCGCAGCCGCTCGCCGTTGAGCCAGGCCCCGGCCCCGCGCCGGGCGGTGGCCATCAGGTTCTGGGCCGGCAGATAGGTCCAGGAGGCGAGGAGCTCACCGTGCCGGGCGAGCGTGACCAGGGTGCAGAAGCCCCGGCCGCCGCGCACGAACTGCCGGGTGCCGTCCACCGGGTCGATGATCCAGACCGGTGCCTCGGTACGCAGCGCGCCGTAGCTGGAGGGGTCCTCGTGCACGCCCTCCTCGCCCACCACCAGGGAGCCGGGCAGCAGCTCGGTGAGCGCGTGGGTGAGGTGCAGCTCGGCCCGCTGGTCGGCGATCGTGACCACATCGTGCGGACCGGACTTGCTCGACACGTCCTCCTCGGCGAGCTGCCGCCAGCGCGGCATGATCTCCACGGCGGCGGCACGCCGGACCGCGTCCTCGGCTCTGGCAGCCAGCTCTTCGTCGATCATGTGACCATCGAAACACGCGACGGCACATGATGCGCCGCGGACAGCGAAACCGCTTCCGCGCTCCGCCGCTCCCCGCGCACCGGCCGCCGGCGCGGCCGTGGGTCAGGCGACACCGGCGCGGCGCAGTTCGGTGGTGACCGCGTGGTGGTGCAGGGGGGACACCTGCCGGGCCGCGTCCAGCAGCAGCGGGGTGACGACCGCGGGCTCGTCCAGTACCGCGCCGACCGCCTCCTGCGCGGTCTTGGACCGCACCATGGCGGCGAGCAGGGTGACCGCCTTCCCGGCCATCCCGGCGTGCGTCAGCTCGGCCGCGATGGTGCCCGCCTCCCCGGCGGGGCGGGCCGCGCTCTGCCGCAGCAGCTGGTCGCACTCCCGTTCCCGGCCGGCCGCGGCCAGCGACTCGGCCACCGCGGCCAGCCGGTGCGGGGGCAGGGCGGCGGCCTCCCACAGCAGGGTGCCGATCTCCGGTTCCAGCCCGGCCCCGGCCATGCCGTCCAGCACCAGCGGCAGGCGGCGGCCGGGCCCGCTGAGCGCCTCGCACAGGGTGATGTAGAACTGGCCGCCCTGGCCCGCTCCCCGGAGCCGGACCAGCCGGGCGGTCAGCTCGGCCGCGGAGCGGCGGTCCTCCTCGGTGGGCGGCTCCGGCAGCGGGCGGGCCGGACCGGTCTCCGTCGCCCCCGCGAACCGCGAGCCGGTGGGCCGGGCGGCGTTGCCGGGCGGCGGCGCGGACACCGGGGCCCCTGCCCCGGCCGGGGGCGGGGCCGCCCGGGCCTGCGCCTCG
>NZ_WTLH01000100.1:0-14818 GCF_011421595.1 Streptomyces sp. YIM 98790 | reverse complement strand
CGGCCCGCGGCTCCGGAGCCCTCGCCGGGACCGGCGGCGGTCTCACCCGGGGCGGCGGAGCCGGGGACCGTGCGCAGCCGCGGCGCGGGCAGGGCCGCGATCCGCTGCTCCAGCTCGGCAAGCCGGGCGGCGGCCCGGTGGCCGTCGTCCCGTGCCCAGAGCCGCAGCACGGCGAACCGCTCGGCCTCCTGGTGGCGGCCGTCCAGCCGGGCCTGCCGGGCGGCCTCGGCGAGCTGCCGCTCCTGGTGGACGGCCTCGCGCTGCTCCTGTTCCGCACGGGCCCGCCTGCGCAGCAGCACCTCCCGCGCGTCCGGCCGCCGGTCCTCGGCGCGCAGCACCGCCTCGTACCAGTAGCGGAGCGAGCGGGCCCGCGGCTCGGCCCGGGCGCCGTGCCGGGAGGAGAAGTCCTGCAGCAGATCGGCCACGATGTCCCAGGGCGGCAGGGCCCGGCCGGACAGCCAGGTGTCCAGCTCGTCCGGCAGGCGTCCGGTGAATGCCGCATACCATCCGCCGGCCGGATCGAGTGACCCGGTGATCAGGCGCAGCTCGGCACTGAAGGCCGCCTCGGGGTCCTCCGGCTTCGACATCTCAGCCATGACGATACTCAACCGGAGGCGTGTTACGAGAAGCGTTTCCGCTGTGCTACAGCGGGTTTTCGGCCTCTTCTCCTCCGGGCGACGCGTCACACGCCCGGGCGAGCCGACGGGGCGTCGGCGGAGCGGCGCCCAGCCACCGGACCAGCCCCGTCCGGCCCTCCCCGTCCGGTCCCCCGGACCGGCTCTCCCACGGTCGAGCCCTCCGTTCCAGCCCCGGCGGGCCGCCGGAGGCGGGGCTCAGCGGCCGACCGCGTAGCCCTGCATGCCGCGCGGGTTGGCGGCGGCGGACAGCACCCCGGTCTGCGGGTCGCGGGCCACCGCGCACAGCCGTCCCTCGGTCCACGGCGCCGCCACCGTCACCAGGTGGCCGCGGCGCCGCAGTTCCTCCACCGCGCGCTCCCCGGCCCGGGACTCCACCGTCACGCTGCCCGGCCGGGCACGGCGCGGGTAGAAGGAGGCGGGGAAGCTGTCCTGGTGCCAGTTGGGGGCGTCGATGGCGCCCTGCAGGTCCCAGCCGCCGCGCACCGGGCGCTCGCGCAGCGCCACGGCCAGGAAGAAGTGCGTCTGCCACTGGTCCTGCTGGTCCCCGCCCGGGGTGCCGAAGGCCATCACCGGCTCGCCGTCGCGCAGCGCCAGCGAGGGAGTGAGCGTGGTGCGCGGCCTGCGGCCCGGGACCAGCGAGGACGACAGCCCCGGCTCCAGCCACGTCATCTGCAGCCGGGTGCCGAGCGGGAAGCCCAGGCCGGGCACCACCGGGCTGGAGTGCAGCCAGCCGCCGCTGGGCGTGGCGCTGACCATGTTGCCCCAGCGGTCCACCACGTCGACGTGGCAGGTGTCGCCCTGGGTCTCGCCGCTGCGGGCCACGGTGGGCTCGCCGGTCCCCGGTGCGGTCGCCGCCGCGTCGATGCCCATGGCGTCGTACCCGGCGCCGCCCGTGGCGCCGGCCCGCGCGGCGTGCGCGGGCAGTACGGGAGGCCGTCCGCCGGGGGCTCCCGGGCGCAGGCCGGGCACCGCCCGCTCGCCGATCAGGGCCCGCCTGGCGGCGTTGTACCCCGGTGACAGCAGGTCCTCCAGCGGCACCTCGGCGGAGTCGCCGTACCAGGCCTCGCGGTCGGCCATGGCCAGCTTGCTCGCCTCGATCAGCGCGTGCAGGTACTCGGGCGAGCCGTAGCCCTCGGGGCTGACCACGCCGTTCAGCCCGCCCTCCAGGGGGCCGTCGAGCAGGGCGAGCTGCTGGAGCAGCACCGGGCCCTGGCTCCACGGGCCGGCCTTGCAGACCGTCCAGCCGCGCCAGTCGTAGGTCACCGGCTCCTCGTAGCCGGCCGACCAGCCGGCCAGGTCGTCGCCGGTCAGCACGCCGGCGTGGCGCTCCCCGGTGGAGTCCATGGCCGGGCGGGCGGCGTGCGCGGCGATCGCCTCGCCGATGAAGCCCTCCCGCCAGGTCCGCCGGGCGGCCTCGATCTGCGCCTCGCGGTCCGGCCCGGCCGCCCCGGCCTCGGCGAGCAGCCGCCGCCAGGTGGCGGCCAGACCGGGATTGCGCATCAGCGAGCCCGGGGCCGGGGCGGCGCCGCCGGGCAGCCAGACCTCGGCCGAGGAGGTCCACTCGGTCTCGAACAGCTCGCGGACGGACTCGATGGTGCCGGTGATCCGCTCCACCGCCGGGTGGCCGTGCTCGGCGTAGCCGATGGCGTATGTCAGCACCTCGGCCGGGGTGCGGGTGCCGTGGTCGCGCAGCAGCACCATCCAGGCGTCGAAGGCACCGGGTATCACCGCGGCCAGCGGGCCGGTGCCGGGCACCAGCTCCAGGCCGAGCGAGCGGTAGTGCGCGATGGTGGCCCCGGCCGGGGCGGGCCCCTGGCCGCACAGGACCCGGACCCGGCCGCCCGCCGGGGCCAGGAGGATCGGCACGTCGCCGGCCGGGCCGTTGAGGTGCGGCTCCACCACATGCAGCACAAAGCCGGCCGCGACCGCCGCGTCGAAGGCGTTGCCGCCGTCCTCCAGCACCGCCATGGCCGACTGGGAGGCCAGCCAGTGGGTGGAGGAGACCATTCCGAAAGTGCCCTGAAGAGTCGGCCGCGTGGTGAACATGCGGGCGATCGTAAGCTTTCCTCATGAACGCTGACGAGGGGCGGCGCCGGCCCACGGTGGCGATCCTCAGCGGGGCGGGGATCTCCACCGACTCCGGCATCCCGGACTACCGCGGACCGAACGGCCTGTGGCGCCGCGATCCCGGCGCGGAGAAGCTGGTCACCTACGAGACCTACATGAACGACCCCGAGGTCCGGCGGCGTGCCTGGCAGGTGCGGCTGAACAGTCCCGCGCTGCGCGCCGAGCCCAACGCCGCGCACCGGGCGGTGGCCGAGCTGGACCGCTCCGGCGTGCCGGTGCGGGTGCTCACGCAGAACGTGGACGGGCTGCACCAGCGGGCCGGCCTGCCGGAACGCAAGGTGCTGGAGCTGCACGGCAACGCCCGCACGGTGGAGTGCACCGGCTGCGGAGCCCGCGGCCCGATGACCGAGGCCCTGGAGCGGGTGGCGGCCGGCGAGGCCGACCCGGACTGCCGCGGCTGCGGCGCGGTGCTGAAGTCCGCCACCGTGATGTTCGGGCAGCGGCTCGATCCCGAGGTGCTGGGCAGTGCCGTGGCCGTCGCCCGGGCCTGCCGGATCTTCATCGCGGTGGGGACCAGCCTGCAGGTCCAGCCCGCCGCCTCGCTGGCCGGGCTGGCCGCCGGGCAGGGCGCCCGGCTGATCATCGTCAACGCCGAGCCGACCCCGTACGACGCGCTGGCCGACGAGATCATCCGTGCCCCGATCGGGGAATCCCTGCCCGCGCTGCTGGCCGGACTGGCCGCGTAGCGGGCGGCCCCGGCGGGGCGCCTCTCCCGTCTGGCGCGCCGGCGCACCAGGGCGCACGATGGCGGTGTGACCGCACCCAGGATCGTCGTCTACCCGCCCACCCCGGGCGGGGGCCGCCGGGTACGGGTGGACCGGGAGATTCTCGGCATCGCCCGGGACACCGGGGAACTGGTGGAGTTCCTGCGCCGGGCCGGGGCCGATCCGGACAGCATCGACCTCACCGATCCGGAGGTGGTGGAGTGGCGCGGGCCCGGCCCGGAGGTCTGGGCGGAGTAGCGCGCCGGGCAGGGCCCCGCCGCGGCCGGCCGCCGCCGTGCGGGGCGGGCCGCCCCGTCCGTGCCGCGCCCCGGGCCGGCCAGCCCGGGCCGGGCACGGATCAGTCGGTGACGGTGAAGCGGTACTTGTCGCCCAGCCTGGTCAGCGAGGTGCGGCCGGGGATGCCGTCGGCGTCCGGGCCGGTGAAGCCCAGCCTGCGCTGCCAGGCGGCATAGGCGGCCACCGTCGCGGTGCCGAAGTGCCCGTCCGCGTACCGCGAGGCCAGCAGGCCCTCGTCCACCAGGGCCGCCTCCACCGTCGCGACCCCCGAGTAGGACACCGGAGTGCCCGACCTGGGCGGGTCGTTGCGCGCCGCCGCGATCAGCCGGGACAGCGACACGGTGGGACGGCCGGGGGAGCCGCCGCCGGGGCGGGGCATGCCGTCCCGCACCCAGGCGTAGAGCGGATCTCCCGGGCACTTGGTGGCGAGGCCGTCCCGGTGGCCCTTCTTGGCCAGGGTCCTGCCGGTCCGCCGGCATGCCTCGTCGTAGACGTCGCGGGCCGAGCGCAGCGCGGCGTCGCTGGGCTTCTGGCTGCCGCCGACGGCCACGTAGACACCGAAGCCGGTGCGGTTGTAGCCGGGGCAGTGGGCACCGACGAGGCCCCAGCCGCGGCCCTCGTAGACCGCGCCGGCCTGGTCGACCAGGAAGTTGTAGCCGACACCGGCCCAGCCGTTCGCCAGATGGATGGCCTCCACCTCGCGGGGCACCCGCACGCCCGTGGAGTACGGGGGCGGGTCGCCGTGGTAGTGCATCATCACCGTGGTCCGCTCCGACAGGGACACCGAACGGGGTGTGCCCTGCCAGGGCTTGGCGCCCCAGGCGGCGCGGGTGATCAGGTCCATGGGGGTGCTCCTAGGGGCAGGGAAGGGAGGCCGGACCGCGCCTCGCCGTCCGGCACGCGGCACGGCGGATGCCTGACCGGACCACGCAAGTCGTCCCGTCCGGTCACGAGTTGCCCGCCTTTACCGTTCTGCTGCCCACACTATGCCGAATCAGACCTCCACCCGGCGTGAATACGTGAACACGCGGCGGTGATCCGCCCGGGGCCGGGCGACGCCGGGCGGGGCCGGGGCAGCGGGGGCCCGGTCCGGCCGGTGTGCGGACCGGCCCCGCTCCCGGGCAGTGGTCACGCGGCGGGGGTCACGCAGCAGTGGTCACGCGGCGGGGGTCCGCGGCTCGGCGGTCATCGGGAGCCGGCTGGGGTGGACGTCGGCCCGTGCCACTTCCTTCACCTTGACGCCCGGCACCGGACGCAGCCGCCAGCGGCTGCAGATCACGGCCGTGGCGACGGCCATCTCGGTGAGGGCGAAGGAATCCCCCATGCACTTGTGGGCGCCGGTGCCGAAGGGGAAGAAGATGTTGCGCGGCCGGTCCGCGGTCCGCTCGGGCAGCCAGCGGTCCGGATCGAAGCGGCCGGGCTCGGGGTACCAGCGCGGGTCGTGGTGCAGCATGTGCGGGCTGTAGCACACCTCCGACCCGGCCGGCACGTCGACGTCGCCCAGCCGTACATCGCGGTTCGCCCGCCGCATCAGCAGCCAGGGCGCATGCACCCGCAGGGTTTCCTTGACCACGCGATGGGTGTAGTCCAGGGCGGGCAGGTCCCGGTACTCCGGCGGCCGTCCGCCGAGCACCCGGTCCAGTTCCGCGTGCACCCGGGCCTCCACCCCGGGGTTGCGCCCGAGTTCATGGAAGAGCCATGCCTGGGAGGCGCCCACCGTCTCCACCCCGGCCACGGCGAAGTTGAGCACCTGGTCGCGCACCTGTGTCCCGGTGAACCGCTCGCCGTCCTCGCCGCCGTCCGGGGCGAGCAGCAGGGAGAGCAGGCCATCGGGGTCCAGCCCGCCGCGCCGGTACGCGGCGATGGACGTGCCGATCGCGGTGTTGAGATCCTCGATGGCGCGGGTGAAGCGCCGGTTGGCCGGGGTCGGCAGCGATGCCCACCAGGAGGGCATGGCCACCCGCACCATGAGTTCGCGGGAGACGACGGGCAGCGCCCGCTGGAACCTCTCCGCCGCCTCCGTCCCGACATCCCCGGCGAACAGCGACCGCATCAGCATGGCCAGGGAGAGATCGTTCATCTCGCGGTCCACCTGTATGACCTGGCCCGGCCGCCAGGCGGCCGTCGCCGACTCGGCGGCCGCGCGCATCACCGGGGCGTAGCCCGCGATCCTGGCGGCGTGGAAGGCGGGCTGGAGGCGGCGGCGCTGCCGGCGGTGTTCGGCACCCGACGCGGCGAGCAGCCCCTGGCCGAGGATCGGCCGGGCCTTTTCGAAGAAGCGTCCCCGTTCGAAGCTGCGGGCGTCGTCCACCAGCACGCGATTGACCAGCGCCGGATGGTTGACGGCGTACAGCGGCATGGTGCCGATCCGCAGCAGGGCGACATCGCCGTACCGGGGCAGGGAGGTGATGAATCTCAGGGGGTCCAGGACGAGCCGCGGTGCGTGGCCGATGAGCGGCCAGGCCCCGGGCACGGCCGGTGCCCGGCCCGCCACCGGCCGGTTCGCTGCCCCGGGGCCGGGCGGTGCGGTGCGCGGTGTGTTGTCGGGCATGACGAGGGGTCCCTTCTGTGGCGCGTTTTCATCGGTGGAGGTGTTCCCCGCGTGATGCCCTGATGTGCCTGTCGGCAGTGGACTTCTTGACCGGAACTGATCAACTCGACGCCATATTTGGATAGTTGATGTTCGTGGGACTGGGGTGGTTTCTTATGGGACTCGGCTTCTCCATGTGCAGCTTGTGACCAACTCATGTCGGAATGTGATTGATCACAGGTTGGTGCCTGCCGGCCATGGGTAGGCATGGCCTGTTCACGTCATATGCCCGTGGAAAGCAGTCAGGGAGGACCGGTGTCCGATAGACCCCATACGGGTGTTGTCTCCACGGCCGGCGAGGGTTTGGGGACGGTACCGACGTACTACTCGTCCAAGACCGATGAGATCATCCGGAAGTACGGCGGCAGCAGGCGCGGTGCCCCGCACTTCCATCTGGGACTGTTCAACGAGACCCATCCCACCTCGGCGGCCGGGCAGGAGGTCATACGCAGGCGCATCTGCGAGTCGCAGGAAGCCATGCTCGACCACGCCGCCCATCGCTGGGGAGTGACCGAGAGACCACCCCGCGACCTGCTCGACATCGGCTGCGGGCTCGGCGGCGGCTCGCTCTACTGGGCGCAGGAGCACGGCGCCCGGGTCACCGCACTCACCAACACGGCCGCCCACGTGCCCCATCTGTGGGACTTCATCCGGGCAGGCGGGGTCTCCGACCTGGTCAGCCCGATGCTGCTGGACATCCACGACCTCCGCGAGGAGCGGAGATACGATGCCGCCGTCGCCATCGAGAGCAGCGGATACATGGACCGGCAGCGGCTCTTCCCGGTCGTCGCCCGGGCCCTGCGGCCCGGCGGCTGGTTCGGCATCGAGGAGCACTTCCTGACCAGCGACCGCTGGGCCGGGTATCTCGACGGCTATTACAAGACCCGGCTGGGCACCCTGGACGAGTACCTCACCGCGGCCGGCGAGGCGGGCTTCGTCCTGGAGGACAACGACGACCTCACCGAGCGGGTGACCGAGTTCTGGGTGCAGAGCATGGCCTGGTCGGTCATGGAACTGGAACAGTCCGTCCCGCAGCGGCCGGGCGCGGAGCCGGCCGGACCCACCATCATCCCCGCCCGGCTCGCCGAGTCGGCCCGCCGGCACAGCGTCTTCTTCCGGCTGTGGCGGGACCGCGAGGTGGAGACGCGGCTGCTCCTCTTCCGACTGCCGTCGCACCGGCCCTGACCCGCCCCCGGCACCCGGCACGACAGCCCCCGGCCCCGCCGGCCCACCGCCCCGCCGGCCCACCGGCACGTTCGCACGTCAGCACGGAGACCTGGAGCCATCGCCATGACCTCGGCCCCGATGACCGCCTCCGCAACAACCGGCTGGACCCTGCCGAGCTTCTACTGCCCCATCCCGCCCGCCGACCCGCCCGTCCACCCCCTCGCCGCGGACCTTCAGCGCCGGGCGCTGGACTGGGTCGCCGCCTCGGGAATCGTCCGCGACCAGCGCGAACTCGCCTGGAGCGCCGCCACCCACAGCACCGACTTCAGCTGCCGGCTCATCCCGGACGGCGACCCGGAACTGATCCTGCTGTTCATTCTCTGGAACCACTGGGCCTTCGCCCTGGACGACAACTGGCACGACACCGGGTCCGCCGCCATCCGCACCCGCGAGATCGTGGACATCAACACCCGGATTCTGCGCACCCTGGAAATCCCCGGCGCGGCCCTGCTGGACTCCCGCGAACCCCTGACCCGGGCCCTGGAGGACCTCGCGGCCCGCACCCGGGAGGCACTCACCCCGGTCCAGCTGCACCGGGTGACGCACGGCCTGCGGGACTGGCTGTGGGGGGCCTCCTGGCTGGTCGGCACCCAGGAGCGCCGGGAACTGCCGGCGCTCTCCGACTATGTGGCGATGCGTCCCTCGGTCAACGGCACCCGCTTCTCGCTCGCCTGGAGCGAACTCGCCGCGGGCGTCGCCCTTCCGGGGGAGCTGCTGTACGACCCGCGGGTGCAGGCGCTCACCGAGGCCGCGGGCTTCATCGTGAGCTGCGACAACGACTTCTTCTCCTACCCCAAGGAGGACAGCGCCGAACTGCTCGACCCGAACATCGTCAACATCCTCGCCCGCGACCGCGGCTGCTCACCGCAGGAGGCGCTGCAGGAGGCGGCCGCGCTGCGCGACCGGACCATGAGCCTGTACGTGCGGCTGCGGGAGCAGGTCGCCCGGACCGCCGCCGGTGAACTCGCCCGCTATCTGCGGGTGCTGGACCACTACATCGCGGGCTGCATCCACTGGATGAACAACGCCCCCCGCTACGCCAGCCCGAGGAACCGGCACCCGCTGCCCGTGCCGGGCGCCTCCTGGCACATCTCCTGGCGGGACACCCCCTCGGACCCCGACCCGGGTCCGCCGCCGGTCCCCGCCGCCGCCTGGTGGTGGCGGCACCTCGACACCTGAGCCCCTCTGCACCCCCGCACCCGTGCTCCTTCCGGCTCCGGAAGCCGGAAGGAGCACGGAACCGCTCAGCGCCCGGCGCCGGCCGGCGCCGGTGCGCTCTCCCAGACAAGGGCGTCACCCACGCCCCGGGGACGCGGGGTGAAGGTGATCGGCAGCTCCGTCAGCCGCCGGGTGAGCAGCGTGGCGTGCCAGGTCAGCTCGGACTGCCCGACCGCCAGCTCCACATCCGGCAGCCTCCTCAGCAGCGTGCTGATCCCCGAGTCGGCGATGGCCCGCGCGATGTGCTGCCCCGGGCAGGTGTGGTCACCGGCACCGAAGGACAGATGGGACCGGTTGCCGATCACCGGGGCGGACAGGTTCGGCCGCACGGCCGGATCGGTGTTGGCCGCCGCCAGGCCCAGCACCAGCATGTCGCCGGCCCGGATCTGCTGGTCCGCGAGCATCGTGTCGGTGGTCGCCCAGCGTCCCGTGATGGTGATGAACGGCGGGTAGTCCCACAGCACCTGCTCCAGGGCGTCCGGCAGGCGCATGTGACCGCCCTGCAGATTGCCCCGGAACCGCTCGTCCGACAGCAGCACCCGGGTCGAGTCCACGATCAGGCTGGCCGTGGTCGCGTGCGCCGCCACCAGCACCAGCCGCAGGTGCTGGAGCAGCGAGTCGTCGTCCAGCCCGGCCGCATGCTCGATCATCCGGGACGCCAGGTCGTGCTGCGGCCTGCGGTGCGCCCGCTCCAGCAGGTCGCCCAGGACCGTGGTGATGTACTCGTTGGCCTCGCCGGCCTTGGCGGAACCGCTGAACATCTCCCGGACGGCCTCCACCAGGGCGGGCCCCTCGTCCTCCGGGATGCCGAGCAGCTGGGCCATCACCATCATCGGCAGGTGCTCGCCGAAGTCCTCGACCAGATCGGCCTTGCCGGCCTCGCAGAACCGGTCGATCAGGTCGTCGGCGGAGCGGGTGATGTAGCGGCGGATGCCCCGGTGGTTGAAGCGGGCGAGACTGTCCATCACCGTCCCCCGCAGCCGCCGGTGCTCGGCCCCGTCCGCGAAGCTGCACAGCGGCTGCCAGGCGGTCAGCGGGGCCAGCGGGTGGTCCGGGGTCAGCCGCTTGTGCTCCCGCCAGATCCGCGAGTCCCGGGAGAACAGATAGTGGTTGCGGGCCACCTCGACGTTCTCCCGGTACCCGAGGACCAGCCAGGCCTCGACGTCCCCCGGCAGCAGCACCGGTGCCACCGGCCCGTACTCGGCACGCAGTTCGGCGTACAGACCCATGGGGTCCGTCTCCGCCCGCGGCCCGAACAGGGCGCGGAGGCCGGAGCCCGCCGCATGCGCCGGGCACCCCGGGGGCGGGCTGGACACCTCCCCGGAGGAGGGGGAATGCGGGCTGGTCACGATACCTCCGAGGCGTCGGCGAGGTTCTGCAGGTAGTGCAGGAGGGTCAGCAGGGCGTCCCGGCTGGAGTCCCGGCGCCGGGCGTCACAGCCCACGATCGGCACGCCGGGAGGCAGATCCAGGGCCTGCCGCACCTCCTCGTGGGAGTAGTCGATCGAATCGGGGAAGGTGTTGATCGCCACGATGAACGGGGTCCGGCTGGCCTCCAGCTTCTCCAGGATGCCGAAGCTGTCCTCCAGCCTGCGGGTGTCCACCAGCACCACGGCCCCGAGCGCACCCTCGAACAGCCCGTTCCACAGGAACCAGAACCGTTCCTGGCCGGGAGTGCCGAAGAGATACAGGATCATCTCGTCGTCCACGGTGATCCGGCCGAAGTCCATCGCCACGGTGGTGGTGGACTTGGTCTCGACACCGGTGGTGCTGTCCACCCCGACGCTGGCCTGCGTCATGGTCTCCTCGGTGACCAGCGGCCGGATCTCGCTGACCGAACGGACCATGGTGGTCTTGCCGACGCCGAACGCGCCGGCTATGACGAGCTTCACGCCCAGGCGTGCCGTGTCCGGTAGCGCGTGCTCCACGAGCAGCGGTTCCACGGCGCTGTCGGCGCTGAGCGGGTCAGAGGCTTTGGAGCGCACCGATGACCCTCCGCAGGATGTCTCGGTCGGGCAGGGACGACTTGGGGATCGGAGCCGGGGAACGCGCCTCGACATGTCCCTCGGCCAGCAGGTCGAGCAGCAGGACGGTGACGACGCTGAACGGCAGCTTCAGATGCGCCGTGATCTCGGCCACCGACAGCGGGGAGCGGCACAGCCGCAGCACGCTGGACTGCTCCAGCGACATGCCCGGTTTGGGCGCCGCCTTGGACAGGATGAGCGTGACGAGGCCGAGCGCCGCCGTCTCCTCATGACCGGCCCGCCCGCCGGTGATCATGAAGAACCGCTCGGGCGATTCCTCGTGCCAGTCGGGGGCGTCGCTCATCCGGGCCGTCCGTCGGTGCGCGGCTTGCTCTTGAGGTGCTCACCGAGCCGGACCACCAGGTCCCGCATCCGGTGCGCGATCAGGCCGGTGTCCACCCCCCGGTCGGTGAGCACGGCCAAGTGCGAACCCTCGCTCGCGTCCATCACGAAGATGAACCCGGCCGGGAGCTCGATGGCGGCCATCCGGAGCCTGCGGTCCTCGTGCGGCGGGAGTTCCTCCGACAGGGCCGCGGCGAGACTCCGGACCCCGGAACAGCCGGCGGCGATCCGCTCGGCCGTCTCCTGGTCCGTGTTCCACTTGGCCTTGCACAGGCCGTCCGCTGTCACGACCACCACATGACGGGTCTGCGGAACGCTCTTGGCGAGGTCCTGGAGAAGCCAGTCCAGATTCCACGGTGCGAACTGCTCAGTCGTCGTCACGGCCATCCTTGCTTGACACGTCGTCGTTCTTCGGACTGCTGGGGCCGGTGCCGTCGGACGGGGCCGACTCCAGGCCGCGGGAGAAGGCCGCGAGCCAGTCGCCGGGCTCCCCGTCGGTGTACTCGGGGACACTGTCCCCGACGCCGGCCGGGGCGGAAGCGGACGCCGCCTTGGCAGCCGCGGCGGCCGAGAAGGTCTTCCGCCGCCGCTGCGGAAGCCCGTTGGCCGTCCGCTCGGCCGCCCCCCCGTCCGGCGCGTGCCCGGACGGTTCGGTGCGGGCGGCCGGCACGGTGGCCGTCGCCGTCCCGCCGGACCGGGCGGTGCCGCCCGCCGGCGGAGCGGCCGGCCCGGCCGCCTCGGTCGCGGGGCGGAGGTACCCGCGGTTGTAGTCGGACGGCGCCGCGGTGATGAGCTCCTTGGGGATGAGCACCACCATGCTCACCCCGCCGTAGGGGGAGGAGCCGACGGAGATCTGGAGATTGAGCCGGTGGGCCAGGGTGCCGACCACCGCCAGGCCGAGCTGCGGGGTCTCACCGAGGTCCTCCAGGCCGATGCCGGCGTGGGCCCGGCGCAGGATGTCCTCGCACTGTTCGCGGGTCTCCTCGTTCATGCCGAGGCCGCCGTCGTGGATGCCGACGGCGATGCCGTTGGCCACCTGCTCCATGGTGATCCGCACCAGGGTGCCCGGCGGCGAGTAGGTGGTGGCGTTGTCCAGCAGCTCGGCCAGGGTGTGCATGACCGACTCCGACGCGTGGCCGATGACCGCGAACGGGGAGGGGTCGGGCAGCGAGAGCCGGTTGTAGCCCTTGATCCGGGAGGCGGCGCCGCGCAGGGCGTCGTAGAGCGGGACCGGGCGGGTGCGCTGCGGGCCGGGCTGACCGCCGTTGAGCACGCTGATGGAGTCACCGAGCCGGCCCATCTGCGCGTTCATGTGGTCGACCCGCATCAGGCCGCGGACCACGTCGGGCAGTTCGCCGTGCTCGCGCTGGAGTTCGCGCAGCACGGTCGCCTGCTGGTTGGTGAGGCTCTGGAGCCGGTAGGCCAGGTCGAGGAAGGTCCGCTGGCCGGCGTCGCGCCGGCTCTCGGCCGTCTGCACGATCTCCAGAGTGTGGCTGAGCAGGGTCTGGAAGACCTCGTGGAAGCGGGGCGGCAGTCCTTCGGCCGTCGCCTCGGTGAGCACGGTCTCGGCGAATTCGCCGCGCCGGATGCGGCGCACCGCTTCGGGCAGCAGGTCGTGCGCCAGCCGGTTGACCGCGGCGTTCTGGCCGCTCACCTGCTCGCGCAGGTCGGAGATCTCGGCTTCCAGCGCGGCGCGCCGGGCCTCGGCCTCCGCCTGCTGCCGGGCGAACCGGCCGTCGCGGCGGGTGGTCAGAGCCGTGACGGCGGCGACGAGTACGGTCGCGGCCGCTCCGGTCCACAGCACCCAGGCGCGGGCCTCGGGGGGAGCGGCCAGGGTGGTGACCGCCGTCCCGGCCGCCAGCAGGAGGGGACTCAGCAGGCCCACGAACCGAACGGCGCGTTGGCCGCCGGGCGATGATCCAGCACGCACCATGAGCATCCTCAAAGTACCGCCAAAGGCGTGAATCGGGCATGTTTGGGCGGCTTCAGCGCGGACTGCCGACGGATACCGGCGTTCGGTGGCCGGCGCGCCCTCGGCAACCCACCGCAGGCAGGCCGGGGTTGTGCACCTGGGGGGCGGGGGTGATCACTCCCGGTGATCAATGGGATACGCTGAGCCTGGCAGGCAGCATAGCGCTCCCGTGTGACTGGCACGTGCCAACGGGGACATCCGCGACGCTATTTTCGGGCTCGCAAACCTGCTGTCAACGGCCTTGTGGCCACAGGAATTTGTCGATCAGTCAGCTTGGGGCGGCGCTGACCAGCGAGGTTGCCTCCGGTGCCGGCCGGCTCAGTCGTCTGGCATGGGACACCGGCATAATCGTGCAGAAGATGTGAAGATCGCTATGTCTCGGCAGGGCGGCCGGGAGCTGGTACGGTGGCCGATTCGGCAGCTTGCCGGTTTTTCACCTTCCGTGTGCTGTCGGTGCCTTCGGCGTGATCGGTCCGGTCACCCGGGGCGACCGGACCGATGCTCCGTTCCGCCGCGGCTCCCGGTCAGGAGAGCGCGAGCCGCTCGGTGAAGGTGGCGCCGCCGTCCCCGGATTCGTAGATCCCGCCCTGGGTGGCCACCAGCACGCGTTCGGAGTCCACCGCGGTCAGCGCCTGCGGCTGCCCGCCGGGCACGGTCCCGGACCGCTCCCAGCCGGCCCCGCCGTCCGTGGAGCGGTACAGCTCGCCGGCCGGGTCCACCCCGTACAGGCCGTCCGCGGCGGCCCAGGAGAGGAAGACCAGCACCGGCTGCCGGCCGGACGCGAAGGTCCGGCCGCCGTCGGCGGAGGCGGCCACCCCGCCCTGGGTGGTGGCCAGCACCACGTCCGGGTCCTCGGGGCTGACCGCGATGTCGGCGGCGGCGATCGACGCCCGGTCCTCCCAGGCGGTGCCGTCCGGGCTGACCCGCAGCATCCCGGCGGTGCTGTCGTAGCCGTAGACGGTGCCGTGCGCGAACTCCAGCGCGTGGAAGTCCGACTCGCCGCCCCGGGAGAGGGTCTCCCAGGTGCGGCCGGCGTCGGTGGAGCGGATCAGCCCGCGGTGGGCGGGCTCGTCGCTGCCCGGCTCCGGGTGGCCGCTGCCGTAGAACAGGCCCGGCCCGGCCACGGTGAAGCCCATGTAGTCGGCGCGGTCCTCGCTGACGTGCTCGGCCCTGCCCTGCTCGTCCACGGTCAGGATGCCCTCGTGGGTGGCGATGTAGAGCATGCCGTCGGCCGGGTCGATGCCCAGCCCGTGGACGTGGCTGACCGAGATGTCGCCGTGGCCGTGGCCGTCCTCGGCGGTGCTCCCGGACGGGTCCGGCGACGGGCCGGCCGGGCCGTCGCCGGACCCGCAGGCGGTCAGCACGGCGGCCAGCAGCACGGCCACCGCGGCCGGCACGGCACGGGTCCGGGCGCGCCTCCGCGCACCGGAACGGCTACGGGTACGGGTACGGGTGATCATCATGGTGGGTGTCCGGTCCTTCGGGATCGTCGGGAGTGCTCGGAAGCAGGGTGCCGCCGGGTGCAGCGGGGCGCCCGGGGTGCGGACGGCCCCCGCGGGGGCCGGGCCCTGTCACACCCGCATCAGCTGGAGCACATGGAGATCCGGTGGACCGCAGGCCGGGGGCGCGGCGGCGCGCACCGCCCCGGCCGGCACGGCGTGGCCGCCGGCCCGGGGCGGC
>NZ_WTLH01000010.1 GCF_011421595.1 Streptomyces sp. YIM 98790 | reverse complement strand
CCGCACCGCGGGCCGCCCGCCCGGGGAGACGGGCGGGCGGAGACGGGCGGGCGGGGCGCCGCTTCCCGGGGCGGGGCGGGCCGGTGCGGCTCAGCGGGTGGGCGGGCCGGCCATGTGGCGGGCGATCACCATGCGCTGGATCTGGTTGGTGCCCTCGACGATCTGCAGCACCTTGGCCTCGCGCAGATACCGCTCGGCCGGGAAGTCCGCGGTGTAGCCGTAGCCGCCCATGAGCTGCACGGCGTCCGTGGTCACCCGCATGGCGGTGTCGGTGCAGAACAGCTTGGCCATGGCGGCCTGCCGGGAGAACGGCTCCCCGGCGTCGCGCAGCCGCGCGGCGGCCAGGTACAGCGCCCGTCCGGCCTCGATCTGGGTCGCCATGTCGGCGAGCATGAACCGCGGGCCCTGGAAGTCCAGCACCGGGCGGCCGAACTGGTGGCGCTCGGCGGTGAACCACAGGGCGGTGTCCAGCGCGGCCTGGGCGACGCCGACGGCGCAGGCCGCAATGCCCAGCCGTCCGGAGTCCAGGGCGTCCAGGGCGATGGCGAAGCCCTGGCCCTCGTCGCCTATCCGGCGGGCGTCCGGCACCCGTACCCCGTCCAGATGGACCTGGGCGGTGGGCGAGCCGGCCAGCCCCATCTTCCGTTCCGGCGGGGCGGCGGCCAGCCCGGGGGCGTCGCCGGGGACCAGGAAGGCCGTGATGCCGCGCGGACCGTCCTCGCCGGTGCGGGCGAAGACGGTGTAGAAGTCGGCGATGCCGCCGTGCGTGATCCAGGCCTTGGTGCCGGTGAGCACCCAGGAGTCGCCCTCCCGCACCGCCCGGGTGCGCAGGGCGGCCGCGTCGGAGCCGGAGGCGGGCTCGGAGAGGCAGTAGGCGCCGAGGGCGCCGCCGCCGAGCATCCCCGGCAGGTGCGCGGCGCGCTGCTCCTCGGTGCCGTATCCGGCCAGTGCGTGGCAGGCCAGGGTGTGCACGCTGACGCCGAGGCCGACGGTCAGCCGGGCGATGGCCAGTTCCTCCAGCATCTGCAGGTAGACCTCGTAGGGCTGGCCTCCGCCGCCGTACCGCTCCGGGTAGGGCAGGGACAGCAGTCCGGTCCCGGACAGCTGCCGGAAGGTCTCCCGGGGGAAGCGGGCGGCGGCCTCCTCCTCGTCGGCGACCGGGACGATCTCCTTCCGGATCAGTTCCCGGACCAGTTCCAGCAGGTCACGGGCGTCTTCGGTGGGCAGGGTGCGCCGCACCGGCTGCGGGCGGGTGTCGGGCGTCACGGCGGGGGTCATCTCGCTCCTCCCTGTCGGGCGCTGGGGCAGCGGTCGCCAGGGATGGACGGCGGCGCTGCCGTGCTGAGGTCTGCGGGTACGTGCCGGGCCGGCCGCCGGATTGCGGCGGCAGGCCGGTCACGTCCGGCCGCCCGAGTATGCCCGATCGCCCCCGCGCTCACGAGGGCGCCCGTCGGCCGGCAGGCCCCGCCCACCAGGGTGCGGCGGCGCGGGCCCGGGCGCACCCCGGCACGGACGGGAGCCGGGGCCCCGCCTCAGCGGATGCCGGCCGCGGCCAGGGCCTGGCGCTGGTCGGTGCTCGGGTGCAGCGGGAAGAGCAGGTAGCAGATGCCGCCGGTGCCGGAGGCGGGGGTGCCGTCCGCGGTGCGGCGGCGGGTGCGCAGCCAGATGTTCTCGAAGGCGCGGCGCGGGTAGACCCGGCGGACGTCGGCGTTGTCCCGGCCGGCCGGGTCGTGGGCCACCACATCGCCGTCCGGGGTGAACCCGGTGACGGTCATCAGGTGGCCGGCCGTGCCGTAGCCGGCGCCGGGCAGTTCGGCGGCGTGGAAGGACTGCGAGGTGATCAGCGGGATGCCGGCCCGGATCAGCCGTTCGGCGTGTGCCAGCGAGGGCAGCCGGGTCACCACGGCCTGGATGCCGGGGTGCGCGGCGGCGGCATAGGCGGTGTTGAAGGGCCAGTTGCCGCAGCCCCGGTAGGCGTGGTCGTAGGTGTGCCGGGCGGCGTGGCAGATCTGCGGGTCGTCGTAGGAGGGGTCGACCCAGGCGAGTTCCTCGGCGGTCGGCCGGTGCCCCCAGTACTCCAGGATCATCTGCACCGAGGTGGGGCTGCACCATGCCTCGCCGCCGTTGTCGTACTCGGGGTAGCGGCCGGTGTGCACGTTCTGCGAGTAGGCCGGGACCGGCAGCTCGATGCCGGCGGCGGGGCCGGGCGCGGTGGCCGGGACCTCCTCCCGGGCGGGCACCGCGGAGGCGAGCACCCCGGCCCGCCACACCGCGGGGGTGGCGGCCGTGCCGGGTGCCCGGCAGAGGGTGAGCCGCAGCCGGCAGGCGGTGAACCGCGCCGGCGCCGCCCCCGAGGCGGCCTGCTGCGCGGCGTCCGGGGCGGCGCTCTCCCCGCCGGCGGGGGGCGGCGGGGTGAGGGCGACGGTGTCGGTGTGCACGGCGCTGCGGCCGTCCCGCTGGCCGTCCACGGAGGTGCGGCGGATGTCCGCGTCGCCCGCGGCCCAGTCGCCGAGGACGTACCAGGGGGTGTGGCCGCCGTCGGAGTAGGCGGCGCGGAGTTCCACGCGCAGCCAGGTGCCGGGCGGGGTGGCGGCGTTCCAGGAGACGATCAGTTCGTCGGCGGGGACGGCCGGGCGGTGCTCGGGCGAGAGCCAGCGCGCGTACTCCCAGCGGTCGGTGCGGCCGGTGTGCGGGTCGGTGCGGTCCAGGGTGCCGTGCGGGCGGCCGGTCACGATGCACGGGCGCGGCAGGGCAAGGGTGTGCACGCCCTGCGCGGTGCCGCGGTCCCAGTCGGCCGCGGTGGTCCAGGCGTGGTACTCCAGCGCCGGTCCGCCGTCCGCGGGCAGCGCCGGGCCACCGCGGCGGCCCTGAGGTGAACGCGGCGGGCGCGGCCCGGCCGGCGGGGCGGCGGAGGCGGGCCCGGTGCCGGCGGCGAGCGCGCAGAACAGGGCGGCGGACAGCAGGGCGCGGCGGTGGGTCACGGTGTTCTCCCGGGGTCCCGGTGGACGGATCGGCGGGCGGGTGCCGGGCGGGTGCCGGGCAGGGCGTCCGCCCGTCCACTATCCGGCCCGCCTGCGCTGACGGCCAGTCACGGCACGCGGGGCGCCCGTGCGGCCACACGCGCCGATGCGCTCCCCCGCGAGACCCGGTGAGGGCCGCACCGGCGCACGGCGCGCCGTACGCTGTCCGGGTGATGACCGCCGAGGATTCCGCGCCGGCCGCGCTCGCGGCCCGGCTGCGGGCGCTGCGCCCCTCACTGGGCCCGGTGCGGCTGGTCGGTGTGGACGGGCACGCCGGCTCGGGCAAGAGCACCCTGTGCGCCGCGCTGTCCCGGACGCTGGGCGGTGCCCCGGTGGTGCATCTGGACGACCTCGCGAGCCACGAGTCGCCGTTCGGCTGGACCGGCCGCCTGACGGAGCAGGTGCTGACCCCGCTGGGCCGCGGCGAGCCCGCCCGCTACCAGGTGTACGACTGGGAGCGGCGCGGGTACATCCACAGCAGTGTGGTGGAGCCGGCGCCCGTCGTGCTGCTGGAGGGCGTGGGGGCGGGCCGGCGCGCGGTACGGCCCCATCTGGCCTGCCTGATCTGGCTGGAGGTGGACCGGGAGAAGGCCTGGGCACGGGGACAGCGGCGGGACGGCGCCGCGCTGGCCCCGTTCTGGGAGAGCTGGAAGCGGGCGGAGCTCCGGCACCTGGCCGAAGATCCGTCAGCACCCTTTGCCGATATCCTCCTTGTGCCTCGCGGCGGTACCTGTCAGTTCCGGGAGCGGAAGCCCCGGACGCCGGCGGCGGGAGGCTGAGGAGCCCGTTGTGGGGGACGTCATGAGTTCAGGCACGCACGACATGCACGGCCGGCGCACGGCGGCGGACGTGGCGTGGCTGCGCGGAGTGGACGCCTATGTCGCCGCCGCCTACGCGGACGCGGAGGAGTGCTTCCGCGCGGCGGTGCGCGAGGATCCCGGCATGGCCGACGCCTGGCTCGGCCTGCACGCGCTGCGCTCGGACGTGACCACCGCACTGCTGCGGATGTACGAGCACCGGGACCGGTTCGGGGAGCAGCGCGCCCGGCACCGGCGGCAGCTCAGCTCCTGGTACTGGCTGGGCTGGTGGGTGCAGCCGGTGCTGGAGACGGAGCGGGATCTGCGGCTGGCGCACGCCTCGCATCTGCTGGACGGACGGCGGCTGGCCGAACTCGACCAGGCACTGGCCCGCTGCCCGGCGCCGGACACCGATCCGCACGCGCGGTTCCTGCACGCCTGCCGGGCCTATCTGGCCAAGGACTGGGAGGGCCTGTTCCGCTACACCGCCTCGCTGGTGGACGACCCGCAGCTCGGCGTGGAGGCCGGGCTGTTCGCGGGCATGGCCCGGGTCCGGATGGAGATGTTCGAGCAGGCCGAGCCGCTGCTGGCGGCGGCGCTGATGCGGTGCCGCAGCGAGCAGCCGCAGCGCAAGGAACTGCGCTACTGGCTGGCCCGGGCGCGTGAGGGCAGCGGGCGCAGCGCGGCGGCGCTGCCGCTGTACCGGGCGGTGTACCAGACCGATCCGGAGTTCATGGACACCGGCGCCCGGCTGTCCGCCCTGGCGGACGAGGACGAACTGGCCGGTCCGGGCGGCCCGCTGCCGCACGACGCGGGCGAGGGCACGCTGGAATTCTCCGACGACATACCGGTGGCAGGGGGTGAGCGGCGGACCGTGGTCGCCACCGGGGTGGAGCCGGCGGGCGGCGCGGCCGGCTGGTCCGGACGGGACGGCGGGCGCGGCGGCTACGCCCCCGGGTCCGGCGGCGGCGAGGTGCGGCAGCCGGACAGCGCGCTGCTCGCCCGGGCGCTGTCCGAACTGGACCGGATGGTGGGGCTGGAGCCGGTCAAGGAGCAGGTGCGGGCGATGTCCGCGCAGCTGCGGATGGCCCGCTTCCGGGCCGGGCAGGGGCTGCCGGTGCAGCCGCCGAAGCGGCATTTCGTGTTCTCCGGCCCCTCCGGGACGGGCAAGACCACGGTGGCCCGGATCCTGGCCAAGGTGTTCCACGCCCTCGGGGTGCTGGGCCACGACCGGCTGGTGGAGGCCCAGCGGGCGGATCTGGTGGGGGAATTCCTGGGCCAGACCGCGGTGAAGGCCAACCGGCTGATCGACTCGGCACTGNGGGCCAGACCGCGGTGAAGGCCAACCGGCTGATCGACTCGGCACTGGGCGGGGTGCTGTTCATCGACGAGGCGTACAGCCTGGTGCACTCCGGCTACAGCAAGGGCGACGCCTACGGCGACGAGGCGCTGCAGGTGCTGCTGAAGCGGGCGGAGGACAGCCGGGACCACCTGGTGGTGATCCTGGCGGGCTATCCGGAGGGCATGGAGCGGCTGCTGGCGGCCAATCCGGGGCTCGGCTCGCGGTTCACCGCCCGGGTGGAGTTCCCCAGCTACCGGCCGGACGAGCTGACCGCCATAGGCGAGCTGCTGGCCGGCGAGCACGGCGACACCTGGGATCCGGAGGCCCGCGAGGAGCTGCGCTCGATCTGCGGGCACGTGGTGGCCGAGGGCTGGATCGACGAGCTGGGCAACGGCCGTTTCCTGCGCACCCTGTACGAGACGAGCTGCGGCTTCCGCGACATGCGGCTGAGCGGCATGGCGAGCACCCCGTCCCGGGGCGATCTGTCCACGCTGCGGCTGCCGGACCTGATGCAGGCGTACGGCGAGGTGATGGCCGGGCGCGGGATCACGCCCACCGACCGCCCGGAGCCGCCGTCCGGCCGCTGAGCGGGCCGTCGGTCCGGCGGTGTTCCCGGGGGCCGGGTGGGTCCCGGTCCCCGGGTCCCGCCCCCTCCGGCAGGCCGTGCGCCCGGAGCGGGGGCGGCGTCCCCGTTGCCCCCGTGGGACACCGCCCCCGCCCGGGCCGACCGTACCGGCCCCGGGCATTTCCCTGTCCCCCCGCGGGACCCCCGGCGGCCGCGGCAGCGTGTGCCGTCCGGCACCGGATGGCCGCTCCCGCTCTACGGGGTCGGCGGGAGGGCCATCCGGTGCTCCTCAGCATCTGTCAGCGCGCGCCGGAATTCCTTGCCAGTTTCTGCACGGTGCTTGTCGGGGACTGCACGGGCTCGTCGCCGCAGGCGTACTGCCGCCAGTCCCGCGGCGGCAGGCCGTAGGCGGCGCGGAAGATCCGGCTGAAGTGCGCGGGATCGGTGAAGCCCCAGCGGGCGGCGACGGCATGCACCGGCCGGTGGCGCAGGGCCGGGTCGGCGAGATCCCGCCGGCAGTGTTCCAGGCGGCGTGCGCGGATCCAGGCCGCCGGGGTGGTGCCGTCCTCTTCGAACAGCGTGTACAGGTGGCGCACCGAGATGTGGTGCGCGGCGGCGATGCCGGCCGGGGAGAGGGACGGGTCGGCGAGGTTGCGGCCGATGAAGTCGCGGACCCGCACCCGCAGTGCGCTTCTGCGGGACTCCGGTGCCACAGCGGTCTCGGCGTCCAGCGAGCGGGCGAGCAGGCAGGTGAGCAGGTCCGTGGTGACCGAGGCGAGGGTGGGCAGGTCCTCGGGGGTGAACTCGTCGGCCCGCTGGGTCAGATCGGCCAGCCAGCGGCGGAAGGTCCCGCCCATGCCGCCGCCGGCGGGGAACGGGACGGCGAGCAGCCGCCGCACCTCCCGCTCCGGCAGCGGCACCAGGGTGTGGGGGATCTGGATGACGAGGTGACTCCACCTGTCCGGCAGCCCGTTGAAGTCGCCCCAGTAGGGGCGGCTGGTGTCCAGCATCACGACATCGCCGGCGCGGAACGTCGTGCCGGTGTCGGTGCTGCCGGAGCCGGAGGTGCTGACGCTTCCGTCTCCGCCGCTGATGCAGTTGACCAGATAGCGTTCCGGGTCGCCCTGGCGGATCAGCCTGGAGGGGCGCGCCACCTGGAGATGGGGGAAGGCGAGTGCCGAGAGCTGGATCTCCCCGAGGTCCAGCAGACGCATCCGGGCGAGGAAGTCGTCCTTGTCCGCGCTGCGCAGCAGGCACCGGGCGTGTGACTGGCAGGTGACGTCTCCCCAGAGCGGAAACCTCTCCGCTGCCGTCACCTGTTCCGTGGTGAAGTCGGTCACCGGCATGCGCCGTCCCACCCCCGTGTCGTTCCGTCCGCCGTTCGCGGCTTGAACCTGACACGGAAGGTACAGGCGGGTCGAGTAGCACATCGGCCACGCTTGGCCGCGACCGGCCACGGGTCCGGGCGGCCGGACGCCCGGACCCGTCTCCAGCGGCTCCAGCGGCATGTCGGCGCGGAGCCGGGCGGCGGACCGGGCGGTGGGGCTGCCTGACCGTGCGCGGGGAGGTGCGGATCAGCGGACGGTGGGGGCTCCCTCCGGTGAGACGGCGAACCAGGTGCCGCCCATGCCGTCGCCGGCCACCTCGCCGGGCTCGTCGTCCCCGGCGTAGCGGTAGAGGGGCCAGCCGCCGAGAGTCGCCTGCCAGGTGCCGTCCGGGCGCTCCAGGGCGCCCAGGAGGCCGGCGTCGATGCCCTCGCCCAGATCCGGCAGGGTGGTGCCGTCCGGGAGGTACACCGGCGGCCAGTTCTCCAGGCATTCCCGGCTCAGGCAGGCCGAGGCCGGCGGATCGGTGCTGTCCAGCACGGAGAGATACAGGGTGCGGCCCTCGGCGTCCACGGCGATCCGGCCGAGGACCGACTCGGCGATGTCGATCAGCCGGTCCGCGGGACCGGGCCCGCTCTCTCCGCCGCCGTCGCCGCCGTCGCCGCCGCTCCCGGTGTCACCGGTGTCCGGGTCCGCGGGCTCCCCGGTGGCGGAGTCCCCGGCGCCCCCGGAGTAGCCGGGGCCGCCGGTGTCCTGGCCGTCCGACGGCTCCTCACCGGTGCCGGAAGGGGCGGCGGCCGGGGGCGGCGGGTCGGTGACGGTCTGGCCGACGACCGGGGTCAGGGCTCCGGCCGCCAGGGTGGCTCCGGCGATCCAGAGCACCGTGGGAAGGCGGGTGATCAGGCTGCCGCTGCTGTCGCTCATGCCGGGTACACCCCGCCGTCGGTCTCCTGGACCGCCACCGGGGACAGCGGCGATCCGGCCGGGCCGGACACCGGGGAACCGGTGCCCGCGTCGAAGGTGCTGCCGTGGCACGGACAGCTGATGGTCCCGTTGGAGACCGAGCCGACCAGGCAGCCGGCGTGGGTGCAGATGGCGGAGAAGGCGCGGACCGTGCCGGAGTCGTCCCGGGTCACCACGATCTCCTGGCCGGCCAGCACCACGCCGCCGCCGGCGGGCACCTCGTCGGAGGAGACCAGCGGGTCGCCCTGGGGTGCCGCGGCCTGCCCGCCGCCGCTGTCACCGCTGTCGCTGCCGCCGCTGCCGTCGGCGGGGTCCGTGCCGGTGTCCTGCCCGGCGCCGCCCGGGTCCTGGGGCGTGCCGCCGCCGGAGCCGCCCGCCGGCGGCGGGTCCTCCGACGGGATGTAGCAGGAGGTGAGCAGGACCGCGCCGGCCGCGGCGCCGCCCGCCGCCAGCACGCCGCCGAGCACCCGGCGGCGGCCCGGCTCGACGGCCGTCCGTGCCTCTGTGCGTGCCTCCCGTGCCGTCCGCCGCCCGTTCCGGATCTCCCGGTCTTCTGTGGTCATGGTGGTGACTTCCTCTCCGATGACACCCCGCGTCCGGGGCCGTGCCGTGTGCGCTCGCGTTCCGGGGACCCCCGGTCCCCCCTCCCCCGCGCCGCGAGCCGGCGCCTGCCGGGAGCGGATGCCGACTACCGCAGCGGTACGCCGGGCTGGCCGAAGTACCACAGGGACGAGGTCGCCCAGGCGGTCATCAGCGCGGCGAAGAGCAGTCCGCCGGCCACGGGCAGGGCCCAGCCGGGCAGGCGGCGCACCCGCAGGGCGAGCATCTTGGTGGCGAAGGCGCCGTAGAAGGCGCAGCCGACGACCGAGTGCACGGCGGTGCGGGTGTCGAAGGTGCTGAACCCCAGGCTCCACAGGCAGTGGTAGGCGGCGGGCAGGCTGAGCAGGAAGGCGGCCGTGCCGCTCCAGCGGTGCGCCGGTCCGAGCCAGGCGGGCGGCTCCCCGGCGCCGGGGAGCCGCCGCCACATCCAGGCCGCGGAGACCAGCTGGAAAAAGGCCAGCCCGGCGGCGGCCGTGGCCAGCCAGACCTTCATGGTCAGCATGGAATGGAAGCCGACCACCAGCGCCAGCGGCCGCCCGGTCGGTGTGTGCGTGGAGCCGTACGCGCCCAGGGCGACCGCGATCAGCGCGCCGGACAGCGTGATCGCGAGCAGGGGTACGGTGCCGCGGACCGGGGCGGCGGGTTCTGCTCTGGTGGTGGTGGACATCGGTGCTGCTCCCCCGGGTGTTCTCAGGCCCGCCGGACGCGGGTTCACCCGGCTATACGGGGCCCGGCGCCGATCGGTTCACCCGGGGAGGAAGAAATCCTGTGCGGCGGACCGACCGGCCCGTCCCCGACCGGACCGTCCGCGACGTCCGACGGGCCCGGCCGCCCGGCGGCTCAGCCGGCCGCGGCGGCCTTCGCCCGTGCGGCGGGGGTCGAGCGCAGGGCGATGTCGCGGTGGGCGCGGCGCGCCATGGCGCGGACGACGGCCGGGTGCAGGCGGCGCACCACCGCCCAGTACAGGCGTCCCCGGCGGTTGTGGATCCTGGTGACGGTGGTGAAGGTGACCGCCGTGTCCGTGGTCAGCACGGAGAGCCGGAAGTCGAGGTGACCGGCGTCCGTTCCGAGCAGCAGCTCGTGCTCCGCCCGGCCGGTCTCCGGGAATCCGCCCCGGACAGGACCGGGGCGGATGCCGATCAGGCCGACCAGTGCCTGCCGGACCAGCAGCAGTGCCCGGACGGCGGCGGGCGGGCGGAGGAACGCCCCGGCCCAGGTGTCCGGGTCGTCGGGCATGGCCGGGTGGCGCCGCATCTGCCAGGCGTCGGCGAAGTCGACGCGGTCCAGGGCGGCCTGGGCGAGCTCCGCCTCGGGCGGCGGGGCGGGCACCGCACGCGGACGGTCCCAGAGCACCCGGTTGAGCAGCCGCACCCAGGGGGACCAGCGGGCCGGGCGGCCGACGGTGTCCCCGGCGGCCCGCTGGAGGTTGTCCAGCGCCTCCTCCACCACCGCGTCGTGCATCCAGCGCACCGCCACCGGCCAGGTCAGGAGGTCCCGGCCGGGCGTGCCGATGAGCATGTCGTGGCGCACCCGGCAGCGGTCAGGGCCCACCGGTTCGACGCTGAACTCGTGAAAGCCGCTGCGGGGCGGCGCGAAGCGGAACCGGACCCGTACGCCCGGCTCGTACTCGGCCACGGTGTAGCGGATGGGGCCGTGACCGCCGTCGGCGCCGGCGCCGAGCGGGCGGTCGAACCGCATGGCGGGCCAGGCGGGGGCGGGCCAGACGGGGTCGTCCTCGGAGGCCAGCCGGTCGAGCAGGGCGCCGACCCGTCCGGCGGGGGCGTTGACAAGGCGTTCATGAACGTTGCGGACTTCTCGCACCGGTTCCTCCCCGAGTACGCGCGGGGGCGGCGTCAGCACGACCGGCGCCCATACGCTGCCGTACGGTTTTCCATACGGTAGCGTACGGTCATGGCTGACCGGAAGCGCGCCCGTGCCTCGCGGCTGTCGGCCCGGGACTGGGCGGACGCCGCCCTCGCCGCGATCCGGGACGGCGGTCTCGCCGCGGTCGCCGTGGAGCCGCTGGCCGCCCGGCTGGGCACCACCAAGGGGAGCTTCTACTGGCACTTCTCCGGCCGCGACGCCCTGGTGACGGCGGCGCTGGAGCGCTGGGAGGAGCGGGAGACCGAGGCGGTGATCGCCGAGATCGGGCAGGCCGGCACGCCCGAGGAGCGGCTGCGGCGGCTGTTCCGGATCACCACGGCCGCGGCCGCGCGGGAGCCCGATCCCCTTGAGCTGGCCCTGCTCGCCGACGCGGGTCACCCGGCGGTCGCCGCCGCGTTCCGCAGGGTCACGCACCGGCGGATCGCCTACCTCGTCGACCTGTTCGCCGAGCACGGCTGCCCGCCGGCCGAGGCACGGCAGCGGGCGCTCCTGGCATACACCGGCTACCTGGGCCACGCCCAGCTCGCGCGTTCCGTCCCCGGCACGCTGCCCGAGGGGGAGGAGGCCCGGAGCTACCTGGAGTCGGTCCTCCAGGCGCTGCTGCGCGGCGGGCGGCAGGCGCGGTGAGCCGCCGGGGCCGCGGGGGCCCGGCGGCTCAGTCGCCGGAGCCGGCGGTGCCGTAGGCGTCGGCCAGCGCGCGCAGGGCGCGGGCGTCGGCCAGGGCCCGGCGGCTGTCCACGCCGGGCTGGATGGCCATCACCGCCAGGGTGGTCCCGTCGTGCAGGTCGAGCGAGACCCAGGGGTCGCCGGGGCGCAGGCTGACCTTGATGATCTGCGCCCACGCCAGGCGCCGCCGGGTGGTCAGGTTGACCACGGTCAGCCCGTCCCGGTCGGCGACCGCCCGGGGACGGGCGAGCAGGCCCAGCACCGCCCACACCAGCAGCCCGCTGGCCACGAAGGCGATCCGGTCGCCGGTGCCCCAGGGGGCGCCGCCGGTGGCCGGGAGCAGCACGGCGACCACGGTGAGTACGGTGAACACGCAGGCCCCCAGCGCCATCAGCACGATGCGGGTGCGGATCGGGCGGAAGGTGACCGGGAGCCGCGGGAGCCCGCCGGGCTCGGCACGGCCGTCGGACGCTGGCACGGATTCCTCCTGGCCGGGTGGGAAGGGCACGGCCACGGGTCAGATCCGGCAGGCGTGGATGGTCGTGGTGAGGATGGCCCGCGCGCCCAGGTCGTAGAGATCGTCCATGATCCGCTGGGCGTCCTCGGCGGGCACCATGGAGCGGACGGCCACCCAGCCGCGGTCGTGCAGCGGGGAGACGGTGGGCGACTCCAGTCCCGGGGTGAGCGCCACCGCGCGCTCCACCGCCTCGGCGCGGATGTCGTAGTCCATCATCACGTAGCGGCGGGCCACCAGCACGCCCTGCATGCGGCGCAGGAACTGGCGCACCTTGGGATCGTCCTGGGGGGCGCCGTGGCGGCGGATGACCACCGCCTCGGAGCGCAGGACGGGCTCGCCGATGATCTCCAGCCCGGCCTGGCGCAGGGTGGTGCCGGTCTCCACCACATCGGCGATCACATCGGCCACGCCGAGCTGGATGGCGGTCTCCACGGCGCCGTCCAGGCTGACCACGGAGGCGTTGACGCCGTGGTCGGCCAGGTGCTTGCCGACCACCCCGGCGAAGGAGGTGGCCACGGTGAGACCGCTGAACTCGGTGACCTCCCGCACCCCGCCCGGCCGGGTGGCGTAGCGCAGGGTGGAGGCTCCGAAGCCGAGCTGCATGATCTCCTCGGCCTCGGAGCCGGAGTCCAGCAGCAGGTCCCGGCCGGTGATGCCGATGTCCAGCTTGCCGGAGCCGACGTAGACCGCGATGTCCCGGGGGCGGAGGAAGAAGAACTCCACCTGGTTGTCGCCGTCCATCAGCACCAGCTCGCGGCGGTCCTTGCGCTGCCGGTAGCCGGCCTCTTGGAGCATCGCCGACGCCGGCTCGGCGAGAGCGCCTTTGTTGGGGACAGCGATGCGCAGCATGGGGGGAGGTTCCTTACTTCCGGGGGACTGCCGACGGGTGGACGAGCGGGGCGGCGGGAAGGACGACGCGGTGCGGCCGGCCCGCGGGCCGGCCGCCGGGCCCGCTCACAGGTGGGCGTAGACGTCTTCCAGTGTGATGCCGCGCGCCACCATCATCACCTGAAGGTGGTAGAGGAGCTGGGAGATCTCCTCGGCGGTGCGGCCGGCATCCTCGTGTTCGGCCGCCATCCAGACCTCGGCGGCCTCCTCCACGACCTTCTTGCCGATGGTATGGACGCCGGCGGCGACCAGTTCCGCGGTGCGGGAGGTGGCGGGGTCGCCGGTGGCGGCCTTCTGCTGGAGCTCGGCGTAGAGCTCGTCGAATGTCTTGAGCGCCATGGTGTGCCAAGCCTACGGGTTCCGGCCGGGGGTCCGCGCTCAGTCCCGGGGTTCGGACAGTCCGCGCAGCACCGCGGCGGTGGCCACGGCGGCGGTGGCGGCCTCGTGCCCCTTGTCCTCCACGGAGCCGGGCAGCCCGGCACGGTCCAGCGCCTGCTGCTCGGTGTCGCAGGTGAGCACGCCGAAGCCGACCGGGACGCCGCTGTCCGTGGCGACCCGGGTCAGGCCTTCGGTGACGCCCTGGCACACGTAGTCGAAGTGCGGGGTGCCGCCGCGGATCACGACGCCCAGCGCCACCACGGCGTCGTAGCCGAGCCCGGCCAGCCGGCGGGCGGCCACCGGCAGTTCGAAGCTGCCGGGCACCCGGACCAGCAGCGGGTCCTCGATGCCGCACTCGGCCAGCGCGCGCCGGGCGCCGTCGATGAGCCCGTCCGTCACCGTGGTGTGCCACCGGGCGGCGACGATCGCCACCCGCAGGTCCTTGGCATCGGTGATGGTCAGTTCGGGTGCGCCCTTGCCGCTCACGGTGTTCTCTCCTCGCGGGTGCTGGTCGGTGTGCAGGGGTGGGTACGGAGGCCGGTACGGGATGGTCCGGGGTGGTACGGGCGGTCTGCGGACGGCTGTGCAGGGCTCACCGGCCGCAGGCGGAGACGGGCTCGGCGTCCAGCCACGGCAGGTCATGGCCCATCCGGTCCCGCTTGGTGCGCAGGTAGCGCAGATTGTGCTCGCCGGCCGGGGCGGGCATGGCCTCGCGGCGCAGCACGCGCAGCCCGTGCCGGCGCAGGGCCTCGCTCTTGTCGGGGTTGTTGGTGAGCAGCCGGACGGAGCGCACGCCCAGGTCGGCCAGGATGCGGGCGGCGGCCGCGTAGTCGCGGGCGTCCGCGGGCAGGCCGAGTTCCAGGTTGGCGTCCAGGGTGTCCCGGCCGAGTTCCTGGAGCTGGTAGGCGCGGAGCTTGGGCAGCAGCCCGATGCCGCGGCCCTCGTGGCCGCGCAGGTAGAGCAGCACCCCGCGGCCCTCGGCGCCGATCCGGTCCATGGCGGTGCGCAGCTGGGGGCCGCAGTCGCAGCGCAGCGAGCCGAGCACGTCGCCGGTGAGGCATTCGGAGTGCACCCGGACCAGGAGGTCCTCGCCGTCCCGGATGTCCCCGGCGACCAGGGCGATGTGCTCGACCCCGTCGGCGGCCCGGTAGCCGTGGGCACGGAACGTGCCGTGCGCGGTGGGCAGGGCGGTCTCGGCCTCACGCCGCACCACGGGGTCGGCCGGGGCGGCCGGGGCCGGGGCGGCGGGGGCGGCCGGGGCGGGTGTCTCCCGGGCGGTGCGGTAGGCGATCAGGTCCTCGATGGAGATGACGGCCAGCCCGTGCCGGCGGGCGAACGGGACGAGTTCGGGCAGCCGCAGCATGGTGCCGTCCGGTCCGGCGATCTCCACGATGGCGGCGGCGGGGCGGAGTCCGGCCAGCCGGGCCAGGTCGACCCCGGCCTCCGTGTGGCCGTCGCGGGTCAGCACCCCGCCCTTCCGGGCGCGCAGCGGGAAGACGTGTCCGGGCCGGGAGAAGTCGCCGGGCCCGGCCGCCGGTTCGGCGAGCAGCCGGATGGTGGCGGCCCGGTCGGCGGCGGAGATGCCGGTGGAGACGCCGTGCCGGGCGGTGGCGTCCACCGAGACGGTGAAGGCGGTGCGCATGGACTCGGTGTTGTCGTCCACCATCTGCGGCAGCCGCAGCCGGTCCAGGTCGGCCGCCTCCATGGGGACGCAGATCAGGCCGCGGCACTCGGACATCATGAACGCCACGGTCTCGGCGGTGATCTTCTCGGCGGCGACGATCAGGTCGCCCTCGTTCTCGCGGTCGGCGTCGTCGACCACCACCACCGGGCGTCCGGCGGCGATGTCGGCCACGGCGCGCTCCACGGGGTCCAGCGCGAGGTCCGGCTCCGGGCCGGGGGCGGCGGTGCCGGGCGAGGCGAGGGAGGCGGGCGTGACGGTCATGCCGAGGTTCCTTCCAGGACGGGGCGCGGCGCGCGGGAGCGCAGCCACCAGTCGCGCAGTCCCCACAGGACGAGGACGAAGTAGACGAGATAGACCAGGGCCGAGAAGGTCAGGCCGCTGTGCAGCGCGAGCGGCACGCCGACCAGGTCGACCAGCAGCCAGGCGAGCCAGAACTCCACCAGGCCGCGGGCCTGGGCGATCATGGCGACCAGGGTGCCGACGAAGATGTAGGCGTCCGGCCAGGGATTCCAGGACAGCTGGGGCCAGGCGGTGAACAGGCCGCCGACGGCGAGGGTGCCGCCGGCCGCGCCGGTGAGCAGCAGCAGCCGTTCCCGGGCGGTGGCGAAGCGCACGGCGATGTGGCCGTCGCCGGCGGAGCGGCTGCCGTGCCGCCACTGCCGCCAGCCCCACACGGCCACAGTGATCACCAGCAGTTGCTTGCCGACACCGCCCGAGAGCTGGGCGGAGGCGTAGGCCGCGACCAGGACCAGGCCGGAGGCGAGCTGGGCGGGCCAGGTCCACAGCGAGCGGCGCCAGCCGAGCGCGAGCGCGGCCAGGCCCAGCAGGTTGCCCGCCATGTCCGACCAGATGACGGGCTGGCCCAGCACCGTGAACGCGGTGGCGTTGAGCCCGTCGAAGGCGTCGGGGAGGTTCACCGGGCCGGTCCCCCGGCGGGCTGGGCGGGCCGCCCGGCCGCCTCCCGTCCCCCCGCCCGGGTGCCGGTGGCGTCCGTGCCGGAGGCGTCCGGACGGGAGGCGGCGCCGTGGGCGAGGAGCCGCTCGGTGTACTTGGCGAGCACGTCGGTCTCCAGGTTGACCGGCTCGCCCGGGCCCTTCAGACCCAGCGTGGTCAGGGCCAGGGTGGCGGGGATCAGGCTGACGGTGAAGGAGTCGTCCGCGGCCTCGACCACGGTGAGGCTGACCCCGTCCACGGTGATCGAGCCCTTCTCCACCACATAGCGGGCCAGGCGGGCGGGGAGCGAGACGCGGACCACCTCCCAGCGTTCGCCGGGGGTGCGTTCGAGGATGGTGCCGGTGCCGTCGACATGGCCCTGGACCAGGTGGCCGCCGAGCCGTCCGCCGAGTGCCATGGGGCGTTCCAGGTTGACCCGGGAGCCGGGGACCAGGGCCCCCAGGCTGGTGCGGTGCAGGGTCTCGGCCATCACATCGGCGGTGAAGGTGCCGCCGGCGGTCTCCACCACGGTGAGGCAGACCCCGTTGACCGCGATGGAGTCGCCGTGCCGGGCGTCCCCGGTGACCAGCGGCCCGTGCAGGGTGAGCCGGCAGGAGTCGCCGAGCTGCTCGACGGCGGTGACCCGGCCCAGTTCTTCGACGATTCCGGTGAACACTCAGCTCTCCTCGGGTGCGGCGGGTGCGGCGGAGGCCGCTCGGGGGCGGGGGACGGCGGTGATGCGCAGGTCGGGCCCGGTGCGGGTGACATCGGTGAGGTGAAGCCGCAGGGCCTGGGCGATGGTGGTGACGCCCGCGTCGCCGAGCGCCTGCGGTCCGGCGCCGAGCAGTGCCGGGGCCAGATAGCCGGTGACCCGGTCGATCAGCCCGGCGGCGGCGAAGGCCCCGGCGAGCACCGGGCCGCCCTCCAGCAGGACGGAGCGGATCTCCCGGCGGTGCAGTTCGGCCAGCAGTGCCGGCAGGGACAGGCCGCGCCCGGCGGCGGCGCGCGGCAGCCGGACGACCTCGGCGCGGGTGCCGGAAACGGCCGCGGCCAGCGGTGCGGTGCGTTCCGCGGGCAGGTCGTCGGCGACCGCGACCAGGGTGGGCGCGGTGCCGTCCAGCACCCGGGCGCCGGGCTTGACCACGGCGGCCTCGGTGTCCAGGGCGACGCGCAGCGGCTGGACGGCGCCGGGGACGCCGCGCACCGCGAGGTGCGGGTCGTCGGCGCGCAGCGTGCCGGAGCCGACCAGCACGGCGTCGCTCCCGGCGCGCAGCCGGTGCACGTCGGCACGGGACTCGGCGGAGGTGATCCAGCGGCTGGTGCCGTCGGCGGCGGAGGTGCGGCCGTCCAGGGTGGCGGCGTACTTCCAGTGCACCAGGGGGCGGCCGAGCCGTGCGGCGGTGAGCCAGGCGGCGTTGCCGGCCTCGGCCTCGGCGCGCAGCAGACCCCCGGAGACCTCGGCCCCGGCGGCGGCCAGGGCCGCGGCGCCGCCGCGGGCGGCGGCGGTGGGATCGGGCACGGCGTAGACGACGCGGGCGATGCCGGCGGCCAGCAGGGCCCGGGTGCAGGGGCCGGTGCGCCCGGTGTGGTTGCACGGTTCCAGGGTGACCACCGCGGTGCCGCCGCGGGCGGCCTGCCCCGCCTCGGCCAGAGCGTGCACCTCGGCGTGCGGGCCGCCGGCCCGCCGGTGCCAGCCCTCGCCGGCCACCTCGCCGTCCGGGCCGAGGATCACGCAGCCGACCACGGGGTTGGGGCGGGTGCGGCCGAGGCCGCGGGCGGCCAGCGCGATGGCGCGGCGCATGGCCGCGGTCTCCCGCTCGCGCGGTGCCTGGGGAGCCACTCCGGGTCCTCCTGCCTCCTCGGGCAAGGACTCCGGGGCTCATGAACGTACGGAAAAACGGCACCGGGTGAGCCCGTGGCCGGGCGGCCTGCCCGTGGGGACGGGCGGGCTCCGCCGGGGCCGGCGGCACACCGGTACCGCTCCGCCGCGCACTGCCTCCCATCCGGACTTTAACCGTCGGTCCAGGAGTTTCACCTGGTCAACCGGCCGCTGGCAGCGGCCGGGTCGCGGACTTTAACCGCCGGTTCGGACTTTCACCGACCCCGGAGTGCGCTTGCGTCACTGGTACGCGTCCCAGTCTGCCACGGGCACGGGCCGCGCACTCCCGGCGGTGCTGTGCGATCACTCACACCCTGTGCACCACCCGGGCACGCCCCCGGGCCGGTCGGCCGCCGGAGAACAGCGGACATGGCCGGAGAATTGGTCCAGACCTATTGACGCTCTGGTCTAGTCCACTTAATGTCGGGTCCACTTCAAACTCCCCAGGGGCGGCGGTCCGTTGACCGCCGCCGGTACCAACCCCCAGGCGGCTCCGCCTTCTTCCCCCACAGGAGGACGCTCATGCTGTCCCGTGCCCGAAGACGCCTCGCCGCGGGCGTGCTTGCCGCCGCTGCCGGCGGCCTGCTGCTGGCCGGCGGCCTGACCGCACCGCCCGCAGCCCAGGCCGAGGACCACGCGGCCTGCCGCCCCGACGGTCTGTGGACCACCCCCGGCGTGGACGTCCCCTACTGCTCGGTCTACGACACCGCCGGCCGGGAGCGGCTCGGCGCAGATCACCAGCGCCGGGTGATCGGCTACTTCACCGGCTGGCGCACCGGGGCCGGCGGCCAGGACGCGTATCTGGCCTCCGACATCCCCTGGGACAAGGTCACCCACATCAACTACGCCTTCGCCCACGTGGGCGGCGACAACCGGATCTCGGTGGGGGCCGACTCCCCCGCGAACCCGGCCACCGGGATGACCTGGCCCGGCGTACCGGGCGCCGAGATGGACCCGGACTTCGGCTACCGGGGCCACTTCAACCTGCTCAGCAAGTTCAAGAAGCAGTACCCGGACGTCAGGACGCTGGTGTCGGTCGGCGGCTGGGCCGAGACCGGCGGCTACTTCGACGAGAACGGCGACCGGGTGGCCTCCGGCGGCTTCTACACCATGGCCACCCACGCCGACGGTTCGGTCAACCGGGCGGGCATCGACACCTTCGCCGACTCGGCGGTGGCCTTCCTCCGCCAGTACGGCTTCGACGGCCTCGACATCGACTACGAGTACGCCACCTCGATGAAGGACGCGGGCAATCCGCTGGACTGGCACCTCTCCAATCCGCGCCGCGCGGGCCTGATGAAGGGCTACACGGTGCTGATGAAGACGCTGCGCGAGAAGCTGGACCGGGCCGGCGCCGAGGACGGCCGGCACTACCTGCTGACCGTGGCCGCGCCGTCCTCCGGCTACCTGCTGCGCGGCATGGAGACGCACCAGGTGTCGCAGTACCTGGACTACGTCAACATCATGTCCTACGACCTGCACGGCGCCTGGAACGAGTACGTCGGCCCGAACGCCGCACTGTTCGACGACGGCAAGGACGCGGAACTGGCCGCCGCCGGGGTGTACACCACCTCCCAGTACGGCGGCATCGGCTACCTCAACGCCGACTGGGCCTACCACTACTACCGCACCTCGCTGCCGCCCGGCCGGATCAACATCGGTCTGCCCTACTACACCCGCGGCTGGCAGAACGTCACCGGCGGCACGGACGGGCTGTGGGGCCGGGCGGCCACCACGGACTGCCCCGCGGGCTCCGGCCTCACCCGGTGCGGGGACGGCGCCACCGGCATCGACAATCTCTGGCACGACCTGGACACCGCGGGCGAGGAGTCGCCGGCCGGTTCCAACCCGATGTGGCACGCCAAGAACCTGGAGGCGGGCATCACCGGGGACTACGTCACGCAGTACGGCTTCCCCGCCGACCTGCCGCTGACCGGCGACTACGTGCGCAGGTACGACTCCACCCTGGCCGCGCCCTGGCTGTGGAACGCGGAGAAGAAGGTCTTCCTCTCCACCGAGGACGAGCAGTCGGTGCAGGCCAAGGCCGACTGGATCGTGGACCAGGGCATCGGCGGCGCGATGATCTGGGAACTGGCCGGCGACTACGGCTGGAACGCCGCCAAGGGCCAGTACGAGCAGGGCGACACCCTGACCACCACCCTCTACGACACCTTCCGTACCGCCTCGCCCTACGGCGCCACCCGGGCCACGGTCCCGATGCCCGGGCAGACGCTGGACATCGACGTGGCGTTCACCGACTTCGCGCTGGGCGACAACAACTACCCGATCAACCCCAAGCTGCGGATCACCAACAACTCGGACGTCACCCTGCCCGGCGGCACCGAGTTCCGCTTCGACTACGGCACCTCGGCACCCGGCAACGCCCGGGACCAGTCGGGCTTCGGCTCGGCGATCGTGCGCAGTGACCACACCCGGAGCAACAACGTCGGCGGGCTGGACGGCCCCTACCACCGGGTCTCGCTCAAGCTGCCGGGCTGGCAGTCGCTGGCACCGGGCCAGACGGTCGCCCTGGACTTCGTCTACTACCTGCCGACCGCCACGCCCTCCAACTGGACGGTGACGGTGAACGGCACGGAGTACGGCATCCCGGGCGATCTGGCCCGCGGTACCACGCCGGGCGACCCCGGCGGCAGCTCCGGAGGCACCGACACCGGAGGCACCGACACCGGGGGTACGGACACCGGGGGTACGGACACCGGGGGTACGGACACCGGCGGCACCTCGGGAACCGGCGGGCCGGGCGAGTGCTCCGCACCGGCCTGGGACGCCACCACCGTCTACACCGCCGGTGACCTGGTGAGCCACCAGGGCCGGAACTGGCACGCCAAGTGGTGGACGCGGGGCGAGGAGCCCGGCACCACCGGACAGTGGGGCGTGTGGGAGGACCGGGGCCCCTGCTGAGGCCCGCCGCATCCCGCTGATCTCTCGCCCCCACCGGCGCGGCGGGAGCCGTTCCCCGGCTCACTGCTGGGAGAACAGCTCCCGCCGCGCCGCGTCCAGGGCGGTCAGCAGCGCTCCGCCGAGCACCGGGGAGCCCGCCACCGTGCTCGCCCGCACCTCGGTGGGCAGCGGGGACAGTCCGGCCAGCCGGTGCCGCACCCGCCCGGCGAGCACCTCGCCGCCCGCCCGGCCCACCTCCCCGCCCAGCACCACGCAGCCGGGGTCCAGCACCGAGACGGCGCCCGCCGCACCCAGCGCGATCCGCCGGGCGTACTCGTCGAGGAAGGCCCTTGCCGCCGGGCTGCCGGGCTCCGCCCCGCCGGCTGCGGCCGCCACGGCCGCAGCCCGGCGCATCACCGCCTCCGCCGCCGCCACCCCGTCCCCCGGTGCGTCCAGCCCGTGCTCCCGGGCCAGGGCGCACACCCCGGCACTGCCGGCGAACACATGGAAGCCGCCGCCGCAGTCCGTGGCGGCGGGCATCCCGCCGGTGCCCGGCACGGGCAGGAAGCCGATCTCCCCGGCACCGCCCGAGGCGCCGCGGCGCAGCCGTCCGTCCAGCACCACCGCGGCCCCGCTGCCGGCACCCAGCCAGAACAGCACGAAGGTGTCCCGGTCGGTCACCGCGCCCCGCCGGTGCTCGGCGATCCCGGCCAGATTGACCTCGTTCTCCACCTGAACCCGGCCGCTCATCCGGCGGCGCAGCGCCTCGTGCAGCGCCCGGTGCCAGCCGGGCAGGTCGCCGAATTTGCGCAGCGCGCCGGTGGCCGGGTCCACCAGGCCGGGCGCGCCCATCACCACCGTGTGCAGCTCCGTGACGCCGGCCCGGCGCACGGTCTCGTCGAAGGTGCGCAGCACCGCGTCGACCGTGGCGCGGTCCGCCGCGTCCACTGCATCCGCCGCCCCGCCGTCCGCGGAGGCCCGGGCCGGGTCCGGGTGGCCGCCCGGTCCGGGGCCGCCGACCGCGAGTTCGGTGCGGGCGAGCTGCCGGCCGGCCAGATCGGCGAACGCCAGCGCGACGCCGTCGGTGCGCACGTCGAGGGCGGCGACCTGGGCCCGCGCCCCGACCAGGCCGTAGAGCCGGGCGTTGGGTCCGCGCCGGGCGGCGCCGCTCTCCCCCACCACGTCCACCAGGCCGCCGCGGCGCAGCCGGCCGAGCAGATCGGAGACGCTGGGCCGGGACAGCCCGGTGGCCTCCTTCAGCTGAGTCGCTGTCAGCGGGCCGCGTTCCACCAGGAGTTCCAGGGCGATCCGGTCGTTGATCGCCCGCGCGGTGCGGGGGGTGGCGGTTCGCGGGGTGGTCATGGCACGCGATCCTCGCAGATGGTCGGGGCGGTCCGGACCCGGATCCGGTTCCGCACTTTCTATCAGGCAACCTTCCTGATACTTTACTCGCATGCCGTCACCGCAACCCTCCGCGGACGTCCGCCGGGCACGCCGCGCCGTGTCCGCCGTCTTCGCCGTACACGGCGCCGTGGCCGGAAGCTTCGTCACCCGCATCCCGTGGATCAAGGAGCACCTGGACGTCAGCACCGGCCAGCTCGGGCTGGCACTGGCCTGCCCGGCCCTGGGCGCCTCCGTCGCCATGCCGCTGGCCAGCCGGATCATGCACCAGTACGGCGCCCGTGCGGCCGTGCGCGCCCTGCTCACCCTGTGGTGCGCGGCACTCGCCCTGCCCGCCGCCGCACCGGGCATCCTGGGGCTGGCCGGCCTGCTCTTCGTCTTCGGCGCCACCGCCGGCATGGCCGATGTGGTGATGAACGCCCAGGGCGTGGAGGTGGAGCGGCGCTACGCCAAGTCGATCATGTCCGGGCTGCACGGGCTGTGGAGCACGGGCGCGCTGCTGGGCTCCGCGGCCGGGGTGGCCGCGGTGCACTGGCAGCTGGACGCCCGGGTGCATCTGGCGCTCACCGCCGCGCTGCTGGCCCTGCTCTCCCAGCCCTCCGTCCGGGGCCTGCTCGACGTGCGGCCGGAACCGGACCAGGAGGCACCGCCGCGGTTCGCCCTGCCGCCCCGCTCCGCACTGCTGATCGGCGCGGTCGGCATGTGCGCGATCCTCGCCGAGGGCGCCAGCATGGACTGGTCCGGCATCTACCTGCGGGACGTGACCGGTGGTTCGGAGACCCTGGCCGCGGCCAGCTACACGGCCTTCGCCTGCACCATGGCGGCGGCCCGGCTGGCGGGCGACACGGTGGTCCGCCGGATCGGGCCGGTGCACACGGTACGGGCCAGCGGGCTGCTGGCCCTGGCGGGCGGAATCCTGGTGGTCATCGCACCGGTGCCGGCCACCGGGATCGCCGGGTTCGCGCTGCTCGGCGTGGGCATCGCGGTGGTGGTGCCGCTGGCCTTCACCGCCGCCGGGCACAGCGGCCCGGAGCCCAGCCAGGCCATCGCGGGCGTGGCGACCATCACGTACACCACCGGACTTGCCGCGCCCACCCTGGTCGGCGTGGTCGGCGAACTCTCCTCCCTGCGGGTGTCGTTCGCCATCGTGGCCGCGGCCATGGCCGCCATGGTGGCCGCCGCGGGGGTGCTCGGCACCCGCCGGACCACCGCGGTGGCCTCCGGCAGCGGCTCCGGCGAAGCCGTCCACGCCAGGACTCCCCCGGTTCCGCCCCAGTCGTCCCGGCCCGGTGAGGGCGGGACGCGCTGAAGCGGCCGGCGCGCTCCCGCCCGGGACACCGGGCCGGGGGCGGAGCCGGGGGTGCCCCCGACCGGGGGCGTGCGGGCCGGGACGGCACCTGCCCCGGGGGCGCCGCGGGTGCCGTCCCCCTCCGCCCGCACCGAACGGTGCCGCCACCGCCGCGTGCCGCCACCGCCGCGTGCCGCCTCCGTCCGGGCTTGCCCGGGAGGCTCCGGCCTTGCCCGGGAGGCCACGGGCTTCCCCGGGCGCGCCCGAGGGCCCGGCCCGTGCGGGCGAGCGCCCGTTCCCCCGCCCGGCGCGGTGACCGGCCGCCGCCGGGGCCGGGTCACGGCGCGCGCGTGACACCGGGCCCGGTACCTGGCCTCGGGCGATCATGACGTGCTACCAAGCTGCACATGGCAGCCATCGCGCACCCCCCGTCCCCCGCCCCCTCCTCGCCGGCCGCGCCACGGGCGGACCGCTACGACGCGGTGATCATCGGAGGCGGTCACAACGGCCTGGTCGCCGCGGGCTATCTGGCACGGGCCGGGCGGCGGGTACTGGTCCTGGAGCGGCTGGACCGCACCGGCGGGGCGGCCGTCTCCGCCCAGGCGTTCCCCGGGGTGCCGGCCCGGCTGTCCCGCTACTCCTATCTGGTGAGCCTGCTGCCGCAGAAAATCGTGCGGGACCTCGGACTGCGGGTGACGCTGCGCAGGCGCCAGGTCTCCTCCTACACCCCGGCGCTGCGGGACGGCCGGGCCACCGGGCTGCTGGTGGGCGGCGGGCTCTCCCGCACCCGGGAGGCGTTCGCCCGGCTCACCGGCTCCGACCGGGAGTTCGACGCCTGGCAGGGCTTCTACGCCATGACCGGCCGGGTGGCGGCCCGGGTCTTCCCCTCGCTGACCGAACCGCTGCCCGCCCGGGCCGAGCTGCGCCGGCGGATCGACGACGAGAGCGCCTGGCAGGCGCTGTTCGAGCGCCCGCTGGGCGAGACGGTCGAGCGGACCTTCGCGGACGACCTGGTGCGCGGCGTGGTGCTGACCGACGGGCTGATCGGCACCTTCGCCCCGGCGCACGACCCGTCGCTGCGGCAGAACCGCTGCTTCCTCTACCACGTGATCGGCGGCGGCACCGGCGACTGGGACGTGCCGGTGGGCGGCATGGGGGCGGTGACCGACGCCCTGGCCGGGGCCGCCCGGTCGGCGGGCGCGGAACTGGTCACCGGCCACGAGGCCGTCGCGGTGGCCACCGACGGCCGGGCCGCCGAGGTGACCTACCGGACGGCGCACGGCGAGGGCGTGGTGGCGGCCGGCCAGGTGCTGGTGGGGGCCTCCCGCGCGGAGCTGGCCCGGCTGCTGGACGGCGCCCTGCCGCCGGAGACGCCGCCCGAGGGCGCCCAGCTCAAGGTGAACATGGTGCTGCGGCGGCTGCCCCGGCTGCGCGACGCCTCGGTCGATCCGCGCGAGGCCTTCGCCGGGACCTTCCACATCGCCGAGGGCTACCGCGAGCTGGAGACCGCCTACCGCCGGGCGGTGGCCGGGGAACTCCCGGACCCGGCGCCCTCGGAGATCTACTGCCATTCGCTGACCGATCCCACGATCCTCTCCCCCGAACTGGCCGCCCGGGGCTGGCAGACGCTCACGCTGTTCGGCCTGCACGCTCCGGCACGGCTGTTCCGCGCCGGCAACGCGGCGGCCCGGCAGACGCTGCTGGACCTGGTGCTGGCGCAGCTGGACGCGCATCTGGCGGAGCCGCTGCGGGACTGCCTGGCCGAGGACGCCGGGGGACGGCCGTGCATCGAGGCGAAGTCGCCGCTGGACCTGGAGCGTGAGCTGCGGCTGCCGGGCGGCAACATCTTCCACCGGGAACTGGCCTTCCCCTGGGCCGAGGAGGCGGCCGTGGAGGGGGTGTGGGGCACGGAGACCCGGCATGCCAATGTGTTCCTGTGCGGTGCGGGCGCGGTGCGCGGCGGCGGGGTGAGCGGCATTCCGGGGCACAACGCCGCCATGGCCGCCCTGGGACGGCGCTGAACCACGGCACACGAGACGCGCAACACACGAGACACGGCACACGAGACGCGGCACGCGAGACACGGCACGCAAGACCGGGAGACCGGGAGACCGCGCGGGCGGGCGGCGGCGCGGCCGCGGCCCGGCTCCGCTGCCCGCACCGGTGCCCGAGGGCGCGGGGCCGAGGCGTGCGGGCGGAAGCGGGCCGCCCGTCCCGCGGGGAACGGGCGGCCCGCGCCCTGGGGTCGCGGGACCCTCAGTGCGGTTCGGTGCCCCCGACGAGCTCACCGTCCAGATAGACCGTGATCCGGGGATTGTCCTGCCAGGACGTCAGGGCGCCGGCATAGGACCAGTGCCCGCTCTGGTCGAAGGACTGCCAGTCGAGCCGGTTCATCCGCAGCTGGATCTGGCCGGTCGACTGGCCCGGGGCCAGCGTACCGGTGCCGCTGAAGCCGATCTCCAGGTAGGCGTCCGAGCCCGGGGCGCCGCCGCTCACCGGCGTGATGGTGCGGCTGAGCGAGGAGCAGCCGGGCACCGCCCAGTCGCAGTGCGACTGCCAGTCCGCGGCGGGCCGGCCGTCCAGGCCGAACCAGTAACGGACGGTCAGCCGGTTCAGCGCCACCGTCTCGGAGCCGGTGTTGGCGATGTCCAGGTGGGTGCGCATGGAGTTGCTCACCGCCGCCGATCCGGAGCCGACCCGTGCCGTGAAGTCACCCGTCACCGGGTCGGGATCGGGGTCCGGGTCGGGATCGGGGTCCGGGTCGGGATCGGGGTCCGGGTCGGGATCGGGATCGGGGTCCGGCTCCGGGTCGGGGTCCGGGGCGCCGTCCGGCTCGGTGCCCCAGATCAGTTCCCCGTCGTCGTAGAGCGTGATGCGCGGGGTCTGTTCCAAGGCGTTGCCGGTGCCCAGCCCGGAGTAGGACCAGTCGTTGGACGGGTCCCAGCCGGCGCCGCCGTCGATCCGGAACTGGACCTCGGCCCGGTGCGCGGACTGCCCGCCCGGATAGATCTGCGTGCCGCGGCAGTCCAGTTCGACGTAGTGGAGCGCGCCGTCCGCCTGGAACGGGCCGCGCGGTGCCGAGCACTGGTTGTACGCCGAGGTGACCGTGATGTCCTGCGCAGCGGTCCCGGCGTCCAGGGTGAACCAGTAGCGGAAGGTGCCGCCGTCCAGCATCCGGGCGGGGAAGGCGGACCGGTTGCGCACCATCGACTTGATCTCGGTGAAGGTCGCCCCGCTCTGGTTGAGCGACGCCTCCACATAGATCTGCGGGCCGTCCGGCTCCTCCTCGGGCGGGAAGTCGGCCAGCGGGGTGCCGCCGTGGCGGGCGGTCAGGTAGGCCAGCGCACCGGAGAAGCCCGAGTTGTAGTCCGTGGCCACCTCATTGGCCACATAGTCACCGCGGTCGTCGGTGTACTGGTCGTTGGGCGAGGAGGGCCCGCCGACCAGTGCCCCGTACAACACATGACGGTTCGCCTCCGGCTCCCGGATGTTGTCGGTCCAGGAGCCGTGCGCGGTGCGGTGGTGCGGGTCGCGCGGCGGATTGTTGCCGAAGCCCACCACATAGCTGGAGTTGCGCGGGTTGTCCCCGAGCGCGTAGTCGATCTGCCGCTTGCCGAAGGCGCGGTAGGTGCCGGCCCGGGTGGCGTCCCGGCTCTCCAGCCAGTCGGAATAGACCAGCGCCACGAAGGCGGTGTTGGCGGCGTAGCGCAGCGAGCCCCAGGTGTCCAGCACGGCCTGGCCGCCGGGCGAGTAGGGCACCCGCTGGTCGCCCACCCCGGTGGTCCAGTAGTCCAGCCAGCGGTTGGCGTCGGCCACGTACTCGGCGTCGCCGGTCTCCATGGCCAGCAGCGCATAGGCGGCGTAGGACTTGTCGTCCCAGGCCACGGTCCAGCGGTAGCTGCGGGTGGTGGTCTGCTGCTCGGTCGACAGGTGCCGGTACTCGGAGCGCGCCTTGTCCAGATAGCCGGTGTCGCCGGTGGCCTTGTACAGCCAGTAGGCGCCCCAGACGAGTTCGTCCTGGTATCCGGACCAGGAGTTGTAGTAGCTGCCGACCGGGACGCAGTCCGAGTACTTGCCGCGGTAGCGGTCGGCGAAGGAGTAGAGCTCCTCGGCGTGCCGCACCAGGGTGGCGGCGTAGGCCGGGTCGTCGGGGGCGAAGAGCATCGAGGAGGCGGCCATGGCGGCGGCCGTCTCCCCGGCGATGTCGCTGCCCGGGCAGGCGGTGTCCACCTTGTACGCCGGCCGCTCCATCGGCATCACCTCGGCCGGGCCCCACCACTTGTGGTCGGCCTCGCCGTCCCCGACCTGGGCATAGAGCACATTGGGCGCGGGGTGCGCCTTGATGAAGTAGTCGTTGACCCAGCGGAGGCTGGACTTGAGCTCGTCCATCTGGCCGGCGGCCCGGTAGCCGTCCCCGGCGGCCAGGCCGCCCCAGGCGAGCAGAGTCGTGGTGGCGGCCATCGGAAAGCCGAACTTGACGTGGTCACCGGCGTCGTACCAGCCTCCGGTGAGGTCCAGGCCGACGTCCGAGCCGTCGTCGAGGGCGGAATCACCGCGCCAGGAGACCCGGTTGTCCTCGGGCAGATCGCCGGAGCGCTGCGCCTCGTAGAAGAACATCGACTTCTGGAGCGCCTCGGCGTAGTTGAACGCCGGTTCCTGCGCCTGTGCGGTGCCGCCGGCGGTCAGCGGCACCAGCAGCGCGGAGGCCAGCGCCGCCGCCGCGGCCGCTCCGGCGAGCGGCCGCAGCCGGCGGCGCCGGCGTCTCCGGCCGGGCGCCTGCCCGGCGGGGGCGTGGGGGGTGGGACGTGACATGGTGCGGCCCTTCTCGATCCTGCGGTCCGGGTACGAGAGCCGCCGCCGGAGGGTTGCCACGGGCGTCGGAAGGACCCCGCGGCCTGCTTGGGAGCGCTCCCATCCGACGGCGGCCCTTTTATGTTGCGAACATGTCATCGCCGCGTCAATGGGGCGTGCGTTTATTTCTGAGACGCAACCGCCCCGCCCCTGGTCCCCGCGCCGGGCCTAGAAGTTGAACACTTGATCCGTACCCGCCACGGCCTCGCAGACATTGCCGAACACCTCGCGGTAGCCGACCTCCTGGCCCCGCCAGGTCCCGGTGGCGGTGGCCGCGACCGGTTCCCAGACATCGGGACAGGGCTGGTTGCGGGCGGGCAGCTTCTCGAAGTGGCCCTCCACCTCCAGCAGGCTGCGGCAGGCCTGCTCCGGGGCGGGATGGCCGCCGCCCGCCGGCTCGCACTCCAGCGTCACCGTCCTGGGCAGATTCCCGCCGGGGAAACCGGGCTCGTCGAGCCAGTCCAGACTCAGCGTCATGGCCGAGGCGGGCCCGTGCTCCGGAGCGGCGGTGGCCGAGGGGGCCGCGATTCCGCCGAGGGCTAACGCCCCCGCCACCGCGGCCACAAGCCGCGTGCGCGTTCCTTTCCGCATACTTCCTCCCGGTGAGGGTGGGGTACTGGAACGGCCCGACGCTAACAGGGACTCCGCGGCCGTCGGCAGACCCCGGACGCAGCCGGTCCCGCGGCCACGGGCTCACCGCGCCACGACGGCGTCCCGTGGTGCCGCGGTGAGCGGGCGGCCACGCGGTGCGGCCCGGCCGTGCACCGCCAGGGCCCGCAGCAGGCAGGCCAGAGCCGCGGTCGCGGCGAGGGTGCGCACGGTGTTCCAGGCCACCGGCGGTCCTCGAAGGCGGCCCGGACCGCGGCCGGATCGCCGAGGGCCGCCGGGTCCCCGGCCGCGGCCAGGTCCTCGTTGAGCGGCACATGGACCCCCATGGTCACCGAGAAGGCGGCGCCGTACAGCACCAGGGCGGCGGCGGCCCACGCGAGCACCGCCCGGGCATCGCGCCCGAGGTGCAGCAGCACGGCCAGGGCGGTCAGCAGCAGGGCACCGAGGAAGGAGGGCGCGAACCACTGGTTGCGCACCGTGGCGTTGATCCCCTGCATGACGTCGATGAACGTGCGGTCGTCCACCCGTGCCAGCCCGGTCATCACCGAGCAGGCGTAGGCGTGGAAGAACCCCGCGATCAGTCCCATGGCCACGGCGGCCGGGCCCAGGGCCCGGCCGCGGGCCCGGCCGCGGGCAGGGGCGGGGAACTTCCTCGCCCTCACGGCCCGCTGAGCCCGGCACACCGCGGCCCGTGCGGGGCACCGGGGACCGGTGGCCGACCGCGGTGCGCCCGGGGGTTTTCCCCACCCGGGATCGACCGGGCGGCACCAGTGAGCCGCGGCCCTGCAGGAACCAGACTCGGTACCGCCGGCCGCCGCCCGGCGGCCCGGCTCCGCTACCCACCACCGAGGGTTCACCATGCTTCCCAGAGCCCGGTTCCGGGGCTTCACCCCCGCCCGCGTCGTCGCCCTGGCGCTGATCGCCCTCGCCGCGTCCGGCCTGGCCGTCCTGGCGCAGCAGGACGAGTCGCGCCCGGCCGTCCCCGCGGGCGCGCGGGCCGGAGACCTCACGCTCGAACCGTGCGCCTACGGCACCGAGGACGGAGAACTCCCGGCCGACTGCGGCACGCTGGTGGTCCCCGAGAACCGGCGGGACGCGGACTCCAGCCTGATCGCGCTCCCGGTGGTCCGCGTCCACGCCACCGGCGAGGGCGAACCGGCCGAGCCGGTCTTCCGGCTGGAGGGCGGCCCCGGCCTGACCAACATGGCCTTTCCCGCCGCCAGCCGCCTGACCGGCCGTCACGACGTGGTGCTGGTCGGCTACCGCGGCGTCGACGGGTCCACCGTCCTGGACTGTCCCGAGGTGGTGTCGGCGATGCAGGGCAGGTCCGACCTGGTGGCCGAGGAGTCGCTGCGCGGATACGGCGAGGCGTTCGCCGACTGCGCCGGGCGGCTCACCGCGGAGGGCGTCGATCTCGACGGCTACTCGCTGCCGCAGCGTGCCGACGATCTGGAGGCCGCACGCCGGGCACTGGGCTACGGCCGGATCAATCTGGTCAGCGAGAGCGCCGGGACCCGTACCGCGATGATCTACGCCTGGCGGTATCCGGGGTCCGTCCACCGCTCGGCGATGATCGGCGTGAACCCGCCCGGCCGCTTCGTGTGGGACCCGGAGATCACCGACGAACAGCTCGCCGAGTACGCGGAGCTGTGCCGCGCGGACCGGACGTGCGCCGCACGCACCGACGACCTCGCCGCCACCCTGCGCGCCACCGCACAGGACGTGCCCGGGCGGTGGGGCCCCCTGGCCATCAAGGAGGGCAACGTCCTGGCCGCCGCCCTGTGGGGCCTGTTCCACACCAGCGAGGCGGCCGCCCCGCTGAACGCGCCGGCCACCCTGGACGCCTGGCTCGCTGCCGCGGACGGGGACGCCGCCGGGCTCTGGGCCGTCTCCCTGCTGGCGGACCTGGTCTTCCCGGAGTCCTTCGTCTGGGGCGAGTTCGCCGCGTCGGGCGCCATCGACGCGGAGGCGGCGGAGGCCTACTACGCGGGCGGCGGCGATCCCGGCTCGATCCTGGGCAACGCCGCCACCGACTTCCTCTGGGGCGGCGGGCGGCTGGCCGAGGCATGGCCGGCCAGCCCCGACTACGCGGAGTACCAGCAGGTGCGGACCTCCGAGACGGAGACCCTGCTGATCGGCGGCACGCTGGACTTCTCCACCCCGGCCCGGCTCGCCGCCGACGAACTGCTGCCCGCGCTGCCCAACGGCCGCCAGGTGCTCCTGGACGGGCTCGGGCACTCCACCGATTTCTGGCACCACCGGCCGGAGGCGGCCGAGCGCCTGCTGACCGCCTTCTTCGGCCACGGCGGGATCGACGACTCCCTGTTCGGCGCCCACCGGGTCCGCTTCACCGCCGACGCCACCGCCCTGCCCACCCTCGCCAGGGCGCTGCTGGGCACGCTGGCCGGCCTGGCCCTGGCCGCTGCGGCGCTGCACGGCTGGATGGCCCTGAGGGTACGGCGCCGGGGCGGCTTCGGGCCGCGGGCCGGCGTCTGGCTGCGCACCCTGGCCCCGGTCCTCACCGGCCTGGGCGGCTGGTGCCTGGCCGTGCTGGTGGTGTCCGTGCTCCGGCCGGAGGTGTTCCTCGGCAGCCGCACCCTGGCCGTGGTGTCCGTGGGCGCCGCGGTCGGGGTGACCGTCCACTGGGCCGCGGCGCGCCGCGGACGCCCGGACCGCGGCCGGTACCCGGTCCTGCCGGCCGCGTGCTGCGGCTCCTTCTCCGGGGCCTGGCTCGGCTTCGCCGCCGGACAGGGCCTGGGCGCCCTGCTCACCACCCTGGCCGGCGCCGGCCTCGCCGCCAACCTCGCCGTCCTGGTCCTGGACATTCTCCGCGACCGCCGGGCCGGCGCCGCGGTGGCCTGACCCGTGGGCCGCCCCGTCGGCCGGCCGCGCCGGGCACGGGGCCCCGGCCACCACAGCGGCCTGCGCCACTCTGTGGAATCGCGTTGAGTTCTGGTGAGGCGGCCGGGAAAACCTGTTGAGAAGCGGGGCCCGCAGGCGGACGCTGGACAGGTTGCCCACTCGCTCCCACACCGACTTGGGACGTCATGCAGATTCGTGATCTCCCGCATCCGGACCCCGGAGACCCCGACGTACGGTCCGGGATGCGGTTTCTCGTCTGGCTCTTCCGCCGCCAGCTCGGCGGCCAGGCCAAGGCCCTCGGCTGGGGCACCCTGCACATGGCCACCGTGGCGATGATCCCGGTGGCCATGGGTCTGGCGGTGCAGGCGGTGGTGGACGGCTCCGGCCGCAGACTGGCCGCCACCGGAGCCCTGCTGCTGGTCATGACCGTGGTCATGACCGCCGCCGACACCATGCTGCACCGCACCGCGGTCACCAACTGGATCACCGCCGCCGCCCGGGTCCAGCAGCTGCTGGCCCGCCGCACCGCCCACCTCGGCTCGGTGCTCACCCGCCGGGTGGCGGCGGGCGAGGTGGTCAAGGTCTCCACCGGCGACGTCGAGAAGATCGGCTGGTTCGTGGAGTCCTTCTCCCGGTTCGCCGCCGCCGTGGTCGTCTCCACCGCCGTGTGCACCGGGCTGATCGTCTATCAGCCGCAGCTCGGCCTGCTGGTGCTGGCCGGGGTGGCCGCCGTGGTGCTCACCGTCTTCCCGCTGCTGCCCGCCGCCGAGCGCCGCGCCGACGCGGTGCGCGCCAAGGGCGGCCGGGCCACCGAGCTCGCCTCCGACACCGTGGCCGGGCTGCGCGTGCTGCGCGGCATCGGCGGCGAGGAACTCTTCCTGGACCGCTACCGCCGCGCCTCCCAGGAGATGCGGACCGCGTCCGTGCACAGTGCCCGGATGTGGGCGCTCATCGACGCCGTGCAGGTCGTCATGCCGGGCGTGCTGCTGACCGCGGTGGTCTGGCAGGGCGCCCGGATGGCCCTGGACGGCCGGATCACCCCCGGCGAGCTGGTCGCCGTGTACGGCGCGGCGACCTTCCTGCTCTTCCCGCTCCGGCTGTTCCAGGAGGCGGCCAGCGCCTTCGTGTTCTCCCGGCCCTCGGCCCGCCGCGCCGTGCGGGTTCTGGGCCTGGAGCGCCCGGCCCCGGCAGACGCCCCCGGCCGCCGGCCGGAGACCGGCGCCGCGCCCACCGGTGATCTGCACGACCCGGTCAGCGGGCTCACCGCCCCGCAGGCCACGCTGACCTGCGTGGTGTGCGGCAACCCGGACGCCGCGGAGCGGCTGGCCGCCCGGCTCGGCGGGCACCCCGCGGAGCCGGACGGGCAGCCCCCGGCCCGGCTCGGCGGAGTCCCGCTGGACGACCTGCCGCTGGCCACCGCCCGCGCCGCCGTACTGGTGCAGGACAAGGACCCGGTGCTGCTCTCCGGCACCCTGGCCGAGCTGCTCGACGTGCCGTCCTCCGGCGCGGTCGGGCCGGCCGAGGCGCTGGCCGCCGCGCAGTGCGACGACGTCCTCGCCGCGCTCGCCCTGAGCGGCCCGGAAGGGGACGGCGACCCGATGCGGTCCCGGATCACCGAGCGCGGGCGCTCCCTCTCCGGCGGCCAGCGGCAGCGCCTGGCACTGGCCCGCTCGCTGCTCACCGACCCGGAGGTGCTGGTGCTGGACGAGCCCACCTCGGCCGTGGACTCGCACACCGAGGCCCGGATCGCCGAGGGGCTGCGGGCGCTGCGCTCCGGCCGCACCACCGTGGTGTTCACCTCCAGTCCGCTGCTGCTGGACCGGGCCGACCGGGTGGTGTTCGTCCCCGAGGGGCGGGTGGCGGCCACCGGCGGCCACCGCGACCTGCTGCGCACCGACCCCGCCTACCGCGCGGTGGTCACCCGGGAGCCGGAGCCGGACGGCCCGCCGGACCCGCACGACCGTCCCGGCGGCCCCGGCCGGGCCCGCCGCACACCGGCCGAGTACGCCGAGGAGACCGCGTGAAACCCACTGTGGGAGTGGCCCCGCCCGCATTCGATCCGGCCACCCATGAACACATCACCACCCTGCCCGTCGGCCGCCCGGCCACCGTGCGCGCCTACACCGGGGAGCTGCTGCGCCGTCACCGCCGAGCCTTCCTGGTGCTGATCGGGGTCAACGCGCTGGCCGTGCTGGCCTCCATGGCCGGCCCCTTCCTGCTGGGCGGGGTGGTGGACGACCTGGCGGCCGGGGTCCGCGACCTGGACCTGGGCCGGACGCTCGCCCTGTTCGGCCTGGCCCTGGCACTCCAGGCGTTCTTCGTCCGCATGGTCCGGCTGCGCGGCGCGGTGCTGGGCGAACGGATGCTGGCCGACCTGCGGGAGGACTTCCTGGTCCGCTCGGTCGCCCTGCCGCCGGGCGTGCTGGAGCGGGCCGGCACGGGCGACCTGCTGGCCCGTATCAACACCGACATCGACCGGCTGTCCCAGGCCATGCGGGAGGCGGTGCCGCAGCTCGCCATCGCCGTGGTCTGGGCCGGGCTGCTGCTGGCCGGCATCCTGGTCACCGCACCCCCGCTGGGGCTGGGCATCCTGCTGGCGCTGCCGCTGCTGCTGGCGGTCTGCCGCTGGTACTACTGCCGCGCGCCCGCCGCCTACCACTCGGAGTCCGCCGGCTACGCGGCGGTGGCCGCGGCCCTGGCCGAAACCGTGGACGCCGGCCGCACCATCGAGGCGCACCGGCTGGAGCGGCGGCGGATCGAGCTGTCCGACCGCCGGGTCAAGGAGTGGACCGCCTGGGAGCGGTACACCCTGTGGCTGCGCTCGGTGCTGATCCCGGCCGTCAACGTCTACCACGCGCTGGTGATCAGCGGGGTGCTGCTGTTCGGCGGCTTCGCGGTGCTGCAGGGCTGGCTGACGGCCGGTGAGCTGACCACCGGGGCGCTGCTGGCGCAGATGCTGATCGAGCCGGTCGGCATGCTGCTGCGCTGGTTCGACGAGCTCCAGTCGGCGCAGGTCTCGCTGGCCCGTCTGGTGGGCGTGCGCGAGGTGGAGACCGGCACGGGCGACGGCACCGAGCGGCCCGCGGGCCGGGAACTGGCCGCCGACCGGGTCCGGTTCGGCTACCTGGACGGGATCGATGTGCTGCACGAGGTCTCGCTGCTGATCCGGCCCGGCACCCGGCTGGCCCTGGTGGGGCCGTCCGGCGCCGGCAAGTCGACCCTGGGCCGGCTGCTGGCCGGCATCTACGGGCCGCGGGCCGGCGAGATAACCCTGGGCGGCGCCCGGCTGGCCGGCATGCCGCCCGAGCGGGTGCGCGAGCACGTCACCCTGGTCAACCAGGAACACCACGTGTTCGTCGGGCCGCTGCGGGACAATCTGCTGCTCGCCCGGGGGGACGCCTCGGACGAGGAGATCTGGGCGGCCCTGCGCTCGGTCGGCGCCGAGGGCTGGGCCGCGGCGCTGCCGGAGGGCCTGGACAGCGAGGTCGGCTCCGGCGGGCTCGCCGTCACCCCGGCCCAGGCCCAGCAGATCGCCCTGGCCCGGCTGGTGCTGGCCGATCCGCACACCCTGGTGCTGGACGAGGCGACCTCGCTGCTCGACCCGCGGGCCGCCCGGGACCTGGAACGCTCGCTGGCCCGGGTGCTCCGGGGCCGCACGGTGATCGCCATCGCGCACCGGCTGCACACCGCGCACGACGCCGATCTGATCGCGGTGGTGGAGGACGGCCGGATCACCGAGTACGGCAGCCACGACGAGCTGGTCGCGGCGGACGGCGCCTACGCCGGCCTGTGGCGCTCCTGGCACGGCTGATCCCCCCGCTGCTGCCGCCGCCGGTCTGCCGGCCGGCGGCGGCCCCGGTGGCCCTGCGCCGCGGCCCGGCCCGGCACGGCACGGCACGGCACGGCACGGCACGAACGGGTCGCCCGCGGCCGGCCGCCCCGGTCACGCATCCGGCCCGGTGCCGGGCCGGATGCGTGACCGAGCGCGGTCCTCCGGCACGGAAAGGGCAGCAGCTGCTCAGGCGGCCAGGTAGAGGGCGCCCGCCGCGCAGCCGGCGCCGACCACCATGAAGGCCGGCATCAGCACGGTGTTCTCCACCCAGGCCCCGGCGTTGAACCGCATGAACTGCGGGGTGCCCACCGGGTACCAGCGGCGCCCGCGGATGGGCAGCGGCCAGAACATCGGGCAGCCGGAGACGGTGAGGGAGTCCCCGATGGTGTGCACGACGGCGCCGAGCACGATGGGCACCCCGATCCACAGGTAGGGCTGGCCGGCGAACAGCCAGTCCGCGCCGTTGCCCGGCTGGTCCAGGACGCCGGCCATGATCCAGGCCGCGGCCGCGCCGAGCAGCCACACCAGCACATCGCTGGAGACCCGGGCGGCCCGCCACAGCAGCCCCTCCACGGCCAGCACCATGTGCACGAAGAGGATGATCAGCACCGCCCAGCGGTCCCAGTACACCGCGGCGGCGGAGAAGCCGGCTCCGATGGCCACGGCCCACACCCAGGTGTGGGTCAGGGTGCGGTGACCGCCGGTGCGCCTGCGGTCGCCCCTGCCCCGGCTGGCGTTGTAGACCGTCACCGACAGTTTGTCGATCAGGCCGGCCAGCCAGCGCGAGGGCGGGCCGAAGGCCCGGGATATGGTGGCCGACTTCTGGTCCAGGTCGGGCGCGAGCGCGGCACCCGCACAGATCAGCGTGCCCGCCACCAGTACCGGCCAGGGCATCGGATGCTCGGCGGCCGCCGTCGCCAGTCCGACGGCCAGCCAGGCCATCGCCCCGGACAGTGAGTGCGCCGGTCCCATCATGGCCCACGCCCCTTCGTCGCTGCTTCGTGCCCCCGGTTGCCGCTGCCCGCCCCGTGTCCGCTGCCACGTCGATGAAGGCCCCGGTGGTTCCCGGGGGTTCCGGCGGCGGCCGGCCGCGGTGACCGGCCCGTGCGGCGACAGCGTAGCGTCCCGTGATCTTCGGCAGAACGCCCGGTTCCCGTTCCGACCGGTCCGGCGGGCAAGATGGGGTGGTGACCCTTATCGATCGCCTCCCCGCCGACAGCGACCCCGACGCCCTCTTCGACGCCTTCTCCTCATGGGCCGAGGAGCGCGGCATCGCCCTCTATCCGGCCCAGGAGGAGGCCCTGATCGAAGTCGTCTCGGGGGCGAACGTCATCCTGTCCACCCCCACCGGCTCGGGAAAGTCGCTGGTGGCGGCCGGAGCCCATTTCGCCGCGCTCTCCGCCGACCAGGTCACCTTCTACACCGCCCCGATCAAGGCGCTGGTGTCGGAGAAGTTCTTCGAGCTGTGCAAGCTCTTCGGCACCGAGAACGTCGGCATGCTCACCGGCGACGCCTCGGTCAACGCCGACGCCCCGGTGATCTGCTGCACCGCCGAGGTGCTGGCCTCGATCGCGCTGCGCGACGGCTCACGGGCCGACATCGGCCAGGTGGTGATGGACGAGTTCCACTTCTATGCCGAGCCGGACCGCGGCTGGGCCTGGCAGGTTCCGCTGCTGGAGCTGCCGCAGGCGCAGTTCCTGCTGATGTCCGCCACGCTGGGCGATGTCACCCGGTTCGAGCAGGACCTCACCCGCCGCACCGGGCGGCCCACCGCCGTGGTGCGGTCGGCCACCCGCCCGGTGCCGCTGAGTTACGAGTACCGCTCCACACCGCTCACCGAGACGCTGACCGAGCTGCTGGCCGCCGATCAGGCCCCCGTCTACATCGTGCACTTCACCCAGGCCCAGGCGGTGGAGCGGGCCCAGGCGCTGATGAGCATCAACATGTGCACCAAGGCGGAGAAGGCGGCGATCGCCGAGCTGATCGGGGATTTCCGCTTCACCACCCGCTTCGGCCGCAATCTCTCGCGCTATGTGCGGCACGGCATCGGGGTGCACCACGCGGGCATGCTGCCCAAGTACCGGCGGCTGGTGGAGAAGCTGGCCCAGCACGGCCTGCTGAAGGTGATCTGCGGCACCGACACGCTGGGCGTGGGGGTCAACGTGCCGATCCGCACGGTGCTGTTCACCGCGCTGACCAAGTACGACGGCAGCCGGGTGCGGGTGCTGCGGGCGCGCGAGTTCCACCAGATCGCAGGGCGGGCCGGGCGGGCCGGCTTCGACACCGCCGGGCTGGTGGTGGCGCAGGCCCCGGAGCATGTGATCGAGAACGAGAAGGCGCTGGCCAAGGCCGGGGACGACCCGAAGAAGCGGCGCAAGGTGGTGCGCAAGAAGGCGCCGGAGGGCTTCGTCAACTGGGGCGAGGCCACCTTCAACAAGCTGATCGATGCCGAGCCCGAGCCGCTGACCTCCCGGTTCCGGGTCACCCACGCCATGCTGCTGTCGGTCATCGCCCGGCCGGGAAACCCGTTCGCGGCCATGCGCCGGCTGCTGGAGGACAACCACGAGCCGCGCCGCCAGCAGCTGCGGCACATCCGGCGGGCGATCGCCATCTACCGCTCGCTGCTGGACGGCGGGGTCGTCGAGCAGCTTCCGGAGCCGGACGCGCAGGGCCGGACGGTGCGGCTGACCGTGGACCTCCAGGAGGACTTCGCGCTGCACCAGCCGCTGTCCACGTTCGCGCTGGCCGCCTTCGAGCTGCTGGACCCGGCCTCACCGTCCTACGCCCTGGACATGCTGACGGTGATCGAGTCCACCCTGGACGACCCCCGGCAGATCCTGGCCGCCCAGCAGAACAAGGCCCGCGGCGAGGCCATCGCCCGGATGAAGGCGGACGGCATCGAGTACGAGGAGCGGATGGAGCGGCTGATGGACATCACCTATCCGCAGCCGCTGGCCGATCTCCTCTTCCACGCCTACGGCGTCTACCGCAGGAGCCATCCCTGGGTGGGTGACCACCCCCTCTCGCCGAAGTCCGTGGTGCGCGACATGTACGAGCGCTCCATGACCTTCTCGGAGTTCGTCTCGCACTACGAACTGGCCCGCACCGAGGGCATGGTGCTGCGCTATCTGGCCAGCGCCTACAAGGCGCTGGAGCACACCGTGCCGGAGGACCTGAAGTCCGAGGATCTGCAGGACATCGCGGCCTGGCTGGGCGAGATGGTGCGGCAGGTGGACTCCAGCCTGCTGGACGAGTGGGAGCGGCTGGCCAATCCGGAGGAGGAGGACGCGGACGAGGCCCAGGACCGGGCCGACCACCAGGTCAAGCCGGTCACCGCCAATGCCCGGGCCTTCCGGGTGCTGGTGCGCAACGCGCTGTTCCGGCGGGTGGAGCTGGCCGCGCTGGGCCGGACCCGGGAGCTGGGCGAGCTGGACGCGGAGTCCGGCTGGGACGCCGACGCCTGGGCGGCGGCCCTGGACGGCTACTGGGCGGAGTACGACGAGCTGGGCACCGGCCCGGACGCCCGCGGCCCGAAGCTGCTGCACATCGAGGAGGTGCCCGAGGACCGGCTGTGGCGGGTGCGGCAGACTTTCGCCGACCCGCGCGGGGACCACGACTGGGGCATCTCCGGTGAGGTGGATCTGACCGCCTCGGACGCGGAGGGCCGGGCGGTGATCCGGATCACGGATGTCGGCCCGTTCTGACCGGGGCCGGGGGCGCGGCGGCGGGCGCGGGGCGCACCGGGCCCCGACGGCCGCGCCCCGGCACGGGGGCGTCCACGGCGGCGGCGTCTGCGGCGCCTCAGAGCGCCTCGCGCGCGGCCACCCCCATGTGCTCGCCGACCTTGCTGACCAGCAGCGCCATCTCGTAACCGACCTGCCCGATGTCGGCCTCGGCACCGGCCAGCACGCACAGGCAGCTGCCGTCACCGGCCGCCGTCACCAGCAGCAGGCCGTCGTCGAACTCCACCATGGTCTGGCGCACACCGCCGCACTGGAAGTGCTGGCCCACCCCGCCGGCCAGACTGTGCAGCCCGGACGCGACCGCGGCCAGCCGTTCGGAGTTGCCCCGGTCGAGCTGGCGGCTGGCCGAGGTGACCAGACCGTCGCTGGACAGCAACAGCACATGGCGCACCTGCGGCATACGCTGCGTGAGATCCTCCAGCAGCCAGTCGAGTCTGGCGCTCCGTGCCATCCTGTTCCCCGTTCTCGTAGATGACTGCGATCTCAGCCTTCCCCACAGCGCGTCGCTGAGCAACCACCGGAGCGCCTTGTCATGCGGAAGGCACGGTACCGCTTCGGACCGGGCCGGGTTCCACCGGGGCGGCCACCAGGCCGGCGGGCAGCAGCACCAGGGCGGCCACCCCGCTGCCCGGGGCCGGACGCAGTTCGACGCGCACCCCGTGGCGGGCGGCCAGCCGGCCCACCACGAACAGCCCCAGCCGGTCGGTCTCCAGCAGGTCCAGGCAGTCCGGACGGCGGATTCTGCGGTTGGCCCGCTCCAGCTCGGCGGGCGGCATGCCGAGACCGGAGTCCTCGATCCGCAGGGCGTAGCCGAAGGTGTCCGAGCCGGTGCGCTCGCCCGACACCCGGACCCAGGTGTGCGGGGGCGAGAAGCGGGTCGCGTTCTCCAGCAGTTCGGCCAGCAGATGTGTGAGATCCGCCACGACATGCCCGGCCAGGGCCGCGTCGGGCAGCACCGGCACCGCGACCCGGCGGTAGTCCTCGATCTCGCCGACCGCCGCCTGCACCACGCTGGTCATCACCACCGGATGGCTCCAGCTCCGGCCGGAGGCGGCGCCGGAGAGGATGATCAGTGACTCGGCCTGGCGGCGCATCCGGGTGGTGAGGTGGTCGAGCCGGAAGAGTTCGTCCAGTGCGGCCGGTTCCGCGGTGTGGCGTTCCATCTCGTCGATCAGCGCGAGCTGCCGGTTGACCAGCGCCTGGCTGCGGCGGGCCAGGCTGACGTAGGCGCGGGCGATGCCGCCGGCCAGCTCGGCCCGCTCGGCGGTGGCGCGGAGCGCGGCCCGGTGCAGGGTGGCCAGGGCATCGTGCACCTGGCCGATCTCGTCGGGGGCGGGGGGCAGCTCGGGGGCCTCGGCGGACACGTCCACCGGCTGTCCTGCCCGCAGTGCCCGCATGGCTCCGGGCAGCTTGCGCCGGGCGATGTCCAGCGCTGCGGTGCGCAGCCCGGCCAGGTCGCGCACCAGGGAGCGGCCGGCCCGGACGGTGAGCGCCAGGGTGACCCCGATCAGGGCGAGGCCGAGCAGCGCGGCGGCGCCGGCCGGGCGGGTGAGTGCGGCCAGCGGGCCGCCGGGGCCGGACCTGCGGACGGATTCGCGCAGGGCCTGCTCCACCTCGGCCAGGCCCTGCCGGACGGGTGCGGCGGCCTGCTCCCACTCGCCGCCGGTCACCTCGCCGGTGTCCGGTTCGCGCCTGCCGCGGGCACCCGTCCCGCCGTCCTCGCCGGGTTCCTCCGCCGCGGTCACGCCGGATGCGGCGGCCCGGCGCTCGGCTCCGGCCAGGGCGGCCAGGGCCCCGCCCCCGGCCAGCTCGCGCCAGGCGTCCCGGGGCGGGCCGGTGAGGTCGGCGGTGGCGGTGAGCTGGAGCGCCTGGCGGGCGGCTGCGGCGGCGGCGAACTGCTCCCGCTGGTCCGGGGCGAATTCGCCGGACCAGGCGGCGGCGGTCAGCAGGGCGTCCTGCCGGGCCAGGTGTTCCCCGGCCCAGGCCAGTTCCACGGCCAGCCGGAGCTGCGGGCCGCCGTCCAGGGCGCTCTCGGTGCGCAGTGCCGCCTCGATGGCCGAGGTGTAGCCGCGGTAGGCGGCGGGCCAGGGGGCGCCGCCGCTGGTGACCCGGTCGCGCAGGGCGGCCAGGTTGTCCAGGGCGGCGGTCAGGGCGTTCATCCGGGAGGTGGCCAGCGCGGGCAGGCCGGCGGTGTCGGCCACCGTCCGGCCGCCCGGCAGCAGCAGCCGGGCGGCCGCGGTGCGGCTGGCCGTCACGGCGTCGCCGAGGGCCCGGGTGTGCGTCTCGTCGGGTTCGGCGAGGAAGGCGGCGGCGGCCCGCCGCTCGGACTGCAGGGCGTCCACCACGGCCGTGACCGGGGTCCGCACGCCCGCGTCCGCGGCCTGCTCCTGCCGGGCGTCGCCGACCTGCTCGGCGGCGCCGACCACGGCGTACACCCAGAGCGCGAGCAGTCCGGCGAGCGGGACGAGGACCAGGCCGGTGATCCGCAGCCGCACGGTCGGCGGCTTCCTGAGCAGCGCGGAAACCTTCATGCTCACCCTCCGGCCCGGATCTCCCCGCGGCGGGCCGCGGCGGCTGCGCACGGGCCGGCACCGGGCCGCCGGGGTGCGGGCACGGGGAGCGGCGCGGATGTCCGAAGGGCACGGACATGTCCGTGATGCATATGGTTGAGGTCTGCCATATTTCCGGGACGCTACGGTGCGCCCGGGGGCCGTCGCCGTGAGTGGCGGAAGGTGCCCGCACATGTCCGGTCGGTCGATCAGTCGTGTCTGCGGCACGCCGGACACCGACCGGTTCCGTCCGCTCGCGCATCGCGACCGGACACCCGGCGGCCGGGCCGCCGCCCCGGGAGCAGGACGGCAGCCCAGGTGGCGCCGGGGTCCCGGAGCGCCGCACGGACGGGGAACGTCACCTCCCGATGCCCTCGACTGCGCGATGCCGGGTGGCTAATGTGCGGCCACCGGAGGAGCGAGGAGGGCGGCCGGTGGACAGAACCGAACCGGAGGATGCGGGGGAGGACGAGCTCTACGTCCTCACCGCGGCGCTGCTCACCCCCGCGGCCTTCCCCGCGGTGCTCGGCGACGACTTCCCCGAGGCCTGCGAGGCGCTGGGGCTGGAGCCCTTCGAGGACGGCTACGGCCTGCTCTTCGGCCAGGACGGGCAGGGCGCCCGCTGGACGGTGGCCACCGAGGACGTGGCGCTCACCGCCTGCGCCATCGCCGCCTGGGACTGCGGCATGTCCTACGACCTCTCGCCCGACGAGCGCACCGTCGCCGGAGTGCTGCCCGGCTGGCCGGTGCCGGTGGGGATCGCGGTGCGCGGGCTGCCCGCTCCGCACGACCCGGAACCGCTGCCGGACGAGGAGGCCTTCACCCCGCTGGCGCCGCCGGACCCGGAGTCCTGGGGTCCGGCCCAGCGCCGGATGGGGGCGGACGAGATCGCCCTGCACTGGTTCCAGTGGCGGCGCCAGGTGGACCCGGAGGACTTCGCGGGGCCGGGCGCGCCGGTGCACGAGGGGGTGCAGGAGGTGCTCCGGCAGCTGCACGGCTATCTGGACGACCCGCCGCCGGCCGGCCGGGTCCGCTCGGCCTTCGCCGGGCAGGACGTGCGCACCCTGCGGGCGGACGGCCCCGGCTGGAGCATGGTGGCGCACACCGACGACATCGCCTTCGTGCTGCTGGACGACGAGCCCGGCGAGGTGTTCCCGGTGGGCCGCGGTCCGGAGCTGCCCGGCCTGCTGAAGCGTTTGGACGCCCTGGCCGTCCGGCCCGAACCGGCCGCCTGAGACCGCCGCCGGGCAGGCACTCGCCCGCTCCGGCGGCGGCCCGCCCGGACTAGCGGTTCAGCTGCTTGCGGGTGACCCGGCGCAGCCGCCGGCGCTGGGAGGGGTCGAGCGCCAGATAGGCGACGGCCGGCACCCCCACCATGACCAGCAGCGTGAGCAGCAGACTCTTGGTGAGGACGAGCAGCAGCAGGCCGGCGGCCACACCGCCGACGGCAATCTTCCCGGCTGTGGACATCTCGGGCTCCCTTCCGGCCGCCGCGGTCCGGACGGCCCGGTCGGTCCGGTCCGGTTCCGCGGAGAGGTGTCTGGTACTGAAGACGCCATTCCCCGTCCGCGGGTTGCCTACCGCGCCGGGCCGGGCCGGGCCGGCGGACCGCCCGGCGGCCCGGCGGCCCGGCGGGACGTCAGGTCAGCCCGTTCAGAACGGGGTAGTAGCCACCGGAGTGGCCGGACGCCTTGGGGTGGTAGGAGTCGTTGACCGGCCAGGTGACGCTGTGCAGCCAGGAGTCGCCGGAGCAGATCTCGTGTCCGCTGAAGGCGGGCCGGACGTCGCCGTAGCTGAAGCCGTGGTCGGCGGCCCGCTTGGCCGTCTCCTCGCTCAGATTGTCGGCGGCGCCGTTGATCGCGGCCCGGGACTGCTCGCTGATGCCCAGCCAGCAGCTCCCGTTGAGCTGGTACATGCGGGGATAGCCCAGCACCACCACATGGGCGTTGGGCGCCTTCTGGCGGATCGCGCGGTAGACCGCGTCCAGCCGGCCGGGCAGGGTGCTGTCGATGTACTCGTTGGCCTGGGCCACGCGGGCCAGGCAGGCGCTGGTGCCCTGCAGCACGCAGGTCATCATGGTGTCGGCGAAGCCCGCGTCGTTGCCGCCGATGCTGATGGTGACCAGCGTGGTCTGCGCGTCCAGCGGCCCGAGCTGACTGTTGATCACATCCGTGGTGCGGGCGCCGGAGCAAGCGGTGAAGGAGAACGAGTCCGGGGAGTGGGCCGTCGCCCACAGCTCCGGATAGGCGCGGGTGCTGCGGCGGCAGTCACCGCTGGCCGGGTCATAGCTCCCCGCCCCGACGCCCGAGGAGTACGAATCGCCGAGGGCAACGTAGTGCTCCGCGGCCTGGGTTCCGGCGGCATGTGCGGAACCGGACAGGGTGCCGCCCAGAGTGATGCCGAGGGCGAGCGCTGCGGTGGCAGCGGCCTTCGTGAAGCGGCGCAGCCTCATTGAGCCTCCTGGCTGGCTGAAGTGGAAGGTGGTGCAGTGGTGTTACCCGCGCGTAACACTCTTAAGTCGCGTCCATGTCAACGAATGCACGCTTTCACCAGGACGAACGACACAAGCCGCCATAAGTGACGCACTGATACTCCGCATTCGAACCCGCCACCGACACCACCTTGCCGGGCAGGCCGACGACGATCTAACGTGATCGAACATCGCCGCACATATCTCAACAAGGGACGACCGCCCGAGGAGCCGCCCCATGCCGCACTCCCCCCGCCCCGGCCGCTACTGGGAGGACCCGGCTCCCGGCCGCGGTCCGCTCCCGCCGCGCGCCTGGTACCCCGGATCCGACGCCGCCCGGCTCTCCCTGAACGGCACCTGGCAGTTCCGCCTCTCCCCCGCCGCCGGGGGCACGGGCACCGGCTTCACCGCCGACGGCGCCGACACCGCCGGCTGGCACCCGCTCACCGTGCCCGGGCACTGGGTCCTCCAGGGCCACGGAGCCCCGGCCTACACCAACGTCCGCTATCCCTTCCCGGTCGATCCGCCGCGGGTGCCCGACGAGAACCCGACCGGCGACCACCGCCTGGTCTTCGACCTGCCCGGGGACTGGCCGGACGGCGGCACGGCGCTGCTCCGCTTCGACGGCGTCGAGTCCTGCGCCCGGGTCTGGCTCAACGGCGAGGAGCTGGGCACCTTCCAGGGCAGCCGGCTCCCGCACGAGTTCGCGGTCGGCCCGCTGCTCCGGGCCCGCGGCAACGTGCTGGCGGTCCGGGTCCACCAGTGGTCGGCCGGCAGCTACCTGGAGGACCAGGACATGTGGTGGCTGCCCGGCATCTTCCGGGACGTGACGCTGCTGCACCGGCCGCCCGGCGCGGTCGCCGACCACTTCGTGCACGCCGGGTACGACCACACCACCGGCCTGGGCACGCTGCGGGTGGAGTGTGACCCGGCAGGCCGGGTCACCGTGCCGGAGCTCGGCCTGGACCTGGCCACCGGCGAGACCGTCACCGTGCCGGTGGAGCCCTGGACCGCCGAGACGCCCCGGCTCTACGACGCCGAACTCGCCGTCCCCGGCGAGCGCGTCCCGCTGCGCCTCGGTTTCCGCACCGCGGTGGTCGAGAACGGGCTGTTCACGGTGAACGGCCGCCGGGTGCTGTTCCGGGGCGTCAACCGCCACGAGTTCCACCCGGAGACCGGCCGGGCCCTGGACACGCGGACCATGCGCCGGGACATCCTGCTGATGAAGCGCCACAACATCAACGCCGTGCGCACCAGCCACTACCCGCCCCACCCGGAGTTCCTCCGGCTCTGCGACGAGCTGGGCCTGTGGGTGATCGACGAGTGCGACCTGGAGACCCACGGCTTCTGCGAGGTGGGCTGGAGACGCAACCCGGTGGACGACGAGCGCTGGACCCCGGCCCTGCTGGACCGGGCCCGGCGGATGGTCGAGCGCGACAAGAACCATCCCTCGGTGGTGATCTGGTCCCTGGGCAACGAGTGCGGCGCGGGCCTCGGCCTGTCCGCCATGGCGGACTGGATCCGGAAGCGCGACCCCTCCCGCCCGCTGCACTACGAGAACGACCACGGCTATCCCGACAGCGACTTCTTCTCCCGGATGTACGCGCCGCACGAGGAGGTGGAGCTGATCGGACGGCGACAGGAGCCGCCGCTGCCCGACCCGGAGCGGGACGCCCGCCGCCGCTCGCTGCCGTTCCTGCTGGTGGAGTACGCCCACGCCATGGGCAACGGGCCCGGCGGGCTCGCCGAGTACCAGCGGCTGTTCGAGCGCTACGAGCGCTGCCAGGGCGGCTTCGTCTGGGAGTGGACCGACCACGGCATCCCCCTGCGCACCGAGGACGGAGACACCTGCTACGGCTACGGCGGGGACTTCGGCGAAGAACTGCACGACGGGAACTTCGTCTGCGACGGGCTGGTGTTCCCCGACCGCGCCCCCTCCCCCGGCCTGACCGAGTACAAGAAGGTGATCGAACCGGTCCGGATCGACGGCGGCGACGGCGGCGCCGGGGGCGGGGGCGGCACCGTCACCGTCACCAACGGCCACGACTTCCGCTCCCTGGACCACCTGGTCTTCGAGTGGTCCTTCCAGGCGGAGGGCGAGACCGTGGCCGGCGGTCCACTGGCCGTGCCCGCCCTGGCCCCCGGCGAGTCGGCCACCGTGCCACTGCCCCCCGCCCCGCGCACGGCGGGCGGCGGCGAACGGCACTGGACGGTGCGCGCCCTGCTGGCCGCGGACACCCCCTGGGCACCGCGCGGCCATGAGGTGGCCTGGGGCCAGTTCCCGGCCGCGCCCGCCGCCGGGCCGCCGCCGCTCGCCGCCCTGCCCCGGGCCGGCTCCGGGCCGCGCCACGAGAACGGGCGCCTGCTGCTCGGCCCGGCGGTCTTCGACCCGGCCGGCGGTGCGCTGCGCCGGCTCGGCCCGCTGGACCTGGCCGCCCCGCCCCGGCTGGACGTCTGGCGGGCCCCGACCGACAACGACCTGGGGGCGTCCTGGCAGCCGGACTCCCGCTGGGGTCTGGTCTGGCGGGAGCTCGGCCTGCACCGGATGCGGCACCGCACGGACGCGGTCGAGGAGCAGGACGGCGCACTGCTGGTGCGCACCCGGGTGGCGCCGGCCGCCACCGACCTGGGACTGCGCGCCGACTACCGCTGGACCGCCGACGGCGGACGGCTGGGCCTGACGGTCACCGTCACGCCCGAGGGCGACTGGCCCTGCCCGCTGCCGCGGCTGGGCCTGCGGTTCGGGCTGCCCGCGCAGTACGGCGAGGTGTGCTGGTTCGGCGGTGGCCCGGGCGAGGGCTATCCGGACACCGCGACGGCCGCCCGGCTGGGCCGCTGGCGGGCCACGGTGGACGATCTCCAGACGCCGTACGTGCGCCCGCAGGAGAACGGCGCCCGGCCGCACGTGCGCTGGGCCGAACTGGGCGGCGGGCCCGCGGTGCTGCGGCTGGAGGCGGTGGCCGCGCCGTTCTACCTCACCGCACGCCGCTGGACCGGCGAGCAGCTGGACGCCGCCCGGCACACCACCGATCTGCGTGCCGGGGACACGGTGTGGGTGAACGCGGACCACGCGCTGCACGGCATCGGCAGCCAGTCCTGCGGCCCGGGAGTCCTGCCGGCCCACCGGCTGGACGCGGCTCCGGCGGCGTTCGCCCTGACCTTCACCGCCCGGCCGGCCGGCTGAGCCCCCGGGCACCGGGCGCGGGAACAGCAAGGGAAGCAAGGGAAGCAAGGGAGAGGAGGGCGGGAAGGAGGAAGGAGGGGGAGGGGGGAACCGGAGGGCCGCACTCCGGTTCCCTCGCCCTCCCCCGGGACCGGCCCTTCCGGCGCCGCAGCGCGTTCGGCTCTCCGGAAGGGCCCCGTGGTCCGCCGCGGGGTCAGCGCTTGACGCCCACCCCGGCGTAGGACGCGACCCCCTTGAGCTCCTGGCCGACCGGGCCGTCCGGCCGCCAGAGCGGGGTCTGCACCAGGCCCGGCTCCTCCAGCTCGAAGCCGTCGAAGCAGCGCAGGATCGCGGCGTGCGGGCGCAGGGTGAGCTGCGCGGTGGCGTTCTTGTAGACCGCCTGCCCCGCCTTGGTCATCTCCGGTGGGTGGAAGTCACCGGTGGCGTGGCTGAGCAGCAGCCGGCTGCCGGGCGCCAGCACGCCGGTGAGCGCGCGCAGGATGCCCGCCGGGTCCTCCTCGTCGGTGATGAAGTGCAGCACCGACACCAGCATCAGCGCCACCGGCCGGGAGAAGTCGACGAACTGGCCCAGGGTGGGGTGCTCCAGGACGGCCTCGGGGTCCCGCAGGTCGGCCAGGAAGAAGCCGGTGTTGGCGGTGTTGAGCAGCTTGGCGTCGGCGTAGACGCCCACGATGGGGTCGTTGTCGACATAGGCCACCCGGGCCCCCGGGTCCACGGCGTGCGCCACCTCGTGGGTGTTGGGCGAGGTGGGGATGCCGGTGCCGATGTCGACGAACTGCCGGATGCCCTCCCGGGCCGCGTGGCGCACGGCCCGGGCCAGGAAGTCCCGGTTGGCGCGGGCGCTGATCCGCACATCGGGGGTGAGCGCCAGCAGACGGTCGCCGGCTATGCGGTCGGCCTCGTAGTTGTCCTGGCCGCCCAGGTAGTAGTCGTACATCCGGGCCGGGTGGGGCCGGGTGGTGTCGATCTGATCGGGGCTGAAGCCCTGGTCGGTCACGAGGCTGCTCCGTCTCTGGGAGGTCGGTGGGTGCTGGGGAGCGGGCTCGGTGGCCGGGCGGCGGCCGCCGGGTTCGGCGGCCGCCGCTCCGTGGCGCTCACACCAGGAGGAAATCGGCGTCGCCGGACTTGACGCCCGCGATGAACCGGGCGATCTCGTGGTGGGTGTAGATGAGAGCCGGCCCGTCGGGGTCGTTGGACTGCCGGAACGCCACCCGGCCGTCGGCCAGTCGCATCGCTTCCACGCAGCTCCCGCCGTTGCCCCCGCTCCATGGCTTGTGCCATCCCTCCGTGCCGAGATGACGGGCGGGCATGCCGTTGTATATGCGATCCATCGTTCAGATCTCCTTGCGAAGAGCACTGAGGAGGGCCTCAGTGCGGTGCACCGGCGCGGCTTGCGCGCACATCCGGTCCAGTGCCTCCCGGAATGCCGACACGTCGTCGCGCTGGTCGAAGTACGCGGCGCCCACCAGGTTCTCCGCGCACGCGACGTCGGAGAGCTCGGGGACGGGGAACCGGAAGAGGTGGAACGGCCCGTACATCGCGGGATGCAGACCCGCGGCGAAGGGCATGATCTGGAGCCGGACATGGGGGGACTGGCTGGCCTCGATGAGCCTGGTCACCTGGGCGCGCATGACGTTGGGCCGGCCGATGCCGCGGCGCAGCACCGTCTCGTCCATCACGACCCACAGCAGCGGGGGTTCCTTGCGCTCCAGCAGCTCCTGGCGGGCCAGCCGCAGGGCGACCAACCGGTCGATCTCCTCGCGGGGCACGTGCGGCTGGCCGGCGCGGAGCACGGCCGCGGCATACGCCTCGGTCTGGAGCAGTCCGGGTATGTAGTGGGGTTCATAGGCCCGGATCTGACTGGCCTCGGCCTCCAGGCTGACGAAGGCGCTGAACCACTCCGGGAGGACGTCCCGGTAGCGGTGCCACCAGCCCGGCCGGTTGGCCTCGCGGGCGAGTCCGAGGAAGGCGTCCAGCTCATGCTGGTCCGTGATGCCGTAGACCCGCAGGAGCTTCTCGACATAGGGGCCCTTGAGGCCGACCTGGGCCTTCTCCATGCGGCGGATGGTGGCGTGGGTGACGTCCAGGGCCCGGGCCGCCTCCTCGTAGGAGAGGCCGGCCTGCTCCCGCAGGTCCCGCAGACGTCTGCCGAGCACCACCCGCAACACCGTGGGCGCGCCGACTCCCTGACCACCAGCCATGCCGCCACTTCCTCAACTCTCCGCTCCGGCCTGAAGTCTGCCATGCGCAGGCAGCAGATCCAACAGACTGCGAGCGACGATTCTGCAAAATACAGATTGCCTCTTGCCGGATGTGAGTAACGCACTCCACAGTATGACCGTGCCTACCTCCTCCGACGCGCGCCCCGTTGAACGACCCGCCGAACCCGTAGCCCGCGGTGGGCGTTTGAGCTTCCGGCTTGCCGCCGTGCAGACCTCCGCGGCCGAGGCACGCCGTCGCACAGTGGAGCAGCTCACGGACTGGCGCGCGCCCGGAGCCGTCCGCGACAACGCCCAGTTGGTGATGTCGGAACTGGTCACCAACGCGCTGCGGCACACCTGCAGCGAATGGGTGGGATGCGAACTGCGCTGCGACGGAAGCGTGGTGCGGGTCGCGGTGTCCAGCGACGGTCCGGGCCCGCAGGGCCCTCCGGAGCCGGCCGGTGACGAGGAGGAGAGCGGGCGGGGCCTGCTGCTGGTGGTCGCGCTCTCCATCGGCTGGGGGGTACGGCGGTCGGAGTCCGGTCGGGGACACACCGTGTGGGCGGACCTCGATCTGGGACCTGCCGTACCCTGAGCGCGCCCGCCGAGCGGGGCCCGCCGTGACCGGCCGGGGGCGGTCAGCCGCCCCCGGCCGGGTCGTGCTGCCGGCCGCGCCGCCGGATGGGAGGCAGCCGGACAAGCCCCTCTGGAGCCTGCGCCCGCGCCATGGCAGGATTCCCCACGCAACCCAACGGACTCGAACATCGTCCGCCACTTCCGCACACCTGCCGGGAGGCCGCCCGCCATGGCACCGTCCGCGTCCGCCGCCGAGCCCGCCGCCGAGTCCGCCGCCGAGTCCGCCGCGCCCGCGGCCCGCCCGGTGCTCTGGTACCCCGAGCCGGCCGCCGAATGGCTGGCGGCCCTCCCGCTGGGCAACGGCCGGCTCGGCGCCATGGTGCACGGCGGCACCGGAACCGAGGAACTCCAGCTCAACGAGGACACGCTGTGGGCGGGCAGCCCGCACGACTTCGTCAATCCGCGCGCGGCCGGCTCGCTGGCCGAGGCCCGGCGCCTGGTGCTGGCCGGCGAATGGGACGCGGCCCAGCGGCTGGTGGACGCCGACCTGATGGGCGTCCCGGTGCGGCAGCCCCCGTACCAGACGGTGGGCAGCCTGCTGCTGGACTTCCCCGCCGACGGCCCCGGAGAGGTGTCCGGATACCGCCGCGAGCTGGACCTGGACTCCGGCGTGCACACCGTGAGCCACCTGCGTGACGGGGTGCGCCACCACCGGGAGACCTTCGCCAGCGCGCCCGACCAGGTGATCGTGGTGCGGCTGACCGCCGATGCCCCGGGCGCGGTGTCCTGCACCGCCCGGCTGGCCGGCCCGCTGGCGGAGGAGGTCTCCGCCAGCGGGCCGGACTCGGTCTCGATGACCGGCCGGGGCGGCGACTGGGAGGGGGTGCCGGGCGGCATCCGGTTCCACGCGGTGGTGCAGGCCGTCACCGAGGGCGGCAGCGCGGTCTCCTCCCCGGACGGCCTGCTGCGGATCACCGGGGCGGACGCGGCCACCCTGCTGATCGCGGTGCGCACCGACCACCGCGCCTGGAACCTGGCACCGGGCGGGGACACCCTCGGGGCCTGCCTCGGGGACCTGCTGGGCGCCGCCGGAGTGCCCTACCCCGAGCTGAGGGACCGCCATGTGCGGGACCACCGGGACCTGTTCCGCCGTGCCGCACTGGAGCTGCCCCTCACCCCGGCCTCTGCGCTGCCCACCGACCGGCGGGTGGCCGCCTTCGGGGACGGCGGCGCGGACCCGGCACTGGTGGCGCTGTATTTCGCCTACGGCCGCTACCTGCTGATGGCCTGCTCCCGGCCCGGCACCCAGCCGGCCAATCTCCAGGGGCTGTGGAACGACCTCACCGACCCGCCCTGGGGATGCAAGTACACCATCAACATCAACACCGAGATGAACTACTGGCCGGCCGCCCCGGCCAATCTGCTGGACTGCTGGGAGCCGCTGTTCACGCTGCTGGAGGAGCTCTCGGAGGCCGGTGCCCGCACCGCCCGAGAGATGTACGGGGCGCAGGGCTGGGTGGCGCACCACAATGTCGACGCCTGGCGCGGCACCGCCCCGGTGGACGGCGCCTTCTGGGGCATGTGGCCGACCGGCGGCGCCTGGCTGTCCCTGGCCGTGTGGGAGCACTACCGCTTCACCGGCGATCTGGCCGCGCTGCGCCGCCGCTTCCCGGTGCTGGCCGGGGCCGCCCGCTTCTTCCTGGACAGCCTGGTCACCGACCCCGGCACCGGCGAGCTGGTGACCTGCCCCTCCCTCTCCCCGGAGAACGCCCACCACGAGGGCCCCGGCGGCTCGCTGTGCGCCGGCCCCACCATGGACAACCAGATACTGCGCGACCTGTTCGACGCGGTCGCCGGGAGCTGCGAACTCCTCGGCACGGAGCCGGAGCTGGCCCAGCGGGTGCGCGCCGCCCGGGCGCGGCTGGCCCCGATGCGGATCGGCGCGCAGGGCCAGCTCCAGGAGTGGCGCGAGGACTGGGACTCCGGTGCGCCCGAGCCGCACCACCGGCACGTCTCGCACCTGTACGGGCTGCACCCGGGCGCCCAGATCACCCGGGCGGTGCCCGAGCTGATGGAGGCCGCCCGGGTCACCCTGGAGCAGCGCGGGGACGCGGGCACCGGCTGGTCGCTGGCCTGGAAGATCAACTTCTGGGCACGGCTGGCCGCCGGCGACCGCTCGTTCAAGCTGCTCGCCGACCAGCTCACCCCCCGTCACACCGCGCCGAACCTCTTCGACCTGCACCCGCCGTTCCAGATCGACGGCAACTTCGGCGCGGTCGCGGGCATCGCCGAGTGGCTGGTGCAGAGCCATGCCGGGGAGCTGGAGCTGCTGCCCGCGCTGCCCGGCGCGCTGCCCGCCGGACGGGTCCGGGGGCTGCTTGCCCGGGACGGCTTCGAGGTGGCGCTGGAGTGGGCGGACGGCCGGCTGACCGGGGCCCGGCTGCTCTCCCGGCTGGGCCGTCCGGCCCGGGTGCGGTACACCGGTGCCGCCGGCCTGGCGGTGGTCCGGGACGGCGGGGCGGTGGAGACGGCCCGGCCGGAGCCGGGGCTCACCGTCTTCCCGACCGAGCCCGGTGGGGTGTACCTGCTCACCGTCGCGCGGTGAACACCGTGTGATCTCCGTGATCTCCGGGGCCTTAAGGTCCCGGCGGCCGGTCGGTTACGGTGGCAGGGACACGGCAGCGTGCGGGAGTTGCGGGGCGTGCGCCGGGCCGGGCGCGGGCCGGCGGAACCGGCGCTGCGCGGCTGCCGTTCGACCAGTTGAGGCAGCATGGCGAGGCATTCCCCGACCACCCGAGGAATCCGGGGAACCTTCGTGGACTTCGAGGAGGCTCCGAGGAGGCTCCGAGGACCACGAGGACTCCGAGGAAGGCGTGCTGCGGGACCGAGGGCGACGGGAGGCAGCCATGGGGAGCGAGAACCAGGGCCACGGGGAACCCCACCCGGACGAATGGGACGAGGTGGTGCTGGACGAGAACTTCGTGCGTGACGCGGAGGTGAGCGAACCGACCGCGCGCACCCGGATGCTCACCGAGCGCTGGAAGCGGGAGGCACCCGCCCCGCAGCCGTGGCGTGCGGACACCCCGCCGGCCGGCTGGGTGCACGGCGGCCAGTCCGGCCGCAAGCGCCAGAAGGCGAAGAAGCCCAGGAAGCCCCGCAGAGGGCTGGGCGGCTGGTTCCGCCGCAAGGACTCCCCCGACGACGGCCAGGACTGAGCGGCGCGCCGCGGGCTCCGGCCGCCGCTGGCGGCGGCGCCACGGACCCTGAGGCGGCCAGGCGGAGCGGCACACCCCTCGGCGGCCCCCGGCCGGTACGGACGGGCCCCGGGCGCAGAGCGCGCCCGGGGCCTTTCGCATGCCTGCACTGGGCCGTCCGGGTGAGATGTCCCGGAACGGAGCAGGATTCCTCCCCCTCTGGGTCAATACGTATGACTATCTGTTCATCGGTCTGCTGGTTCTGCCCTGGGCAGTCCCTGCGGATGGTCCTGCGGAGGAGACCCGTGCCCCAGCACCCGCACCCGTTCACCGTGCGCCGGGCCCGGCGCACCCCGGCCCTGGCCGCCGCGCTGCTGACCGCCGCGGCCCTGACCGCATCCTGCAGCGGCACACCCGCCGGCCCGCCGGAGACCGGCCGGGCCGCGCCCCCGGCGTCCGGCTCCGCCGACGCCCCCCGCGGCTTCACCCTGGTCGCCACAGGGGACCTGCTGATCCACGACTCCGTCATCCGGCAGGCCCGGGCCGACGCGGACGGCCGGGGCCACGACTTCGGCCCGATGCTGGCCGGGGCGCGGGAGACGGTCGCCGCGGCCGATCTCGCGATCTGCCACATGGAGACCGTCTACGGCCCCGAGGGCGGCCCGTTCACCGGCTATCCCGCCTTCCGGACCCCGCCGCAGCTGGCCGAGGCGGTCCGGGAGACCGGCTACGACAGCTGTTCCACCGCCTCCAACCACACCCTGGACGCCGGCGCCGAGGGGGTGGTCCGCACCCTGGACGCCATGGACCGGGCCGGACTGGCCCACGCCGGCTCGGCCCGCTCCGCCGAGGAACGCGACACCCCGGTGCTGCTCACCGCGGGCGGCGCGCGGGTGGCCCAGCTCGCCTACACCTACGGCACCAACGGCATCCCGGTGCCCGAGGACCGGCCCTGGCTGGTCAACCTCATCGACGCCGAGCGCATCCTCGCCGACGCCCGCGCCGCCCGCGCCGCCGGTGCGGATGTGGTCGTGGTCAGCCTGCACTGGGGCACCGAGTGGCAGGAGGAGCCCGACGAACTCCAGCTCTCGCTGGCCCGGGAGCTGACCGCCGCGTCCACCGGCGGCCGGCGGGACATCGACCTGATCATCGGCACCCACGCCCACGTCCCCCAGGCGTACGAGAAGGTCAACGGCACCTGGGTGGTCTACGGGATGGGCGACCAGCTCGCCGGGGTGATGAACGACCCGCGCGGCCAGATGGGGTCCGCGGCCCGCTTCACCTTCGTCCCGCCCGCCGCGGAGGGCGGTCCGTGGACCGTGGAACGCGCCGAGTTCATCCCCTTCGCGGTCGACAACGACCCCATCCGGGTGGTGTCCCTGCCGCAGGCGCTGGCGGAGGAGCCGGACCGCGCCGACCACGCCACCGCCCTGGAGCGGATCCGCGCCGCGGTGCTCGGCCGCGGGGCCGATGCGGACGGCCTGGCCATGGGGCACTGATCCGCTGAGCCACTGAGCCACTGAGCCGCGGCCCGCGGTGCGGTGCGCGGGGCGGTGCGCTCCCGCCGGCCGCGGTGGCCGGCCGGGCGCACCGCCCCGTGCTCCGTGCCCGGTCCGCCCGTCCGGGCTCAGCCCCGGGCGCCCAGCAGGTGGTCCATGGCGAGCTGGTCCAGCCTCTCGAAGGCCATGCCCCGGGCGGCGGCGGCGTCCACGTCGAAGTCCTCGAACGCCGACCGGTCGGCCAGCAGGTCCGAGGCGCTCTCGCCCTCGTCCAGGGTCGGCCGGGCCAGCTCGTCCAGCCGGGCGGCGCGCAGCGCCTCCTGCACCTCCGGGTCGGCCCGGAAGGCTGCGGCCCGCTCCTTGAGGATCAGGTAGTTGCGCATGCAGCCGGCCGCCGAGGCCCACACCCCGGAGAAGTCCTCGGTGCGCGGCGGCTTGAAGTCGAAGTGCCGCGGACCGGCGTACCCGGCCGTCTCCAGCAGGTCCACCAGCCAGAACGCGGACCGCAGGTCGCCCGCGCCGAACCGCAGGTCCTGGTCGTACTTGATGCCGGACTGGCCGTTCAGGTCGATGTGGAACAGCTTGTCCGCCCACAGCGCCTGGGCGATGCCGTGCGGGAAGTTCAGCCCGGCCATCTGCTCGTGGCCGACCTCCGGGTTGAGGCCGAACATCTCCGGGTGCTCCAGCTTCTCGATGAACGCCAGCGCATGGCCGACGGTCGGCAGCAGGATGTCGCCGCGCGGCTCGTTGGGCTTGGGCTCCAGGGCGAACCGCAGGGTGTAGCCGCGCTCCAGCACGTAGGAGGCGAGCAGGTCGAAGGCCTCCTTGAAGCGGTCCAGGGCGGCCCGCACGTCCTTGGCCGCGCCGGACTCGGCGCCCTCCCGGCCGCCCCAGGCCACGTAGACCTCGGCGCCCAGCTCGGCGGCCAGGTCGATGTTGCGCATGGTCTTGCGCAGGGCGTAGCGGCGCACCTCCCGGTCGTTGGCGGTGAAGGCGCCGTCCTTGAAGACGGGGTGGGTGAAGAGGTTGGTGGTGGCCATCGGCACCTTGAGCCCGGTGGCCTCCAGGGCCTCGCGGAAGCGCTTGATGTGCGCCTCGCGCTCGGCGGGGGACGAACCGAAGGGGATCAGGTCGTCGTCGTGGAAGGTGACACCGTAGGCGCCCAGCTCGGCGAGGCGGTGGACCGTCTCCACCGGGTCCAGGGCCGCGCGGGTGGCGTCGCCGAACGGGTCGCGGCCTTGCCAGCCGACGGTCCACAGACCGAAGGTGAACTTGTCCGCGGGGGATGGCTGGTACGACATGGCGGCTCCTTGGTTGTGCCCGACTATTTCGTCATCGCCGTTGACAAATTAGTATGCCAGGGCCCGGTACGGAAGACCCGGCGCGGAACGAGATGGACCCGGCCGCCCGGGCGCCCCCGGCAGCGGCGCCCATCCGTCCCGGCCGGGCCGCAGCAGAGAGGACACCGCTATGACCGCCGCCCCGGAAGGCCCCCTGGTCATCGGCGTGGACAGTTCCACGCAGTCCACCAAGGTCCTGGTCGTCGACAGCGCCACCGGCACTGTGGTGGCGCGCGGCCAGGCCCCCCATGCGGTCACCGCCGAGGGGGACAGCGATCCCGAGCAGTGGTGGGACGCCCTGTGCCGGGCGGTCGCCCAGTGCGGCCCGGCCGCCCAGCAGGCCGCCGCCGTCTCGGTGGCCGGGCAGCAGCACGGGCTGGTGGCCCTGGACGCCGGCGGCCGCCCCGTGCGCAACGCCCTGCTCTGGAACGACACCCGCTCCGCGCCCCAGCGCGACCGCCTGCTGGAGTCGCTGGGCGGCCCGGCCGCCTGGGCGGAGCGCACCGGCAGCGTGCCGGCCGCCTCCTTCACCGTCACCAAATGGGCCTGGCTGCGGGAGAACGAGCCGGAGCGGGCCGCGGCCGTGCGGGCCGTCCGGCTGCCGCACGACTACCTGACCGGCCGGCTGGCCGGTCACGGCATCGGCGAGGGCACCACCGACCGGGGCGACGCCTCCGGCACCGGCTGGTGGTCCTCGGCGACCGAGAGCTACGACCAGGAGATCCTTGAGCTGGCCGGCCTCGATGCGGAACTGCTCCCCCGGGTGGTGGCCGGCGGCGAGCAGGCCGGCACGGTGCGCGCCGGCGGTCCGCTGCCCGAGGGCATCGCGGTCGCGGCCGGCACCGGCGACAACATGGCGGGCGCGCTGGGCCTGGGCCTGACCGCCGGACAGCCGGCCATGAGCCTGGGCACCTCGGGCACCGTCTACGCGGTCTCCGGCCGCCGCCCGGCCGACCCGTCCGGCATCGTGGCCGGCTTCGCCGACGCCCGGCACGGCTGGCTGCCGCTGGCCTGCACGCTCAACTGCACCCAGGCGGTGGACCGGATCGCCGCCCTGCTCGGCCGGGAGCGGGAGCAGGTGGAGCCCGGCGGGAGCGCCGTGGTGCTGCCCTTCCTGGACGGTGAGCGGACCCCGGACCTGCCCTGGGCCACCGGCCTGGTGCACGGGCTGCGCGCGGAAACCACCGGCGGCCAGGTCCTCCAGGCCGCCTACGACGGCGCGGTCTTCGCCCTGCTCCAGGCGCTGGACCTGGTGCTCGGCGAGGACGCGGGCGGCGAGGAGCCGATCCTGCTGATCGGCGGCGGGGCCAGGGGCACCGCCTGGCGGGAGACCGTGCGCCGGCTGTCCGGGCGGGCGGTGCGCATCCCGGCGGCCCAGGAGCTGGTCGCGCTGGGTGCCGCCGCGCAGGCGGCCGGCCTGCTGCTGGGCCAGGACCCGGCCGAGGTGGCCCGCGGCTGGAACACCACCGAGGGACCGTCCTACGAGCCGGTCGAGCGCGACCGGGCGGCGCTGGAGCGGCTGGCCGCCACCCTGGACCGCGCCACCCCCCTGCTGCGCGGCTGACCGCCGCCGTCCCGGCCGGGCCGGTCCGTCCATCCGACGGGCGGACCGGCCCGGCCGGGTGTCTGCGCAGGCCAGTAGCCTGCTGCCGGAGGAAGCCGCCGCCGGCGGCCGCCCGTCCCAGGGCAGCAGGCAGTCCGACCCGCCGCCCCCGGTCCGTCCCGGACCGGGCCGAGAAGCCAGAGGATCACCAGTGGCCCAGCCCGCACCCGCCTCGCAGTCCGAGATGCGCCGGCAGAACCTCTCCCGGGTCCTGCACGCCCTGGCCGACCACGGCCCGCAGAGCCGTGCCGAGGCCGCCTCCCGGATCGGCCTCACCCGGGCCGCGGTCTCCACCCTGGTGGACGAGCTGATGCGGGCCGGCCTGCTGGTGGAGCAGGGTCCCGGCCGGTCCGGCACGGTGGGCCGCCCCGGCACCGTGCTGCAGCTCGCCGACCGCGGTCCGTGCGGCCTGGCCGCCGAGATCGGCGTGGACCACCTGGCCGCCTGCGCCATGGACCTGCGCGGCGCCATACGGGTGCGCGGGCGCTGCGACGTCAACGGCCGCGGCGGCGGGCCCGGCCCGGTGCTGGACCGGCTCACCGCCCTGCTGGAGGAGGTCGCCGGACAGGCGGCGGAGCAGGGCCTGACGCCGGAGCGGCTGACCGTCGCCGTGCCCGGCCTGGTCGTCCGGGGCGGCACCACCGTGGTCCGGGCGCCCAACCTGGGCTGGCGGGACACCGACCTGGCGCCCCGGCTGCCCGCCTCGCTGGGCACGCTGGCCGTGGACAACGAGGCCAATCTGGGCGCCCTGGCCGAGCTGTGGGCCGACCGCCCCGACCTGCCCGGAACCGATCTGGACGACGGCCCGGCCGGCCAGGCCGCCGCCGGCGGGGGCGGCGGGGGCGGCGGGGGCGGCGGGGGCGTGGCCGTGGGCGCCGCCGATCCGGCCGATCCCGCGGGCACCGGGCCGGCCGTACCGCACTCGCCGAACGGCGACAGCTTCATCCACGTCTCCGCCGAGATCGGCATCGGTGCCGCGGTGGTGATCGACGGGCAGCTGCTGCGCGGCGGCCACGGCTTCGCCGGTGAACTCGGCCATGTCCCGGTGCGCCCGGACGGCCGCCCGTGCACCTGCGGCGGCCGGGGATGCCTGGAGACCTATGCCGGGGAGGAGGCGGTGCTGCGCGAGGCCGGCCTGGAGCCCGGCCCTGGCGTGCGGATCGACGACCTCGCCTCCCGGTGCGCGGCCGGCGACCAGCGCACCCTGCGCGCGGTGCGCCGGGCGGGCACCGCCCTGGGGATCGCGCTCTCCGGTGCGGTCAACCTGCTGGACCCCGGCCGGGTGGTGGTGGGCGGGGCGCTCGCCCGGCTGGGCCCCTGGCTGCTGCCGCCGCTCGACCGCGAACTGGCCCGCCGCACCGCGGTCGCGGCCGGGGGGCGGCCCACCCCGGTGCCGGTGCGGATCTCACGGCTGGGCCCGGACGGGCCGCTGCTGGGCGCGGCCCGTACCTCGGTGCGCGCCCTGCTGGACATGCCGGTCCGTCCGGCGGCCGCCTGAGCAGTCCGCGCGGCGGCCGGCCCTCCGGCCCACCGCGCCCCGAGCAACCTTCTTTCAACACATTTTCATCCGATCCGGCGAACCCTCGGGCGCTCACCGCCGCGGCCCCGCCGCGCCGCGCACAATCACCCCCGTGACAGCCCGGCAGCGTGCCCGCAGGGCGGGCCTCTCACTGGCCTCCGCCGCACTGATCGCCACCGTTCTCCCCGCCTTCCCGGCCCGTGCCGGGGAGTCCGGCAGGCCCTCGGCGGAACCGGAGCCGTGGGCCGGCGCCACCGCCTGGCCCGGCGGCCCTCCACCGGGGTGGGCCATGGCCGGCGGCACGTCCGGGGACGGCTCCGGCGGGGCCGGCGCCTCCGTGGAGCTGCGCCACGGGGACCTCTGTCTGAACGCCGAGGCCGTCGCCTCGGGGGACACCGCCCGGGCCGGCGTGCGGCTGGGCTGCCCCCCGTCCGAACCGCCGCCCGCGCCCGCCCCGGAGGAACCCGAGCCCGGTCCCGCCCCCACCTCCCCGGCCGCTCCGCCACCCTCCTCCCCCTCGCCGACGGCCTCGCCGTCCCCCTCCCCCGCTCCGTCCTCCCCCTCGCCCTCCTCCGGTCCGGCACCGGCACCCCGACCGGCGTCGTCGTCCACGCCCTCTCCGTCGTCCGCGCCCTCGCCGTCCGCTTCTCCTTCGCCCTCACCGTCCGGACCACCGGAGCCCGCCCCCACCCCCACCGAGGCCGTGTCCCTGACCGTGCCGCCCCGGCCGGCGCCCGGCAGCGATCCCCCGGACACCGGGCCCACCCTGGTCGGCCGCATGCTCATGCTGCTCGCCCCCGCCGTGCTGGCCGCCGCCGCGATGCGGCCCCGGGGCGGCGCAGCGGGCCGCGGCAACGGCGCAACCCCCCGCTCTGCCTGAGGAGTTCCGGTGCCGAACTGGCTCGTACTGACCCTCGTCACCGTCGCCACCTGCGGCATCGTGCTGCTGCTGGCCGTGCTGCGCAGCCGCCGTGCCGGGACCGAGGACGATCCCTCCGAGACCCCGGACGTCATCGAGTACATGACCATGATGATCGGAGTGGTCTACGCCATCATGCTGGGCCTGGCCATCGCCGGAGTCTGGGAGGAACGCGGCGCCGCGGACGAATGGGTGCGGCGCGAGGCGCAGGCGCTGCACGAGATCAGCGCCCGCGCCGGCATCTATCCGCAGGACGTGCGGGAGCAGATCCGCGACCAGACCGAGGACTATGCCGTGCACACCGTGGAACGGGAGTGGCCGCACATGCTGGAGCACGGCGAACTCACCGACCGCGGCGACGAACTGCTGGTGCGGCTGCGCACCACGGTCACCGGCCACGAGCCGGAGACGGTCGCCGAGACCCATGCCTACCAGGGCATGCTGGACCAGCTGGCCGCGGTGGACGAGGCACGCGCGGCCCGGGGCCTGTCCGCCGGGCCCACCATGCCCACCGTGGTCTGGTTCGGCCTGGTGGTCTGCGGCGCGGTGGCGGTCGGCATGGTCTTCGCCCTCCAGATCCAGCGCTCCGGCCGGGAGCTGGTGCTGGCCGGTCTGTTCAGCGCGCTGATCGCCTTCCTGCTCTACCTCATCTGGTACTTCGACGAACCGCTCGCCCGGGGCATCGGAGAACCCACGGAGGCGTTCACCGTGTTCTTCCCCGAAGCCTCCCCCGGCGGCTGACCCGGCGCCGGCGGGCCCCTGACGGGGCCACGGAACTGACCGAGCGTGTACGAATCGGGCGACTCGTACACGCGGAGTAGCCCGAAGGGGGGACCTCCCCGCGCCGGAGCGGCTACCATCCGGCACTCTTGCTGAGGGAGGTTCTGACATGAGCACCATCGCGATGAAACTGACCAGGCTCGTCAACGGGCTGACACTTCCCTATGCCGAAGCCGGTTATCCCGGTGGGGTTCCGGTGGTGTTCGTGCACGGACTCGGCGAATCGTGGGCGTCGTTCGAGCCGGTGCTGCGGCGGCTGCCGGCCACGCTGCACGGCTGGGCGCCCACCCAGCGCGGCCACCGCGACGCGGGCCGTCCGGACGGGGGCTACCGGCCGGAGGACTTCGCCGCCGACCTGGTGTCGTTCCTGGACGCGGCGGGCATCGGCCGCGCGGTGCTGGTCGGTTCCTCGACCGGCGGCGTGACCGCCCGGATGGTCGCGGGCAGCCACCCGGACCGGGTGGCCGGCCTGGTGCTGTGCGGGGTGCCGGCCACCCTGGAGGGCAAGCCGCACCTTGCGGCGCTGGGCGAGCGCATCGCCCTGCTGCGCGACCCGCTGGACCAGGAGGCCGTGGAGCCGTTCGTGTCGGGCCTGACGGTCCGGCCGGTGGACCTCGCGTTCCTGGACAGGCTGCGCGAGGACGCGGTGCACACCCCCGCCGAGGTGTGGCAGGAAAGCTTCCGCGGGCTGCTGGAGACCGACCTGCAAGCCACCATGGCCGGGATTCTCGTGCCGACCATGGTGATCTGGGGCGACCAGGACCCGGTGCTGCCCCGTGCCGACCAGGACCAGCAGGTGAAGGCCGTGCACGGGTCCCGGCTGGTCGTGTACGAGGGCACGGGGCACTGCGTGCACTGGGAGGAGCCGGGCCGGGTGACGGCGGACGTGGCACGGTTCGCCGCCGACCTGGGCCTCATCCCGACCTGAGCGGGCCCGCCCCCTCCGCCCCCTCCGCCCCCTCCACCGCGTCAGCCGCGTCGGTTTCCCCGTCCTCCGGGCCGGCGACGGTGTCCGCCCCGTCGCCGCGGGCGGCGGCCCGGGCGAACCGCTGCGACCACTCGCGCACCCGCACGGCCAGCTCCGGCGGCCCCAGCACCTCGAACTCCGCGTCCAGCGAACCGGCCGCCAGCAGCGGCCAGTCCAGCGACTGCACGGTCATCCGCAGCAGGCAGGACCCCGGCCCGTCACCGGTCACCTCCGCCCACTGGCCCACCTGCTCGCGCACCCGGCCGGCCTCCGCCCGCACCCGCATCTCCACGGTGTACTCGGCCGGGATCGCGCCGATGCTGCGGCGGACGAACTCCCCGGCGTCGGCGTCGGGCAGCGTGCGCGGCCGGAACCGCTCCCGGGTGGCCTGCGGCTCCCGCACCCGGTCCAGCCGGAAGTTCCGCCAGTCCTGCCGGACCAGGTCGTAGGCGACCAGATACCAGCGCCGGCCCAGGGAGACCAGCCGGTGCGGCTCCACGTACCGGCGGCTCTCCTGCCCGTCACGGGCCAGATAGCCGAACCGCAGCCGCTCCTCGTCCCGGCAGGCCTGCGCGAGGGCGGTCAGCACGCCGGCCTCCACCCCGGGCCCGGTGCCGTTCCAGCCGCCCGGCACCGTGACCTGGCGCAGCGCGTCCACCCGCCGCCGCAGCCGCTGCGGCATCACCTGGACGACCTTGGCCAGCGCCCGGACCGCGGCCTCCTCGATGCCGGTGACCCCGCCCTGTGCGGCGGCGCGCAGCCCGATGGCCAGGGCGACCGCCTCCTCGTCGTCCACCACCAGCGGGGGCAGGGCGGCACCGGGCGCGAGCTGGTATCCGCCGTCCACGCCGCGGTGGGCATTGACCGGGTAGCCGAGCTCGCGCAGCCGGTCCACGTCCCGGCGCAGGGTGCGGGGAGAGACGCCGAGCCGGTCGGCAAGCTGCCGCCCGGGCCAGTAGCGGTGGGTCTGGAGCAGGGAGAGCAGCCGCAGGGTGCGGGAGCTGGTGTTGGCCATGGCACCAGCATGCCCGGCATTGCGGCCGGTTTCCGTCCGCATTCTCCTTCCGCCGGTCCGCCCCGGAGGTCTCCGCAACCGGACGGCCGCCTCCACGTCTCCATCGTGTTACGCCCAGGATTTGCTCTTGACCCCCACATAGGTCTACGCCAATTTATGAGGTCTACGCCACTTTGTGGGGCGCCACCGCGCCCCCGCTCAACCGTTCCCAAAGGACCCTCACTTGACGTACCCGTCCCGCATCATCAGAGCCACCGCCCTGACCTGCGCCACCGCGCTGCTCACCGGCTGCTCCCTGCTGGGTTCCGACGAGGACGAGACCACCGTGCTGGAGGTCTGGATGATGAACCACAGCGCCGGGGAGGACTTTGTCCAGCAGGTGGTCGACGACTTCGAGGCCCGGCACCGGGATGTCGAGGTCCGCGTCACCTTCCAGGAGTGGGTCGGCATCGGCGACAAGGTCAACGAGGCACTCACCACCGGCGAAGGCCCGGACGTCATCGAGGTCGGCAACACCCAGGTCGCCCAGTACGTGAACACCGGAGGGGTCAAGGACCTCACCAACCAGGTGGTCGACCTGGACGGCGACTACTGGGTGCCCGGCCTGGCCGAACCGGGCAAGGTCTACGGCCACCAGTTCGGCATACCCTTCTACGCCGCCAACCGCGTGGTCATCTACCGCAAGGACCTGTTCCAGGAGGCCGGCATCGAGGAGCCGCCCGAAGACCGCGAGGAGTGGCTGGAGATCACCCGGCGGCTGGACGAGGTCCCCGGCCGGCAGGGCATCTATCTGCCCGGCCAGAACTGGTACGTGCTGGCCGGGTTCATCTGGGACGAGGGCGGCGACCTGGCGGTGGAGAGCGGCGGCCGGTGGACCGGCGCGCTGCACACCCCCGAGGCGGCAGCCGGCATGGCCTTCTACGCCGAACTCCAGGCGCTGGGCGACGGCCCGGTCGACACCGACGAGGCCAATCCGCCGCACGAGGAGGTCTTCGCCTCCGGCGAGGTGGCGCAGATCATCTCCACCCCCGGCTCGGCGCAGGCCATCACCGACCTCAACCCGGAACTCGAGGACAAGCTCGGCTTCTTCCCGGTTCCGGGCAAGGAGGCGGGCGAGCCGGGCGCGGTGTTCACCGGCGGCTCCAACCTGATCATCACCGAGGAGTCCGCCGAGCCGCTGCTCGCCTACGAGTTCGTCAAGCTGATCACCGGCGACACATGGCAGACCGAACTCGCCCGCAGCCGCAGCTTCGTGCCCAACCGCACCACGCTCGCCGACGCGGTGCGGGACGACCCGGGCACCGCCGCCATGGTGGCGGGCGCGGTCAACGGCCGGGCCACCCCGCAGTCGCCGCGCTGGGGCCAGGTGGAGTCCGACAACCCGATCAAGACGTACCAGACCGCCGTGCTGACCGGCGCCGACCCCCTGGCGGCCGGCGAGGAGGCGTCCGAGGTCATCACCCGCCTCCTCGCCTACACGCCCTCCGGCTGACGGCTGACGGCTGACGGCTGATGCCTGACACCTGACGGCCGGCCCGGCCGCCGGCCGGCCGTGAGCCGGCCGGCCCTCCCCTCAGCCGGCGCGGGCGCCGCCCAGCGAGCGGTCCGCCAGCCAGCGCAGCTGCTCCTCCTGCTGCGAGGCACGCCCGCCGCCGTGATCGCCGAACGGCCACACCGTGATCCCGGCCTCCCCGGCATACCGGTTGCGGGCGGCGAAGACCGTGGACGGCGGGCATACCGGGTCCATCAGCGCCACGCTGAACAGCGCGGGCGCGGTGGCCCGCGGCGCGAAGTGCAGCCCGTCGAAGTAGTCGAGGGTGGAGAAGGCCCGCTCCGGATCGATCCGCCGGTGCACGCCCAGATACTCGGCCAGCTCCGGGTAGGGGCCTTCGGTGGCGATCTCGGCGGCGCGCCGGTAGTGGCACAGGAACGGCACGTCGATCAGGGCCGCGGCCACCGCGTCGCCGCTCAGTCCGGCGGTGGCCAGGGCCAGGCCGCCGCCCTGGCTGGCGCCCGACACCACGATCCGGGACGGGTCCACGGCCGGGTGGGCGCGCAGGGCGTCCACCGCCCGCACGCAGTCGGCCATCAGCCGCCGGTAGTAGTACGTCTCCGGCCGGTCGATGCCGCGGGTCATCACCCCCCGCCAGAGCTGCGGCTGCGGCATGGGGTCGGGGTCCGGGGTGTCGTGGCCCTGGCCGCGGCTGTCCACCACCAGATGCGCGTAGCCGGCGGAGCTCCAGAGCAGATGCTCCAGGTGCAGCCCCCGCCCCCCGCCGTAGCCGATGTAGGTGATCACCGCGGGCAGCGGACGCTCCGCGCCGCGCGGCAGCAGCAGCCAGCCCGCCACCGGCTGGCCGCCCCAGCCCGGGAACCGGACGTCGAAAACCTCCACCGTGGCCAGCGGGGATTCCGCCACCGGCCGGTACTCGGGGTCGCCGCCGGCCCGCCGTGCCGCGGCCAGCGTCCCGGCCCAGAAGCCGTCGAAGTCCGGCGGCTCGGGAACCTCCGGCCGGTACCGCCGCAGTTCCTCCAGCGGCAGATCGGTCAGTGCCATGCACGTCCTCCCGGGGAGCGGGGCAGTCACAGAGGGGAAAGCGCTTTCTTCCGGACCCTACGGTTCCGCCTGACCCCGGTCAACCCGCCTCCTGCGCCGGCTCCGCTGGTCACGCCGCGGGCCCCGGACACACCAGCGGACCCCGCCCCTCCCGGGCCGCGCAGTGGTACAGATGCAGGCATGGAGTGGTTCGACCTCCCCGACGCCTGGCTCAGCAGGCTGCTGCTGCAACGCGGGCTGGCCGCCGTCTACCTGATGGGCTTCCTCGGAGCCGCACTGCAGTTCCGCCCGCTGGCCGGCGAACGAGGGCTGACCCCCGCACCCGGCTACCTGCGCCGGGTGCCCTTCCGCCGGGCCCCCAGCCTCTTCCACCTGCACTACTCGGACCGCTTCTTCGGCGCGGTCGCCTGGACCGGCACCGCCGGCTCGGCCGGCCTCCTGCTCGGCCTGGGCGACCTGCTCCCGCTGCCGGCCGCCATGGCCGCCTGGGCCGTGCTGTGGGCGCTCTACCTCTCCATCGTCAACATCGGCCAGGTCTGGTACTCCTTCGGCTGGGAATCCCTCCTCCTCGAAGCGGGCTTCCTGGCCATCTTCCTCGGCAACGACGACATCTCCCCGCCCCGGGTCACCCTGCTGCTCCTGATCTGGCTGCTGTTCCGGCTGGAATTCGGCGCGGGCCTGATCAAATGGCGCGGCGACACCTGCTGGCGCAAGCTGACCTGCCTCCGCTACCACCACGAGACCCAGCCCATGCCCGGACCGCTGAGCTGGTACTTCCACCGGCTGCCCGAGCCGCTGCACCGGGCCGAGGCCGCCGCCAACCACGTCACCCAGCTGCTGGTGCCCTTCCTGCTCTTCTTCCCGCAGCCCGTCGCCACCGTGGCGGCCGCGATCGTCGTGATCACCCAGCTCTGGCTGGTCGCCTCCGGGAACTTCGCCTGGCTGAACTGGCTCACCATCGTCCTCGCCCTGGCCGCCGCCGACCTCTCCTTCCTGCTCGCCCCGCCCTCCCCGCCGCCCGGGACTCCCGTCTGGTTCACCGCCGCCACACTCGTGCTGGCCGCTCTGGTCGCCGTCCTCAGCTACCGCCCGGTCCGGAACCTGCTCTCCCCCCGCCAGCAGATGAACCGCTCCTACGACTCCCTGCACCTGGTCAACACCTACGGCGCCTTCGGCACCGTCACCCGCCGGCGCCACGAGGTCGTCCTGGAGGGCACCACCGACGAGGTGATCACCCCCGCCACCCGCTGGCAGGAGTACGAATTCCGCGGCAAGCCCGGCGACCCCGCCCGCATGCCCCGGCAGTTCGCCCCCTACCACCTGCGCCTGGACTGGCTGATGTGGTTCGCCGCCCTCTCCCCCGCCTACGCCCGGGCCTGGCTGCGCCCGCTGGCCCGCCGCCTGCTCGCGAACCACCGCCCCACCCTCCGCCTGCTGCGCACGAACCCCTTCCCCGACCGCCCCCCGGCCCACGTCCGGGCCCGGCTGTACCACTACCGCTTCACCACCCGGGCCGAACGCCGCGCCACCGGCGACTGGTGGCACCGCACCCCGGTCCGTGAGTACCTCCCCCCACTCCCCCGCTGACCCCGCTGACCCGGCCCACAGGCGTTAACGATCATCCCCCCACATGCTGTATGGTTCTGTCTGTCGGCACCCGGGGGCGCCAAACCCCAGGTCACACCGGCGCCGGGACGTGGCGCAGTTTGGTAGCGCACTTGACTGGGGGTCAAGGGGTCGTGGGTTCAAATCCCGCCGTCCCGACCAGCGAAACCGCAGGTCACAAGGCCATTCCCGCCGCACGGCGGGGATGGCCTTCGCCGTCTTCCACCCCTGGTGGTCGCATGGTGGTCGCATCCGCCGACCAGGCCGCCGCGCCGTCGCCGAATGGCCGTACCTGACCGCTGTCTTCACTCCATGCGGTTCCCGGCTGTGGTCGCGTGGTGGTCGCATCCGCCCCGGGCCGCGGCACCCCGGG
>NZ_WTLH01000001.1 GCF_011421595.1 Streptomyces sp. YIM 98790 | reverse complement strand
CACCCCGCGCAGCCGTCCCCGCCGCCGCCCACACAGGCCGCGGCGCCCCGGGCGGGCAATCCCTACGCCGGGCCGGCGACCCCGCCGCCACCGGGGGCGGGGCCGCCGGCCGGGAGCTTCGGTGCCGCCGTCCCCTCCACCCCGTATCCGCCGGTCTCCCCCTACGCGCACGCGGGCGGACCCGGCGGGCCCGGCACGCCGCGCCGCTCCTCGCGGACGGTGCTGGCGGTGGTGGGCGCGGTGCTGGCCACCGCCATGGTGCTGACCGGCGGCTGGGTGCTGTTCGGCGACGACGGGAAGGAGACCCGGAGCGGCGGCGAACAGGGCGGGAAGGACAACAGCGGCGGCACCGGCGGCACCGGCGACAAGGACGGCACGGGCGGCACGGGCGGCGTGGAGCAGGCGGACCCGGACGCGCTGCCCGCGGAGTACGTCGGCACCTGGGAGGGCTCGGCCGAGGTGCCGAGCCGCTCCGACATCGACGGCGAGATCACGGTGACGCTGACCCTGGACCCCGGCTCCGTCGACGACCATGTCGGCACCCTCGTCACCCATGCCACCGAGATCCTCACCGGATGGAATCTCGGATGCACCGAGACGGTCAAGCTGATCGCGATCCAGGACGGCTCCATCCGGCTGGAGGGCGCCTCCAGCCGGAACACCGATGCGGAGAATCCGTTCGTCACGGGCTGCCAGGCGGGCAACGTGCACGTGATCACGCTGGACGAGGACGATCCGGACATGGTGCTCGGCGAGACCATCTACCCGGCGAGCGAGGAGCCGCCGATCGCCCTGCACCGGGTGGACGGCTGAACCGCATCATGAACCGTCCGCCGCCCGCCGGCCGGCGCCGCCCGGCCGGCCGCTCAGCGGGAGCGCGGGGCGCGCAGCAGGGTGTCCGCGGTCAGCGCCAGCACCAGCACCAGGCCGGTGACGATGTAGCGGGAGGCGGTGTCCAGGTTCAGCAGGGTGAGCCCGCTGGAGATGGAGGTGATCACCAGCACCCCGACCAGCGCCGACCAGGCACTGCCCCGCCCGCCGAACAGGCTNAGCGCCGACCAGGCACTGCCCCGCCCGCCGAACAGGCTGGTGCCGCCGATCACCGCCGCGGCGATGGCGGTCAGATACGTCTCGGCCCCGCCGGTGCCCTGGTTGGCGGCGGCCAGCCGGCCCGCCGCGAGCACCCCGCCCAGTGCGGCGAAGGTGGAGCAGGCCACGAAGCAGGACACGGTCACCCGCCGCACCGCCACCCCGACCAGCATGGCCGAGCGGCGGTCGCCGCCCACCGCCCGCACCGAGCGCCCCCAGCGGGTGCGGCGCAGCAGCACGTCCACGACGGCGACCAGCGAGATGAACAGCACCACCGGGTAGCCGATGCCGCGTGCCGTGCCCAGGTAGGCGACGGTGGCGCTGAGCAGCGCGGCCAGCGCGCCGACCCGCAGCAGCAGCCGGGCCAGGCTCACCCGCGGCAGTTCGGCACGAGCCCGCCGGGAGCGTTCCACGAGCTGCACCGCCGCCACCACCGCGACCACGCCGGCCACCAGCGTCCAGGCGGCCACCGGGGAGAGGAAGCCCTGCTGGGCGAAGCTCACCAGCCAGGATTCGAAGGGCAGGTTGATCGAGCCGCGGGAGCCGAGCACCCTGAGCTGCACCCCGGCCAGCACCAGCAGCCCGGCCAGGGTGAGGACAAAGCTGGGCAGGCCGAGCCGGGTGGCCAGCAGCCCGTAGGTGAGGCCGACCACCACGCCCACCGACAGGGCGAGCAGGATGCCCAGCCCGATCGGCCACTCCCACAGCACGGTGGTGACCGCCACCACCGAGGCGGCCAGGCCGCTGACCGAGCCGACCGACAGATCGATCTGCCCGACCAGCAGCACCAGCACCACGCCCAGCGCGATCACGCCGGTGGGGGCGGACTGGAGGGTGAGGTTGACCAGGTTCTCGGCGGACAGGAACGCCGGGTTGATGATCCCGAACACGGCCCAGATCAGCACCAGGGCGGCGATGATCGGCAGCATGCCGAGCTCGCGGTCGGGCAGTCTGCGCAGCAGGCGCGGCCACGGCGCGTCGCTGTCGAACGCGGCGGTGGCGGCGTACGGGGTGCGGGAGGAGGGCGGTGCGGAGGCGGGCGTCATCGGGATTTCCTGCCGCTGGGCCGGCTCGCTCCGGTCATCGCGGCGAGCAGATCCTCGTATCCGACGCTGGCCGCGTCAAGCTCTCCGCCGACCCTGCCCAGCCGGAGCACCACGAAGCGGTCGGCGACCGCCTGGAGATCCGACGCCTGGTGACTGATCAGCACCACGGCGTGGCCGCGCTCGCGCAGCCGCTCCACCAGATTGAGCACCTCGGCGGTCTGCCGGATGCCGAGCGCGGCGGTGGGCTCGTCCAGCACCACCACCCGGGGGGAGCCGAGCAGCGCCCGGGCCACCGCCACCACCTGCCGCTGGCCGCCGGACAGCTCCCGCACCGGCAGGCGGACCGACGGCACGCTGGTGCCGAGCTGGCCGAGCAGCTCCCACGCCGTGCGTTCCATGGCGACCTCGTCCAGGAAGCCGCCGCGGGTGGGCTCGTGGGCGAGGAAGAGGTTCTCCACCACGTCGAGGTTGTGGCACAGGGCGAGGTCCTGGAAGACGGCGGCGATGCCCAGGCTGCGGGCCACCGCAGGAGAGCCGAGCACCACGGGTCTGCCGTCCAGCAGCACCTGGCCGGCGTCCGGGCGGTAGACCCCGGCGATCACCCCGGCGAGGGTGGACTTGCCGGCGCCGTTGTCGCCGACCACGGCCAGCACCTCGTGCGGGTGGACGTCCAGGCTGACGTCGGCCAGGGCGCGGACGCCGCCGAAGTTCTTGCAGACGCCGCGCAGCGACAGCACCGGGTCGGACAGCGAGGGCGGGGTGGCGGGTGCGGGGGAGGCGGCCGAAGCCGCGGATTCGGTCACGGCGCCTCCTGGAGCAGTCCGGCCCGGGTGCAGGCGTCTTCGTAGTAGCGGGTGCAGATGTCGTCCACCGAGTGCACACCGCCGTTGACGATGACCCGCTCGATGTCGTTCACGCCCACCGCGCGGGGGGCGAGCAGCAGGCTGGGCACGCCGTCGATCACCGCGGTGGTGCGCGGTGACTCGCCGCGCAGCACCCGCACGGCCAGTTCGGCGGCGGTGCGGGCCTGCTCGGTGGCGGCCTTGTAGACGGTCATGTACTGGTCGCCGGTGAGAATCCGCTGGACCGCGGCCAGCTCGCCGTCCTGCCCGGTCACCGGCGGCACGGGCTCGATGCCCGCGGCCTTCATGGCGGCGATCGCGCCGCCGGCGATGGCGTCGTTGGCCGCGTAGATGCCGTCGACCCGGCCGGCGTACTGGGTGAGCTGGCTCTCCACCCAGTCCGTGGCCTTGTCGGGGCTCCAGTCGGGGGTGTCGTACTCGGCGAGCACCTCGATGTCCTCTCCGTCGAGCGCGCGGTCGACCCCGGCGGCGAGCTCGGCGGAGTTCGGGTCGGTCGGGGAACCGTGGACGAGGAGTATGCCGGGTGGGTCCCCGCCCGTTCTCGGGGCCCGCTCCTTGAGGGCGGCCACCAGGGCGGTGCCCTGGAGGTAGCCGATCAGCTCGCTGTCGAACGAGACGTAGTAGTCCACGTCCGCATCCGCGATGAAGCGATCGTAGGCGATGACGGGGACTCCGTACCGCTCGGCCTGCTGCACGATGCTGACCGCGGCGACCGCGTCCACGGCGTCCAGCACCAGGACGTCGGCGCCGCGGGCGAGCATGGACTCGGCCTGCTGCTGCTGGATGGCGGCGTCCTGGTCGGCGTTGGCGTAGTACACCTCGCAGTCCGGGCAGCGGCGTTCCACCACGCCGGCGAACGCGGGACGGTCGGCGGTCTCGTAGCGGGCGGTCTTCACCTCGGGCAGCAGCAGCGCGATGGCGCCCTCCGAGTCCTCGGCTGCGCCGCCCGCGCCCCGCGGCCCGCACGCCGCACCGCCCAGCGCCAGGCCGGCCACCACTGCCAGCCCCACGATCACCTGCCAGGCCCGCCCCCGGGCACGAGGGCCCGCCCGGCGGTCCGCGGCGCCCGGGGCGTCAGGCTCCGTGCGGCGGCTTCCCGGGCCCGCGGCACCGGCCTGCGCGGCACCGGCCTGCGCGGCGGAGTACGGGGAGCGGACTGCGGTACCCACGGCGGGGGAACCCGCGGAGCGGTCCGCGGCGGAGCCCGGGCGGCGGAGCGCGGTGGCTATCCCGCGCAGCGTGGTCATACGCTCACCCCCAGGGCTCCGCTGAGGCGGGCGGTGTCCAGGGCCACGGCGAGGGCGCCGCGCACCTCGGCCGCCGAGCCCAGCTCGCCGGCCACCACCTCCACCGGCCCGGCGGTGGAGGGCATGGTGCGCTGGGCGACCACGTTCCGCATCGGGCCGAGCAGGATCTCCCCGGCGTCCGCGAGCTGGCCGCCCACCACGACGATTTCCGGATCGACCAGGTTGCACAGGTTGGCCGCGGCCACCCCGAGGTGCTGGCCGGTGTCGGACAGCACCCGGCGGCAGCCCGGGTCGCCGTCCTTGGCCCGGGTGATGACATCCCGCAGCGTCAGGTGGCCGTGGCTGGCGGCCAGCATTCCCAGCAGCGCCGGAGCGCCGACGAATGTCTCCAGGCAACCGCGGTTGCCGCAGCGGCAGATGGGCCCGTTGTCGTCGACCGTCACATGCCCGATCTCGCCGGCGCCGCCGCCGCGGCCGTGCATGAGCTGGCCGCCGAGGATCAGGCCGCCGCCCACTCCGTGCGAGACCCGCAGGTAGGCGAGGTCCTCGTGTCCGGCGCCGGCCCCGAAGCGGGCTTCGGCCAGGGCCCCGAGGTTGGCGTCGTTGTCCACGGTCACCGGGGCGGACAGTTCCTCGCCGATCACCTCGGGCACGGCCACGCCGTCCCAGCCGCGCAGCATGCCGACGGTGGTGATGCGGCCGGTGCGGCGGTCCACCGGGGCGGGCAGGCAGACCCCGACCGCCAGCAGTTCCTCGGGCCGGGCCTCCACCGACTCGACCATCTCGCTGACCAGCATGGCGGCGCGGCGCAGCCCGGCGTCGGCCCGGTGGTCGGGGGCGAGCGGCATCCGCTGGTCGGCCAGGACCTGCATGGAGGCGTCGGCCAGTGCCACGCGCAGCGAGCGGCTGCCGAAGTGCACCCCGGCCACCAGTCCCAGGTTGCGGGCCAGGGTGACCAGCAGGGCGCGGCGTCCGCTGCGGGTGGAGGGGGAGGTGTGCAGCACACCGGCGGCGGTGAGCTCCTTGACGATGTTGGAGACGGTGGCCGGGGACAGGCCGGTGACGCCGGCCAGCTCGATCTGCGTGAGCGACCCACGCCGCTGGACGGCGCTCACGATCCGGGCTCGGTTGGCCTCACGTAGTGAAGTCTGCGAACCCGGGGTCACCCGGTCAGCGCGCACAGCGGTCAGGATACCGCCTGGTCTTCCACGAGCTCTGAACCCGGAAGCGGGCAGGGGCGCCGTCTCCGCAGGTTTGGATACACGACCCAACCCGAAGACACGGTTGGATGTCACTTTGAATTTACTTCTTGACTTCAATCGGGGGCGGCCCTTTGATGGGCCGCGGACGGGCGCACCACGGCGCTTCCGGCCGGTGCGTGACTCCCCACACGCACCGACCCCCTGATACGGCAACGAAGGCGTAGGGATACGAATGCGTGTCAATCGCAGAACGAACGCGATGGTGGCGGGCGCCGTCATCGCCGGCCTGACGCTGGCCGCCTGCGGCGGCGACTCGGACGACGGAGGCGACGGCGGCGGCGGTGGCTCCGCCGCCGAGGTCGAGGTCTTCACCTGGTGGGCGGCCGGCTCGGAGAAGGCGGGCCTGGACGCTCTGGTGAACGTCTTCGAGGAGCAGCACCCGGAGACCAAGTTCGTCAACGGGGCCGTGGCCGGCGGTGCCGGTTCCGCGGCCAAGGACCTGCTCCAGTCCCGCCTCCAGGCCAACGACCCGCCGGACACCTTCCAGGCGCACGCCGGCATGGAACTGCTGGACTACATCAACGCCGGTCAGCTGCAGGACGTCTCGCTGCTCTACGACGCCTTCGAGCTGCGCGACGCCTTCCCCGCCGACCTGATCGAGCGTCTGACCCACGACGGCAAGATCTACTCCATCCCCTCCAACATCCACCGCGCCAACGTGGTGTGGGCCAACCCGGCCGTGCTGGAGGCCAACGACATCGACCCGGACAAGACCTACGCGGACCTCGACGAGTGGTTCGCCGACCTGGACACCCTGCAGGAGGCCGGCGTCACCCCGCTGTCGGTGGCCACCGCCTGGACCCAGGTCCACCTGCTGGAGACCATCCTGCTCTCCAGCCTGGGCGCGGACGCCTACACCGGTCTGTGGGAGGGCACCACCGACTGGAACGGCCCCGAGGTCACCGAGGCGCTTGAGAACTTCGAGCAGGCCATGAGCTACACCAACAGTGACCGCGACGGTCTGGACTGGCCCGAGGCCACCCAGATGGTCATCGACGGCAACGCCGCCTTCAACGTGATGGGCGACTGGGCCGTGGCCGCGTTCGAGGAGCAGGGCAAGGTGCTGGGCACCGACTTCACCGCCTTCCCGGTCCCGGGCACGGACGGGGTCTTCGACTTCCTCGCCGACTCCTTCACCCTGCCCGAGGGCGCCCCGCACCCCGACGGTGCCCGCAACTGGCTGGAGACCGTCGGCTCCCTGGAGGGCCAGACCGCGTTCAACAAGGCCAAGGGCTCCATCCCGGCCCGCGTGGACGCCGACCCGGCCGAGTTCTCCGCGTACCAGCAGACCGCCATCGAGTCCTTCGGCCAGGACACCATCGTCTCCTCCCTGGCGCACGGCGCGGCGGCCCCGGTGGCCGTGCTGAACGCCATCTCGGACGCCACCAGCAAGTTCACCGCCGGCGCCTCCGACGTGGCGACGTTCCAGTCCGAACTCGCCGCCGCGGCAGCCACGAGCTGACCGCGCCCGCCGGTCCGGCCGTGACCTGACCGGCATCCGGTCCCGGCCGGACCGCGGCGCGCCGCCGCCGGCACGATCCCGCCGGCGGCGCGCCGCGGCGCTCCAGGGAGATTTGATGATCAAGACCGTCAAGAAAGCCGGGGCGCCGCTGCTGCTGATAGCGCCCTCGCTGATCCTCGTGGGCATCTTCGTCTACGGGCTGATCGGCGCCAACTTCCGCACCTCGCTGACGGACGTGCACACCGCCGCCCAGACCACCGGCCGGGCGCCGTCCGAAACCGTGTGGCTGGACAACTACTTCGACCTGCTGGGCAGCGAGGCGTTCCAGCACTCGCTGAAGAACCTGCTGCTGTTCACCGGCGTGTTCCTGGCCGGGACGATGCTGATGGGGTTCCTGTGGGCGTGGCTGCTGGAGCGGCCCCTGAAGGGCGAGGGGATCTTCCGCTCGATCTACCTCTTCCCCATGGCCGTGTCCTTCGTGGCCTCCGGTGTGGTGTGGCGGTGGCTGCTCAACTCGAACCAGGACGCGAGCGCCACCGGGCTCAACCGCCTGTTCCAGATGGCCGGCCTCGACTTCCTCCAGAACAACTGGTGGAACAACGTCGACTACGGCATCACCGCCATCGCCATCCCCGCCATCTGGCAGCTCTCCGGCTATGTGATGGCGCTTTTCCTGGCCGGCTTCCGCGGCATCCCCGACGAGCTGCGCGAGGCGGCCCGGGTGGACGGCGCCTCCACCTGGCAGCTCTACCGGCTGGTCCTCTTCCCGCAGCTTTCGCCCATCGCGCTGTCGGCGCTGATCATCATCGGGCACATGTCGCTGAAGTCCTTCGACCTGATCATGTCGATCTCGAAGCCGGCGAACTACCAGACCAAGGTGCCCGCGGTGGACATGTACGTGTTCAAGTCGAGCTTCGACTACGCGAACGCCGCCGCGGTCGGGTCGATCCTGCTGGTCATCGTGGCCCTGGTGGTCGTGCCCTATCTCGTCCGCACGAATCGCAAGGAGAAGTGATGACCGCGGTCACCACCCAGCCGGTCCCGCCGCAGGAGGTCGCGGGCACTCCGGCAGGCCGGGGGCGCGGCCGTCGCCGGGGCGGCGGTTTCACCCTCGCCCGCACCCTGCGCTACGCGGCCCTGCTGTTCTTCCTCCTGGTCGTCCTGATCCCCGTCTACGTCCTGCTGGTCACCAGCTTCAAGGGGCCCGGCGACGCCTCGCCGGCGCGGGCCTGGTCCCTGCCCACGAGCTGGACGCTGGACAACTGGGAGGCCGCCTGGACCACCCTGTCCCCGGCCATCTGGCGCACGCTCCAGATGGTGGTGCCGTCCGCGCTGATCGCCGCGCTGCTCGGCTCCGTCAACGGCTTCGTGCTCTCCCGCTGGTCCTTCCGCGGGGCCAACCTGGTCTTCACCCTGATCCTGTTCGGGATGTTCATCCCGTACCAGGCGGTGATCATTCCGCTGAACGAGCTGGTGCTGGAGCTGCAACTGCCGAGCGGCATCCCGACGCTGATCCTGCTGCACTCGGTGTTCGGCATCCCGATCACCACGCTGATCTTCCGCAACTACTACCAGACCGTGCCGCACGAACTGGTGGAGGCGGCGCGGATCGACGGCGCCGGCATGCTGCGCACCTACTGGTCGGTGATCCTTCCGATCTCCGTGCCGAGCTTCGTGGTGGTGCTGATCTGGCAGTTCACCTCGGCCTGGAACGACTTCCTGTTCGCGGTGTTCTTCTCCTCCAGCCAGAACGGCCCGGTGACCCTGGCGCTGAACAACCTCGCCAACGGCGCGCTGCTGCAGAACTACGGCGTCTCCATGGCGGGCGCCCTCTTCGCCTCGCTGCCCACGCTGGTGGTCTACATCGTGCTCGGCAAGTACTTCATCGGCGGCCTGATGTCCGGCTCCGTCAAGAGCTGACCCGCCCGTCCCCCCGACTCCGCCCCCTTCCCGGACGGTTCCCCCTATGCCGCTCCGGGAAGGGGGCGGACCCCTCTCAGCCCCGGTCGCCGTCCTTGGCGAGGGTGAGGAAGAAGTCCCGGACGTCCCCGGCGAGCAGGTCCGGCACCTCCATCGCGGCGAAGTGGCCGCCGCGCCCGAACTCCGACCAGTGCCTGATGTCGTACCGCCGCTCGGCCAGGGGCCGCACCGGCTGCGTGATGTCGTGCGGGAACACCGCCACGCCGACCGGTACCGGGCACGGCTCGGTCCGCCGCGGCGCCTCGCGGTGCAGCCGCGCCGAGGAGGCCGCCGTGGCGGTCAGCCAGTACAGCGAGATGCCGGTGAGCATCCGCTCGTCGCTGATCGGCGAGCGGGGGTCGGTCCACTGGGCGAAGCGTTCGGCGATCCAGGCGAGCTGGCCGACCGGGGAGTCGGTCAGCGCGTAGCCGATGGTCTGGGGGGTGAGGGCCTGCAGCGCCTGGTACGGCGGACGGTTCGCCATCAGCCGCCTGACCTTGTCCAGCCGGGCTTCGTCCGTTGCGGACAGTCCGATGCCGGCGTCCGGGTCCGGCCGGGTCGGCAGGTAGTTGACGTGCACCCCGATGACCTGCCCGGGCGCCACCGCGCCGAGCGCCAGTGAGATGCCCGCGCCGAAGTCGCCGCCCTGCGCGCCGTAGCGCTCGTACCCGAGGCGGCGCATCAGCTCCGCCCAGGCCCGGGCGACCCGGACGATGTCCCAGCCGCGCTCGTGGGTCGGCCCGGAGAAGCCGTAACCCGGGATGGAGGGGATCACCAGGTGGAAGTCGCGGGAGAGCGGCCCGATCACGTCGAGGAACTCCAGGAACGAACCGGGCCAGCCGTGGGTCAGGATCAGCGCCGGCGCGTCCGGTGCCGGGGACCGGACGTGGACGAAGTGGATGTTCTGGCCGTCGATCTCGGTGGTGAAGTGGGGCAGCTCGTTCAGCCCGGCCTCGTGCTCGCGCCAGTCGTAGCCGGTGCGCCAGTACGCGGCCAGTTCCCTGAGCCGTGCCAGCGGGAAGCCGTAGTCCCAGCCGGCGTCCGCGATCTCGTTGGGCCAGCGGGTGCGGGAGAGCCGGTCGGTGAGGTCGTCGAGGTCGGCCTGGGGGATGTCGATGCGGAACGGCTCGATCACGGTGCTGACTCCAGTGGGATCGTCCGGAAGGAAACGTTAGGGCGACTAATGTTCGGCTCCCGAACGATACCACAATCGTTAGTGCACCCCATGATTTGTTAGGCTCCAGGCGTGGAGGACCCGTCCGAGACGACGCGCGCCAGGTGGGAGGCTCTCCCCAGCTGGCTGCTCACCCAGACCGCCGGCCACGCGCACCGCCTGGTCGCCGACGCGTTCGCGTCCGTGCGCGCCCGCGGCTACCACTACCGCCTGCTGGCGGCGCTGGAGGACTTCGGCCCGGCCAGCCAGGCCGAGCTCGGCCGCCGCAGCGGCATCTACGTCAGCGACATGGTCACGGCCGTCAACGAGCTCGCCGGGCAGGGACTGGTCAGGCGCGACCCGGACCCCTCCGACCGGCGGCGCAACATCATCTCGCCGACCGCCGCGGGCGTGCGGCAGCTTCGGCGGCTGGAGAAGCAGCTCGCCGCATGCCAGGAGGACCTGCTGGCTCCGCTGTCGCCCGAGGAGCGACAGCGGCTCACCGGGCTGCTGTCCACACTGCTGGACCACCACAACCGGCCGACCGGGAGCGCCTGACGGCTCACCTCCGCGCGGGCACCCCGGCCGGGGCGGGCCCGGCCGCGGGAGCGGGGCGGCGGCCGGCCGCGGTGGCGAGGACGGAGCCGGTGAGGATGGCGGCGAAGGAGGCGAGGACGGCCGGGGTGAGCGGCTCGGAGAGGAAGAGGACGCCCGCGGCCACGGCCACCGCCGGATTGACGTAGGTGAAGACCACGGCGCGGCCCGTGCCGACCTCGCGGAGCAGCTCGAAGAAGAGCAGGAACCCGAGCGCGGTGCACACCGCGCCGAGTCCGGCGAGGGAGGCCACGGCCTTGCCGGAGGGCACGGTCTCGGGACGGGTCAGCCAGGCCGGTACGGCGTAGACGGCGGTGGCCACGGCCAGGCAGGCCGCGGTGAGCTGCAGCGTGGGCACCTCGCGCAGCCGGCGGGCGGCGATCAGCGGGGCGACGGTGTAGCACAGCGCGGTGAGGAGCACTTCGCCGACCGACAGGGCGCTGCCCCCGGCCAGATGCGGGGCGGCCAGCAGGGCCACCCCGCCCAGGCCGAGCAGCAGGCCGGTCCAGCGGCGCAGCCCGAGCCGCTCGGTGCTGCCGGTGAGGCGGGTCAGCAGGGCGGTGAGGATCGGGACGACGGCGATCAGCAGGCCGGTCATCGAGCTGGAAAGCTCCCGCTCGGCGTGCGAGAGCAGCGCCCAGGGGCCGAGGATCTCGATGGCGGCGAAGAGCAGGACGGGCCCCCAGTGGCGGCGGAGACGGCCGGGCCCTCCGGCCCGCAGCGCGAGCGGCAGCAGGAGCAGCAGGCCGATGGCACAGCGGGAGAAGACGACCACGGGCACGGAGACCTCCTCCACCGCCACCTTGATCATCAGGTAGGGGATGCCCCAGACGACGCCCATCAGCGAGAACAGCACCCAGCCGCGTGCGGACACCGCGTCCTCCGATCGCCCTGCCGTGTCGTCGTGGTACGTCACGGACGGGGCTCAGGATGCGGGGGTGCGGCGGGCCGCGTCTTGAACGCTGTTGCGGTACGCGGCCGGGGTGACGCCCAGCACCCGGCGGAACCAGCGGGTCAGATGCGCCTGGTCGGCGAAGCCGGTCAGCGCCGCTGCCTCGGCCGGGCGGTGCCCGGCGGCCAGCAGGACACGGGCCCGGTCCACCCGGTACTGGGCCAGCCAGGCGTACGGCGGCATGCCGCTGCCGCGCCGGAACGCGCGCAGCAGCTGGTAGCGGGAGACGCCCAGTTCGGCCGCGAGGTCGGCGAGCGACGGCGGGGCCAGCAGGCCGGCGGCCAGGCGCTCCCGGACGTGCCGGACCAGATGCCCGGCAGGATCGGCGATCTCGCGCGGCGGGCGGGCCGTGCCCGGAGCGGCGTGCCGCCGGGCCAGCTCGGCGAACAGGCCCAGCAGCCGGGACTCGTGCTCCAGGGCATCGGCCGTGCCGGCCGCGGCGGCCGCGGTCCCGGCCCCGGCGGCCTCGCGGTAGGCCCGGTGCAGGGCGGCGGCCAGCGGCGGGTCCTCGATCACCGGCCGGCGGAAGCGCGGCGGCCGGCCCCCGGCCACCCCCTCGGCCAGCAGCGCCTCCGGCGGATACGCCACCCGGTAGGCGAAGCCGTCGTCACCGGCCGGGCCGCCGGTGTGCACCTCGCCCGGCTCCAGCACCACGATGCTGCCCGGCCCCGAGTACAGCCGCCCGCCGCGGTAGTCGATCACCTCAAGGCCGCCGAGCGTCACCCCGACGGCGAACTCCTCGTGCGCGTGCGGGGCGTACCGGTGCTCGTGGAAGCGGGCGGCCATCAGATCGAGCGGACGGTGGCCGGTGCCCATCGCCAGCCGCGTCCACTCCGCCCGTTCCCGCATCCGCCGATGGTAGGACGCGCCGCCGACAGCCGCGCCCGGCCCGGCGGCCCACCGGGCCGGTCCGCCGGACACAAGCCGACGCGCCGCCGAACTGGCGTGCGCCTTGGGGAAGTTGTGTGGAGCATCCGGGTGAGCAGGGCGGCCGGAAGGGGCTAAAATCGCACAACTCGCCGCATGGGTCGCCCGGCCGATCCGGCGGACGGTCATGGGATGCCGGATTCCCGGGGAGGGCCCGCAGCGCAATGAGTCGTCGCTCCAACGGTCTCATCGGAGTCTGGGTCGAGGCCCAGCGCCAGCAGCAGCGGCAGCGGGAGGAGCAGCAGCGGGCCCAGCTCAGGCACCAGCGCGATCTGGAGCGGCAACAACGGGCCAGGGAACGCGAACTGGCCCGCGCGCACCGCGAACGCCAGGCGGCCTACCGCCTGCAGCGGGAGACCGACGCCCGCAAGCGGACGGCCGAGCTGGAGGCGCAGGTCGCCGCCCTGGAAGGGCTGCTGGCGGCGGGCTGCCGCGCCCCCGCGTTCACCATCGCCCGGCTCACCCGCCCCGAGCAGGTCGAGCCCTTCGACCCCGGCCCGCTGGCCCACCCCGTGCCCCTGCCCGACCCGGCGGCGTACCAGCCCCGCGGCGGCGGCTGGACGGCCCGGCGGGCGCAGCAGGAGGCCCGCGCCCGCTACGAGCAGGACTGGCATGCCGCGCAGGCCGCCGAGGCGCAGCGGCAGCAGCAGCTCGCCGCCCACCGGCGGCAGTACGACGCCTGGGCGGGCGCTCAGCTCGCGGAGATCCGCGGCCACAACGCGGGCGTCGCCGAGCTGGCGGCGGCGCTGCGCGCCCGCGATCCCGGCGCCGTGGTGCAGTTCTTCTCCGCCGCCCTGTACTCCGCCACCGCCTGGCCGGAGGGCCTGGAGCTGCCGCTGCGGCTGTCCGCGGCCTATGACGCGGCGGCCCGGCAGCTCGTGGTCGACTGGGAACTGCCCCGGTACGGCATCGTGCCGGCCGCCAGGTCGGTGCGCTACCTGCCCGGCTCCGACCAGGACAAGGAGACGGCCCGGCCGGTCACCCAGCGCCGGGCACTGTACCGGGACGTGCTGGCCCAGTGCCTGCTGCTGGTGCTGCACCGGCTGTTCGCGGCGGACGACGCGTACGGGCTGCTCGACTCCGTGGCGCTGAACGGCTTCGTGGACGACCACGATCCGGCGACCGGCCGCCGCACGGAGACCGTCGTGGCCACCGTGCTGGCCGAGCGTGCCGTCTTCCGGGAACTGCATCTGGCGCAGGTCAACGCCGTGGAATGCCTGACCGGCGCGCTGCGCGGCCAGCTCCCGGCCCGCCCGGACCAGCTCACCGCGGTCCGCCCCGGGCGGCGGCCGGACGAGGTGGGCGAGGACGTGGTCAGCCACGGCGGTCACGGGGCGGAGGAAGGCGCGGAGAAGGGCGCGGAGGAGCCGGATCTGTTCCAGATGGATCCGCTCGCCTTCGAGTCGCTGGTCGCCGAGCTGTTCCGGGCCATGGGCATGCGGGCGGTGACCACGCAGCGCTCCCGCGACGGCGGGGTGGACGTGAACGCGGTGGACCCGGCCCCGATCCGCGGCGGCACCCTCGTGGTGCAGGTCAAGCGGTACCGCAACACCGTGCCGCCGTCCGCGGTGCGGGATCTGTACGGCACCGTGCAGGACGCCGGCGCCAACAAGGGCGTGCTGGTCACCACCTCCCGGTTCGGCCCGGGCTCGCACACCTTCGCCAAGGGCAAGCCGCTGGAGCTGGTCTCCGGCACCGAGCTGGTCGACCTGCTGCACCGCCACGGCCTGCGGGGCCGCCTCGGCGACGGCACCGGCGGCCCGTCCCCGGCCGCCGCCCCTGCCGCGGCCGGGGCGGTGCCGCGCCGGGGCGCGGCACGCCGGGCCGGGAACGACGCGGCGGACCCTGCGGACCACAACGTGCTCGGCATGTCCTGGGCGGGCGGGGTGGCGCTGGACGTGTGCGCCCTGGTCTGCCAGGGGCAACGGGTGCTGAGCGACGACCACTTCGTCTTCTTCAACAACCCCAGCACCCCGGAGGGCGCGGTCTCCTCGGTGCCCGAGCCCGCCGCACCGGACCGGGCCGCGATGCGGGTGGCCTTCGCCGCCCTGCCCGCCCGCGCCGACCGCCTGGTGCTGGTGGCGGCGGTGGACCCGGAGGCCGGCCCGCAGGCGGATCTGTCCGGCTTCACCGCGGCCGGCATCCGGCTGCTGGACTCCTCCGGCACCGAACTGGACCGGCTGGCCGTGGCGGACGGCCGCCCCGGCGAAACCGCGCTGGTGCTCGGCTCCTTCCGCCGCCGCGCCGGCGGCGACTGGCACTTCGTCGGCGGCGGCAAGGGCTACCCCGGCCCCTCCGGCCTGGAGTCCCTGGTCCAGGAGTACGGCATCGACGTGGCCTGACCGGCGCGCGAGCGTCCGGAGGGAGGATGCCGGCGGGGGGCGGCGTCAGGCGGGCATGTCAGGCGGGGGCGTAGGTCAGGCAGTCGACCTCGGAACGGTGGTAGCCGACGGTGATGCCGGGGGCGTGGCATTCGAGGCGGTTGTTGTGGCGGCAGTCGGCCATCTTGCAGGCGCCGACCCGGCCGGTGGTGCCGGGGTCGCCGCCCTCGAGGCCGGCACGGAGGAAGGTGTCGCAGTGCGGGTGGCGGAGGTCACCCACGGTGATGGCCAGGGCGTGGCAGTCGCCTTCGCGGTTGTAGGCGCAGTTCTCCACCGCGCACGCGTTCACGGCGGGCATCTCGCCGGGCATCTCGCTGGGCATGTCCATGGGACCGAGGGTGGCAGCGGTCCGGGCGGGCGGCCGGTCGGGGTGCGCCGTCCGGGGGACGTGCGAGGCTGGGAGGGCAGTGCGGACGCGGCACACCGCGCGGACGTGCGCAGGTGCCTCCGGCGGGGCCGTTCGGCCCGGTCCGGCGGGCGGGAAGGCGGTGGAAAATGGGTAGGCGGGACCGGTCGCGGAAGGCGGTGATCAAGGATGGCCTGGGCATCTTGGACGACACAGGGCGTGTTCACCGGGCCCGGAGGCGTACGCACCGACGAGATGGGTGTGGTCACGGGTGACCTGACCGTCCACACCACCTGGGTCGGTGACCGCGCGGATGTGACGGTGCAGTACTCGGGCGCGTCCGACTGGTTCACGCTCTCCGGCAGCCCGGTGGAGTGCCACTCCGAGGAATCCAGCCGGGCACTGCACCAGGCGGTGGTCGAGGCCGTGCGGACGGGCGGCGGCCAGTCCACGCCCGCCGGGTGGACCCCGGTCCGCTGACCGCCCGGCCGAGGACGGCCCACAGTGGGCACGGTGCGTCGCAGCGCGGGTCTGCTGCTGTTCCGCCGGACCGCGGAGCACGGTCCGGAGGTGCTGCTCGGCCACATGGGCGGGCCGTACTGGGCACACCGGGACGCGGGGGCGTGGTCGGTGCCCAAGGGCGAGTACCTGCCGCCGGAGGAGGCGCGCGATGCCGCGCTGCGCGAGTTCCGGGAGGAGCTGGGCGTGGCGCCGCCGGAGGGCGAACTGCTGCCGCTGGGCGAGGTGCGGCAGTCGGGCGGCAAGACGGTGACGGTCTGGGCGGTGCACGGCGACCTCGATCCGGGGTCGGTGGTGCCGGGGACCTTCACCATGGAGTGGCCGCCGCGCTCCGGGATCAGGCGGACCTTCCCGGAGATCGACCGGGTGCGGTGGTTCCCGCTGGACCAGGCCCGCGCGAAGCTCGTGAAGGCGCAGGCGGTCTTCCTGGACCGCCTGCGCGCGCTGCTCACGGCCGGCGGCGCGGACGGCGCCGCCGGCACAGAGAGCACGGGCGGCACGGGCAGCACGGGCGGCACGGGCGGTGGCGCTCCGGACGGACCGGGACCGGCGTAGTGCCGGTCGCCCCGGACACCGCCGGCGCGGCCGGTCCCCGGCACGTGGCCCGGCACCGGCCGGCGGCGGTGTGCGCGTGCGCTCAGCCCGGCAGGGACACCTTCTCCCGCGCCCCGGGACGGGGCTCCTCGCGCAGGCCGTAGCGGTGGTGCAGCCGGCGCAGCGGCGCGGGCGACCACCAGGCCCGGCGGCCCAGCAGCGTCATGGTGGCGGGCACCAGCAGCATCCGCACCACGCTGGCGTCGATCAGCACCGCCAGCGTCAGGCCCAGCCCGATCTGCAGGATCGGTGAGAAGCCGCCGGTCATGAAGGCCGCGAAGACCACCGCGAGCAGCAGCGCCGCGCAGCTCACCACCCGGCCGGAGCGCTGGAGCCCGGTGACCACGGCCCGGCGTTCGTCCCCGGTGTCCAGCCAGCTCTCCCGCATCCGGGCCAGGATGAACAGCTCGTAGTCCATGGCCAGGCCGAAGGCGATGGCGAGGATCAGCGGCGGCGCGGTGAGGGAGAGCGCGCCCATCTCCTCGCCGCCGAGCAGCCCGGCCAGATTGCCGTCCTGGAACACCCAGGTGACCACGCCCAGGGCCGCTCCCAGGCTGAGCAGGGTGGTGGCGATGGTGCGCAGCGGGATCAGCAGCGAGCCGGTGAAGGCGAACAGCAGCAGGAACACCGAGAGCAGCACGGTGGCGGCGGCCCACGGGGTGCGCTCGGCCAGCATGGCGCGGAAGTCGACCAGCGCGGCGGCGTTGCCGGTGACCTCGACGGGCTGGTCGCCGCGCAGGTCCCGGATCTCCTCCACCAGGGCGGTGGCGGCCGGGCCGTCGACCGTGCCGGTCGGGGTGAGTTCCAGCAGGACGGTGCCGTCGGTCAGGACGCGGGACTGCGCCTGGGCCACGCCGGGGAGTTCGCGGAGACGGTCGAGCAGCGCCGGGTCGGTCTCCGGTCCGGCCAGCACCTCCACGGGGCGGACGCCGGTGCCCTCCGGGTAGTGCTCGTGCAGCGCGTCGTAGAGCTGCCGGGCCTCGGTGCCGGCGGGCAGCTGGCGGGCGTCGCCCAGTTCGATGACCGCCCCGGCGGCCGGCACGGTCAGGACCGCCAGTCCGGCGACCACGGTCACCACCACGGCCAGCGGGCGCCGGGCCGAGAAGCGGGCCAGGCGGGCGAAGAGGGCGCCGGGTTCGCCGCCGGAGCGGGTGGTGGCCGGCGCGGGGGTGATCCGGCGGCCGAAGCGGGCCAGCAGGGCGGGCAGCAGGGTGACGGCGGCCAGCATGTCCACGGCCACCACGGCGGCCACGGCCAGGCCCATGGAGCGCAGGAACGGGTTGGGGAAGACGAGCAGTCCGGCCAGGCTGACGGCCACGGTGAGACCGGAGAACATCACCGTCCGGCCGGCCCGCGTCACGGCGCGGCGCACCGCCTCCAGGTGGTCGTCGGTGCCGCCCGCCGCCCGTTCCTCCCGGTAGCGGACCACCAGCAGCAGCGCGTAGTCCACGGCCAGGCCGAGGCCGAGCATGGTGGTGACCTGCACCGCGTAGACGGAGACATCGGTGGCCAGGCTGAACAGATACAGGGCCAGGAAGGCCCCGGCGATGCCGCTGACCGCCACCACCAGGGGCAGGCCGGCCGCGCGCAGGCCGCCGAACACCACGATGAGCAGCAGCAGGACCAGCGGCAGCGAGATGATCTCGGCCCGCGCGATGTCGCCCTGGGCGCGTTCGCCGATCTGGTCGCCGAGCAGGGCGTCACCGCTGACGTGGACGTCCGCCCCGGCCAGGCCGTCGAGTGCGCGGATGCGGTCGGCGGCGTCCGCCACCGCGGTCTGTGCCGCGTCGTCGTCCAGGCCGGCCTCGAAGCCGACGGGGAGCAGCAGGGCCCGCCCGTCCTCGGCCGCCAGGCCGGGGGTGGTGTAGGGGTCCGGGGCCTCGGTGACGCCGGGGACGGCGGCCAGGTCGGCGAGTGCGGCGGCGACGCCGGAGCGCAGTTCCGGATCGTCCACGGCCGGTGCCGTGATCACGGCGGTGAGGGAGTCCCCGGCCGGGTCGAGTGCGTCGAGCCGCTCGCCGGCCTCTGCGGACTCGCTGCCGGGGGTGTGGTGCACGGCGTCGTCGAGCCGTTCGAACACGCCGGTGCCGAGGCCGAATCCGAGCACCAGCAGGAGCACCCAGGCGAATATCACGGTCAGCGGGCGGCGGGTGGCCACCCGGGCTAGTGCGGCGAGCATGGCATCTCCTCGGCGTTACTCGGCATTGCTCGGCGGTCGTCGCGAATGCCACTCAGCGTGGTGCCGGAGGGGGTGCCGGCGGATCGCCGGGAGGAGCGGTTTCCGCACCTCCCCCGTGCGGGGGAGACCTCTGCCGTACTCCCTCCCGAGAGGGAGCGCCCGCACCGCCGCCGCGCGCCCGGCGGAGGCGCCAGGCGGCGTCAGGCAGGGTCGTCAGACGGGGCGTCAGGCGGGGCGTCAGGCGGGGTCGGGGGTGCCGGGAGTGACCAGACCGGCTTCGTAGGCGCAGATCACGGCCTGCACCCGGTCGCGCAGCCCGAGCTTGGTGAGCACGCTGCTGACGTGTGTCTTCACGGTGTGCTCACTGACCGTGAAGGCCGCGGCGATCTCGGCGTTGGTCAGCCCGCGGGCCAGCAGCCGCAGCGTCTCCTCCTCGCGGGTGGTGAGCACCGACAGCCGGGCGGCCGACGACGATGACGACGGCGGAGAAGGAGAAGGAGAAAGAGAAGGAGAAGGAGGAGCGGGGGCCGGGGCGGGCGGTGGCTGCTGCCCGCGGCGCAGCCGGATGACGTCCGCGATCAGCCGCCGGGTCACCGTCGGGGCGAGCAGCGAGTCGCCGGACGCCGCCAGCCGCACGGCGTGCACCAGGTCGTCCCGGCGCACGTCCTTGAGCAGGAAGCCGCTGGCGCCCGCGGCGAGCGCCTCGTAGACGTATTCGTCCACGTCGAAGGTGGTGAGCATGACCACCCGGCAGTCGCTGCGGGCGCACACCAGGCGGGCCGCCTCGATGCCGTCCATCACCGGCATGCGCACGTCCAGCAGCAGGACGTCCGGGGCGTGTGCGCGGACCGCGGCCACGGCCTCGGCGCCGTCGCCCGCCTCGGCCACCACCTCGATGTCCGGCTGGGCTTCGAGAATCATGGTGAAGCCGCTGCGGACCAGTTCCTGGTCGTCGGCGACCACCACCCGGATACTCATCGGCTCAACGGCTCCCTCTGCCCGCACCGCCGCCCGCACGGCTTCCCGCCAGGGCCGCCGTGGGGCGCGCCGCGGCAGGCAGCCGGGCCACCACCCGGAACCCGCGGCCGTCCGCGCCGGGGCCGATCCGGACCTGCCCGCCGCAGGCGGCGGCGCGCTCCCGGATGTTGATCAGCCCGTTGCCGCCGCCGTCGCCGTTCCGCTCCGGCGTCGCGGGGGCCGGTCCCCGGCCGTCGTCCGCCACCGTGACCACCAGCATGCCGTCCTCGTCCTCCCAGTCCAGCACCACCCGGGCGGTACGGGCCCCGGCGTGCTTGACGGTGTTGGTCAGCGCCTCCTGGACCACCCGGTAGACGGCCACCTCGGTGTCGGCCGGCAGCGGGCGGGGCTCGCCCGTGGTGTGCAGTTCGGCGCGCAGCCCGGCGCTGCGGGCCACCTGCCGCACCAGCTCCGGCAGTTCCGCGACGGTCGGCTGCGGCGCCCGCGGTGCCGGGCCGCCGCCGGTGCCGCCGCCGGTGCCGGGGGCCGTGGCGGCGCTGTCCGCGGTGAGGGCGGCGGCGCTGCCGTCCCCGTCCTTCAGCACGCCGAGAATACGCCGCAGCTGGGTCATGGCGTCCCGCCCGGTCTCCGCGATGGCGTCGAACGCGGCCTCGGCCCGCGCCGGATCGCTGCGCACCACCACCGGCCCGGCCTCCGCCTGCACCACCATCAGCGAGACGGCGTGGGCCAGGATGTCGTGCATGTCGCGGGCGATCCGGGCGCGTTCCCAGGCGGCGGCGCGGGCCACCTCGATCTCCCGCTCCCGCTCCGCGCGGCGGGCCCGGTCCTCGGCGGCCTCGGCGTACGCCTGCTTGACCCGGGTGAGCACCCCGATGCCGTAGGCGCAGCACACCCCCAGCAGGTGGAAGGCGTAGTCGATCGGCTCGGCGCCGCCCTTGAACGCGAGCACGGCGGTCGTCCCGGTCAGCCAGCCGGCCAGTGCGACGCGGCGCTGCCAGGGCCCGCCGATGGCGGCCAGGGTGTAGACCGCGACCAGGCCCGCGTACAGCACGTCCGGCGGCGGCTGGTGGTGCACGCCCACGGCTGTGGTGGCGGCGCCGACCGCCAGACAGCTCGTCAGCGGCGCCCGCCGCCGCCACAGCAGCGGTACGGCGGTGGCGGCCGTGAGCACCCAGCCCAGCGCGTTCACCGAGCCGGGGCCGTCCTCGGGAAAGAGGCACTGCAGCCAGGCGGCGCACAGCACGGCCACGGTCACGGCCAGGTCCACGGCCAGCGGGTGCGGCAGCCGGAGACGGGCGGCGAGCGCCGCGGCGCGGTTGGCCGCGGGGTGGAGGCATGGCGACGGAGCGAGGGGTTCGGTCATCGGCGGCTCCTCTGCCGAAAGTTCCCCCCAGTATCCGGCCCGGCCGGGCCCGCCGTCCTCACCGGAGCGAGGGAGGTCTCCTCACCGGAGCGAGGGAGCCGGCGCGGGGCGGCCGGGCGGGTCAGGGATGCATGCGGGCGCCCTTGAGGGTTCTGTCGACGGCGTTCCGGGGGCCGTGCACGGCAAGGCCGACCAGGTCGAGCCGGTCCCCCGGCACCGCCCGCACCGCCGCCCGGTTGTCCCGGTCGTTGCCGGTGGAGAACAGCTCCGCGGTGAAGACGGACAGCAGCAGACCGCGGGACAGGGCGCGGGCGCGCGCGGCGGTGAGCAGTTCCCCGGTGCCCTCGAAGACCAGCACCGGCTGCCGGAACATCGGCAGGTAGCCGGTGCCGTCGGCGTCCGCGTACGGCTCGCCGATCAGTTCGGGGCACTCCGCGGCGATCCCGCTGACCAGGAACGCCGTGGCGTTCAGGCGCTGCCAGCCGGCGAGGTCGTCGCGGAGCAGAACGGCGATCTTGGTGTCGAAGCGGACCGGTGCGGCAGGGGCCGTGGCTGTGCTGTCAGTCATGGTCACAGCGTCGGCCCGGGGCAGCGGCGGCGTCTTGTACGATCCTGGCGTGGCAGCCGCGTCCACGACGCTGAACGCCTGGCGGCCGCCGGTGGCGGGCATCCAGGAGGTGCTGCACGCCCATCTGGTGGGGCACGCCTACCCCATGCACACGCACGCCACCTGGACCCTGCTGCTGATCGACGACGGCATGGTCCGCTACGAGCTGGAGCACCACACGCACGGCGCGCTGACTCCCCTGGTGACGCTGCTGCCGCCGCACGTGCCGCACAACGGCAGCCCGGTGACCGCGCGCGGGCTGCGCAAGCGGGTGCTCTATCTGGAGGAGCGGACGCTCGGAGCCGAGCTGGTGGGCCCGGCCGCCGACCGCCCGGGCATCGACGACCGGCTGCTGCGCCGCCGCGTCCACGAGCTGCACGGTGCCCTGGCCGTCCGCGGGGAGGAGCTGGAGGCGGAGAGCCGCCTGGCCTTCGTGGTGGAGCGGCTCCGTCACCGCCTGCGTCCCCGGACGGTGCCGCCGGGCCCGGCTCGGCCCGGCCCCGCCGAGGACCTGCGGGACCTGCTGCGGGAGAACGTCCGCGAGGGCGTGACGCTGGCCGGGGCCGCCGCCGCGCTGCACGCCCATCCCACCCACTTGATCCGGGCGTTCACCCGGCGGTTCGGCATGCCGCCGCACCAGTACCTGATCACGCTGCGGGTGGACCGGGCCCGGCGGCTGCTGCTGGAGGGGTATCCGCCGCCGGACGCCGCCGCCCTGGCCGGCTTCTACGACCAGTCCCATCTGACCAGGCATTTCCGCCGGGTGCTGGGGGTGCCTCCGGGCCGCTACGCGGCGCATGCCGCCGGCCGGCGGGCGGTCGGCCCCCGCAGCCGCCGCACCGAGGGCAGCCGCCGTGGCGGCGGGAGCCGTCCGGTGCCGTTGTGAACGGCGGAGCACGCCCTACGCTGGAGACATGACCGGCGGCCCGGTGGGACTGGCGCTGTGCGGCGACGTGATGCTCGGCCGCGGCATCGACCAGATCCTGGCGCATCCCGGCGATCCGGCACTGCGGGAGCCGTATGTGCGGGACGCCCGGCGGTATGTCTCGCTGGCCGAGGAGGCCGCCGGTACGGAGGTGCCGCGCCCGGCCGCGCCGGAGTGGCCGTGGGGCGAGGCGCTGCGCGTGCTGGACGAGCGGGCGCCGGACGCGGTGCGCGTGCTCAATCTGGAGACCGGCGTCACCACCAGCGGCGATTTCGCGCCCGGCAAGGGCATCCACTACCGGATGCACCCGGCGAACCTCGCCTGTCTGGCCGCGGCCCGCCCGGATGTCTGCGTGCTGGCCAACAACCATGTGCTGGACTTCGGCCGCCGGGGACTGGCCGAGACCCTGGACGCGCTGGCCGGGGCCGGGCTGCGCACCGCCGGTGCGGGCCGGGACGCGGACGACGCCGGGCGGCCCGCGGCCGTCCCGGTGCCCGGGAACGGCGGCCCGGCGGCAGGGCCGGGCTGGCGCGTGCTGGTGTTCGCGCTGGCCATGCCGTCCAGCGGGGTGCCGCTGGAGTGGGGCGCCACCGCCCTGCGGTCCGGGGTGGACTTCCTGCCCGGGCCGTCCGGCGACGCCGCGGACGTGCTGGCGCACCGCATCGCGCAGGTCAAGCGGCCCGGTGACCTGGTGGTGGTCTCACTGCACTGGGGCTCGAACTGGGGCTGGGAGATCGCCCCCGAGCAGGTGGATTTCGCGCACGCGCTGATCGACGCCGGTGCGGACGTGATCCACGGCCACTCCTCGCACCATCCCCGTCCCCTGGAGGTCTACGCCGGAAAGCTGGTGCTGTACGGCTGCGGCGATCTGCTCAACGACTACGAGGGCATCGTCGGGTACGAGGAGTACCGGGACGATCTGCGGCTGCTCCACCTGGCCCGGCTGGACCCGGACAGCGGGGAGCTGGCCGGGCTGCACATGGTGCCGCTGCGTTCGCGCGGCCTGCGGCTGGAGCACGCCTCGGCCGGCGAGGCGGCATGGCTGTGCCGCACCCTGGGGGAGGCCGCCCGCCCGTTCGGCACCCGCCTGGCCGTGGACCCGGACGGCACGCTCAGTCTCCGGCTGTGAGGACCGCGGCGGCGGGCCCGGTGGCGGTGATCCTGCCGTGGGCGACGACGGCGACCCGGTCGGCCAGACCGGTGGCCAGCGGAAGGTCGTGAGTGATCAGCACCAGGGCGGTCGGCGGCCCGCCGGACGTGCCGGACGTGCCGGACGTGCCGGTGATGCCGGAGGTGAGCCCGGCCAGCAGGGTGCGGATGGCCCGGCGGTTGACCGGGTCGAGCCCCGAGGTGATCTCGTCGCACAGCAGCACCCTGGGGCGGGCCAGCAGCGCGCGGGCCAGGGCGGCACGCTGCAGCTCGCCGCCGGAGAGTCCGGCCGGCGGGCGGGCGGCGGTGGCCTCGTCCAGGCCCAGTGCGGTGAGCAGGGCCGCCGCCTCGGCACGGGCGGCGGCCGGTGCGGTGCCGCGCAGCCGGACGGCGGTGCGGGCCACCTGGTCCCGGACCGGGCGGTACTCGTCGAACGACGCCCGGGCGTCCTGGAACACGTACTGCACGGCGGCGAGCCGGTGGGCGGGGCGGTCGCGCAGGCTGCGCGGCAGCGGGGTGCCGTCCAGCAGCACGCGGCCGGACCAGCGGCGGTGCAGCCCGGCCAGGCAGCGGGCCAGGGTGGTCTTGCCGGAGCCGGAACTGCCCACCACGGCCAGGCATTCGCCGGGCCGCACGGCGAGTGCGATGTCCCGCAGCACCACGGCCCCGCCGCGGCCGGGCCGCCGCGGGCCGCCCCCGTGCCAGGCCGTCAGCCCCGACACCTCCAGCACCGCCGCTTCCGCCGGGGCACCGGCTCCGCCGTCCGCGGCGGCAGGGGCGCCAGGGGCGGCGTCGGCCGCCGCGCCCTCCGGCGCCGGTGCCTCCGGCGCGGTGGCGGTCCGCGGCGGCACGGTTGTCCACAGGCTGTGGGAGACGGCCGGCACCGCGCCCGGCGGCCCGGCGTCCGCCACCCGGCCGTCGCGCAGCACCACCACCTCGTCGGCCAGGTCCCGCACCACATCGAGGTCGTGGCTGAGCAGCACCAGCGCGATGCCCCGCTCCAGCACCGCCCGCAGCTCGGCCGTCACCCGCCGCTTGGTCACCGGGTCCTGCCCCGTGGTCGGCTCGTCCGCCACCACCACGGGCGCGCCGGAGAGCAGCGCCTGGGCCAGCACCACCCGCTGCTGCTGCCCGCCGGAGAGCTGGTGCGGATAGCGGCGCAGCACCGTCTCCGGCTCCGGGAGCTGGGCCGCACGCAGCGCCTCGCGCACCGCCTGCCGGGCCGCGCCGCGCCCGAGGCCGCGCAGCCGGGCGATGTCACCGAGCAGGGCGCCCGCCCGCCGGGCCGGGTTGAGCGCCTCGGCCGGGCTCTGCGGAATGTACGCGGCGCGCCCGCCACGCACCCGGACGGTGCCGGAGACCACCGCCCCGGCCGGGTACTCGCCGAGCAGCGCCAGCCCGGTGGTGCTCTTGCCGCTGCCGGACGGGCCGATCAGCGCGGTGCAGCGGCCGGGCAGCGCGGTCAGTGTGACGCCGTCCACCAGCGCGCGGCCGTCCACCTCGACCCGCAGCCGGTCGACGTACGCCACCGGGTCCCGGTCCTGGTCCCGGTCCGGGTCCGGGTCCGGGGAGAGCGGTGCGGATGCGGTGAACGGGGTGCGGGATGCGGAAGGAGTGGAAGGGCTGGAAGGGCCGGAGGGGGTGGAAGGGCCGGAGGGGGTGGAAGGGGTCGAAGAGGTCTCGCGGGTCATGGTGCCTCCGTCCTCCCGGCCGTCCTCCCGGCCGCGGTCCGGGCCGCGTCGCCGCGGCGGGCGGACAGCGCGGCGTCGAAGAGCAGATTGGTTCCGGTGGTCAGCGCCACGATCAGCACCGCCGGCACCACCACCGCCCACGGCTGCAGGAACAGACCGGTGCGGTTGTGGTCCACCATCACCGCCCAGTCGGCGGCGTCCGGGGCCACGCCCACGCCCAGGAAGGCGGCCGTGGCGATGAGGTACAGCGCGCCGGTCAGCCGGACCCCGGCATCGGCCGCCAGGGTACGCAGCATGCTCCGCCCCACATAGCCGACCGCCATCCGCCACCAGCCCTCGCCCTGGAGCCGCATGGCCTCCACGGCCGGCCGGCCCGCCGCCTCGGTGGCCGCGGCCCGCACGATGCGGGCGGCGTCGGGCACCTGGATCAGCGCCACGATCACCGCAAGTCCGGCCGGGCCCGGGGTGATCAGCGCGGCCGTCATCAGCAGCAGAAGCAGCGACGGCACGGCCAGCACCACGTCCAGCGGGCGCATCAGCAGCTCCTCCAGCCAGGCCCGGTGGGTGAGCGCGGCGGCCAGGCCGACCGGCAGCGCCGCCAGATAGGCGAGCGCGGTGGCGGCCACGGCGGTGAGCACCACGGTCCGCCCGCCGAGCAGGACCTGCCGCCAGACGTCCCGGCCGGTGAAGTCGGTGCCCAGCCAGTGCCCCTGGCCGAGGGTGAAGGAGACGCCGCGCGGGCCGGGTTCACCGGCGAACCACGGCCCGGCCAGGGCCAGCAGCAGCGGCACGGCCACCAGCGCGGCCCCCAGCACCGCCTGCCCGCGGGACCGTCGTGACCGTCCCGGCGGCCGCCCCGGCGATGGCCGCCGCACGGCCCGGGGCTTCATGCGGCGGCTCCGGTGCGCGGGGCGAAGCGGTGGGCGACCAGATCGGCGCCCAGATTGAGCACCACGGTGATCGCCCCGAAGAGCACGGCCAGGCCCTGGACGACGGGGATGTCGCGGGCCGCCACCGCGTCCATCAGAATGCTGCCCAGCCCCTGGATCACGAACAGGGTCTCCACCACGATCACCCCGCCCAGCAGCCAGTCCACCGTGCGGGCCAGTTGCTGCGCGGCCGGGGCCAGGGCGTTGGGCAGCGCGTGCGCCCAGCGGACGCGGCGGGCCGGCACCCCGTAGCGGCGGGCCTGGGCCGTGTACGGGGTGGCCAGCGCGTCGATCATCCCGGCCCGTACCAGACGGGCCATCGAGCACACCGGGCGGGCCAGCAGCACCAGCACCGGGAGCACCAGTACGGCGGGTTCGGCCAGCGGATCGGAACTGTGGCCGACGGCGGTGGGCGGCAGCCAGCCCAGCCGCAGCGCGAACACCACCACCAGCAGCACGCCGAGGGCGAACTCCGGCACCGCGTAGACGGCCAGGGTGACCGTGCTGATCAGCCGGTCGGTCCGGCCGCCCTCGCGGCGGGCGGCCAGCACGCCGAGCCCGACCGCGACCGGCACCAGCAGCGCCACGGTGAGCGCGGCCAGGACCAGCGTCGGGCCGAGACCGGCGGTGAGATAGTCCGTCACCGGGCGGCCGGACACCAGGGAGGTGCCCAGGTCGCCGCGGAGCAGCCCGGCGGCCCAGTGGGCGAAGCGCTCGGCGGGCGGCTCGTCCAGCCGCATGGTTTCGCGGATGCGGGCAATGCGTTCCGGGTCGGGGTGGTCCCCGGCGAGCGCGACGGCCGCGTCGCCGGGGAGCGCCTCGGTGAGGAGGAAGACCAGCATCAGCACACCGGCGATCTGGAACACCCCGACGGACAGCCGCCGCACCAGCCAGGCGCGGCGGTCGCTCATCTCGCGCGGTCCCTCACCCCTCCGCCAGCCAGACCCGGTCGAAGCGGGCCCAGTCCAGGGTGTTGGCGGGGGCGTCACCGGCGATGCCGCGCACGGTGCCGGCCGCGCCGACGATCCAGTCGGCGAAGCCCCAGACGAGGAAGCCTCCCTCGCTGTGCAGGCGGCGCTGCATCCGCTCGTAGAGCGCGGCCCGTTCGGTCTCGTCGCTGGTGGCCTGCGCCTGCCGGTACAGGTCGTCGAAATCGGCGTGGCGCCACTGGGTGGCGTTGGTGGGCGAGTCGCTCAGCAGCCGCTGGGAGATGTGGGACTCGATCGGCATGGTGCCGGAGCGGGTGCAGGAGAACATGCCGCCGTCCAGGGTGTCAGCCCAGTAGGTCTCGGCGTTGCCGACCTTGACCTCGACGGTGACACCGGCCTGCTCGGCCTGGGACTTGAAGATCTCGGCGGCCTCGACGAAGCCGGTGGCGACCGGGGAGGTGTCCAGGGTGACGGTCAGGCCGGTGCCGTCGTCCGGGTCGTACCCGGCCTCGCGGAGCAGCGCGCGGGCCCGGTCCAGGTCCTGCTCGCGCTGCGGGATGCCGTCGGCGTAGTACTGGTAGCCCTTGCCGAAGAGGTCGTTGCCGATCTCCCCGGCTCCGGAGAGGGCCCCGTCGATGAGTTCCTGGCGGTCGGCGATCAGGAAGAACGCCTCGCGCACCCGCTTGTCGTCGAAGGGCGGGCGGTCGGTCTTGAGGACGAAGCCCTGCATGGCGCTGTTGGCCAGCCGCACGATCTGTACCTGGCCGCCGTTCTCGTGGGCGCGGGCGGTGGCCGGGGTGAGCTCGTGGGCGTACTCCACCTGGCCGCCGAGCAGGGCGTTGATCCGGGCCGACTCCTCGTCGGCGATGACGAACTCCAGCTCGGCCAGGTGCGCGGCACCCTCCCAGTAGTCGTCGAAGCGGGTGACCAGGAGCGATTCGCCGGGCGTGAAGGAAGCGAAGCGGAACGGGCCGCAGCCGACCGGCTCGGTGAAGTCCTCCGCCCCGTCCTGGACGATGTAGGCGCCGAACGCGGCCATGACGTTGGGGAATTCGGCGTAGGGGCGCTTGAGCCGGAACACCACGGTGCGGTCGTCGGGGGCCTCGCTGGCGTCCAGGTCGATGGGCTCCAGTGCCGCCTTGGCGCGGAACGCCTGGTCGGGGTCGGCGATGCGGCGGTAGCTGTACAGCACGTCGGCGGCGGTGACCGGGGTGCCGTCGTGCCAGACGGCCTCGCGCAGGGTGACGGTCCACAGGTCCAGGCCGTCGTTCGGCTCCCAGCGTTCGGCGAGGCGCGGCTGGGGGGACATGTCGGAGCCGAACTCGGCGAGTTTGTCGAACAGCGCCTTGGCGCGGGCGGCGTCCGCGAAAAGGTTCGTCAGGTGCGGGTCGAGGGTTTCGTTGGCGCCGCCGCCGGCGAAGGCGGCGCGCAGCCGGCCCCCGCTGCGGGGCGTGCCGTCGCCGCCCTTGCCGTCTCCGCCGCCGGTGACTCCCGCGGAGCCGCCGCAGGCGGCGAGGGCGAGGGCGGCTGCCGCTCCGCCGCCCGCCGCCAGGACGGTACGTCTGCTGGTTCCCGTGGTGCGCATGCTGGTCTTCCTGTTCCGTGCTGGTTTCCGCTGGTGCTTGCCGGTTCTGCTTGCTGTTCGGTCACCGGTCCGGGACCGGCCGCGTGGCGCGGCGACCGGGAACCGGGACCGGGGATCTGGGCCGGGGATCTGGGCCGGGGATCTGGGCCGGGGACCGGGGATCTGGGGCCGGGTGCCGGGTGCCGGTCAGGCGAGACGGGCGACGAGGTGCAGCCGGTCGCCGTCGGCCGGGCCGTCCGGGGGCGGTGCCGCGCTGCCGGGCCGCCAGGGCGGGTCGGTGCGCGGGCCCGGCCCGTCGTGGAGTTCGAGCACCTCGAACCCGGCGGTGCGCAGCAGGTGCCGCAGCTCCTGCGGGAACAGCAGCCGCCAGGCCGAGTGCTGTTCGGCCGGCGGGGAGCCGTCGTCCGCGGTCCAGACCCGGCGGCGGCGCAGAAGCTGGGCGGCCCGGTCCAGCCACAGCGTGGTGACGGAGGTGAGCGTGGTGCCCTGCCAGGTGAGGGATCGGGTGCGCGGCGTGTCCAGCAGGTCGGTGCGGCCGAGGAAATACGCGCCGTTGCGCATTTCGGCGATCAGCAGCCCGCCGGGGGCCAGATGCCGGCGGCAGGAGGCGAGAAAGGCGGCCAGTTCGCCGTTGGTGTGGCAGTACAGCAGTGCGCTGTCCAGGCACAGCACCGCGTCGAAGACGCACCGGCCGAGGTCGAACCCGCGCAGGTCGGCGGCGAGGTATTCGGGGCCGGGGTGGTGGCGGCGGGCGTGGGCGAGCATGGCCGGGGAGAGGTCGAAGCCGGTGACCCGGCGGGCCCGTCCGTGGTGGTGCAGCCAGGCGGCGTCCCGGCCGGTGCCGCAGCCCGCGTCCAGCAGCCGGGAACCGGCGGCGTGGCGGCACAGCACATCCTCGGCCCAGCGGGCGGCGAGCCGCTGCGGATCGGGGAACTGCGCCTCGTAGAGCTCCGGACGGTCGGTCAGCAGATTGCGGTCGCTCACGTCGGCGGGCGGGGTGGCGTGGCCGGTCATGAGACGGTCTCCCGGGCTCGGTGCGTACCGCCCCGCGGCGCCCCGTCCGACGGCCGGGGGTGGGCGCCGGACTCGGTCCCGGTCTCGGTCTCCGGCTCGGTCCCGGTCTCGGTCTCCGGCTCGGTCCCGGTCTCGGTCTCCGGCAGGACGGAGCGCCGGTGCAGCACCGCCACGGCGGCGGCCGAGGCCAGGCCGATGGCGCAGCAGCAGAGCCAGGGCAGCCAGGGCCGTCCGCCGCTCGCGCCCGCGTCCATGGCCCAGCCGATGCCGGTGTTGCCGGCCGCCGCGGCCAGCCCGGAGACCATGAAGAACAGCCCGAAGCAGGTACCGGTGAGGGCGGGCCGGGCGAAGGCCGGTATCAGCTCCATCACGAACGGCTGGGCCACCATCACGCCCAGATAGAGCAGAAATGTTCCGGTGAGTACGGGCAGCAGCCGCAGCACCGCTTCGGCCACCCCGCCCGGCGGGCCGGCGGCCGGGGCGCGGCCGGTGACCAGCAGCGGGGGGAGGAAGGCCAGGCCGGTCAGGGCGAGCCCGGCGGCGATCCACCGGCCCCGGCTGCCGCGGGCCTTGAGCCGGGTGGTGATCCGCAGTTGCAGGCCCAGGGTGGCAAGGGTGCCGGTGAGGAAGAGCACTCCGGCCGCGCCGGACCAGCCGGTGGCGGCCCGGGCGCCCTCCGGGAGCAGCAGGTAGAGCTGGGTCTCCAGGGTGAACAGGCCGGTCAGGGCGAGCGCGAAGGCCAGGAAGCGGCGGTTGCCGAGCACCTCCCGCCAGTCGCCGAGCACCCCCGGGCGGCCCCGGCCCTGCTCGCGGCCCTGTTCGCGGTCCCCGCGGTCCGGCTCGCGGGCCGGCAGCACCAGCGCCTGGGCGACCGTGAGCAGCCCGAAGACCGCGGCGGCGGTCAGCGCCGACACCCGGAAGTCCGCCAGCAGCAGCACACTGCCCAGCAGCGGCCCGACCAGAGCACCGGCCGTGGCGAACACCTGGAACAGGGCGAACGCCTCGGCCTTGCGGTCCCCCGCCTCCAGCGCGATGTAGGCGCGCACGGCGGGGTTGAACAGCGCCCCGGCCAGCCCGCTGAGCACGGAGGCGGCCAGCAGCACGGCAAGGTCGTCACCGAAGGCGAACAGGCCGAATCCGACGGTGCGCAGGGCGCATCCGGCGATGATCACGCCGCGGGCGCCGAGGCGGTCGGCGGCCGAGCCGCCGATCAGGAACAGCCCCTGCTGGCTGAGTGTGCGCACCCCCAGCACCATCCCGATGACCGCCGCGGACATCCCCAGGTCCTCGTCCAGGTGCAGCGCCAGATAGGGGATCAGCAGATAGAAGCCGGTGTTGACCCCGAACTGGTTGACCAGCAGCAGCCGGACCGCGAGCGGGAAGCCGCGGACCGCGCGCAGCGTGCGCATCATGCGGGCCTCCCTCCGGTGCGCGGCCCGGCCTCCGGCACGGCCCGGGACACCGGGCCGGACGGTTCCGGCACGGCCGCCTCCGGTGCGGCCTCCGGTACGGGTGCGGGTGCCGGGGTGACGCCCAGCCCGGGGCGGCCGGAGGCCCGCACCGTGCCGTCGCTGCCCCCGATGCCCTGCCAGGGGTCGTGCGCGAGCAGCAGATGCCCGTCGAGATCGACCCAGCGGGCGCGGTCCGCCAGATGCACGGCGGGGGCGATGGAGAGCGAGGAGGCGGTCAGACACCCCAGCATCACGCCGGTGCCGCTGCCCGCCAGCGCGGCGCAGATCCGCAGCGCCTGCTGGACGCCCCCGCACTTGGCCAGCTTGATGTTGATGCCCTGCACCCGCCCGGCCAGCCGCCGGGCGTCGTCGACACCGGCGGCGTCCTCGTCGGCGATCAGCGGCACCGGCGACCGCGCGGCGAGCCGGGCCAGCGCCTCGGGATCGCCGGGAGCCGTGGGCTGTTCGACGGCCGCCACACCCAGCTCGGCGAAGCGCGGCAGCAGCGCCGCCGCCCGGGACGGCGTCCAGGCGCCGTTGGGGTCCAGCAGCAGCCGGACCCCGGGCGGCACGGCCCCGCGCACCGCCGCCACCCGGTGCAGGTCTTCCTCGGGATCGGCCGTCCCGGCCTTGAGCTTGAGCACGGTGAAGCCCTGCGCGACGAGGCGCCGGGCCTGGTCGGCGGCGTCGGCGGCGCCGGTGATGCCGATCGTCCGGGCGGTCACCGCCGCGGGCGGCGCGGGCCCGTCCGCCGTCACGGCCGCCTCCCCCGGGGCGGCCGTGACGGCGGCAGGGGCCGAAGCCCCCGGGGACGGCCCGCCGGGAGACGCCGCCGCCCACGGCCCCGGCTCCCCCGCCAGCAGCCGGTACACCGGCTGTCCGGTGAGCTTGCCCAGCAGGTCGAGCAGGGCCGAGTCCACCGCGGCCGCCACCGACGGCGGGCAGTCCGGCGGCAGCAGCCGCCCGGTGCGCAGTGCCTCCAGCGCGGTCTCCGGCCGGGCGTGCCGGGCCAGGGCCGGGCCGGCCTGCCCCCGCAGCACCCGCACCGCCTGCCGGGCGGCCACTCCCAGATAGCGGGAGCCGACCACCTCGCCGTATCCGGCCGCCGCCTCCGGGTCGGGCGGCGGATGGAGGTCCGCTCCGGGCGGCGCGGCAGTGGCGCCGCCCGGAGCGGTGCGGCCGGCGGAACCGGAACCGGCCGCTCCCGCGCCGCCCCCCGGCGTCCTCGGCTGACCGGGGGGCGGCGCGTGGTCCAGGGAGACCGCGACGCAGACCGCGTCGCGGTGGGTCATGACCGAGCGGGATATCCGCAGCGGGGAGTGCAGCCGCAGGGCGGTGGTGCGGGTGGTGAGCCTCATGGCCGGTCCCCCTCCTCCGCCAGCGGGTCGACCACGGTGCGGCAGCGGGTCCAGCCGGTGGCCTCCACCGCCCGCGGGTGCGGTATCTCCAGCGGCCGGTCGGCGGGCGGCGGTCCGTCCCCGGTCAGCCCCTGCCGCAGGCAGTAGCCGTCGTCGTAGAGGGTGGAGAGATAGCGGTGCGGTCCATCGGGAAAGACGGTGGCGACCACCGCGCCCGGCCGGGTGCGGGCCGCCCAGGCGGCGACCAGTGCCACCGCTCCGGTGCTCCAGCCGCCGCTGACGAAGCTGCCCCGGGCCAGGCGGCGGCAGGCGTCGGCGGCCTCGCGCGGGCCGACCCAGTGCACCTCGTCGAAGATGTCGTGCCGCACATTGCGCGGGTGGATGCTGCTGCCCAGGCCGCGCATCAGCCGGGGGCGGGCGGGCTGGCCGAACAGCGTGGAGCCGACCGAGTCCACGCCGATGATCTCCAGGGCGGGCCAGCGGCGGCGCAGCGGCCCGGCCAGCCCGGCGCTGTGGCCGCCGGTGCCCACGCTGCACACCAGCACATCCAGGTGGTCCAGCGCCTCGCCGATCTCGGCGGCCAGACCGGCGTAGCCGGCCGCGTTGTCCGGGTTGTTGTACTGGTCGGGCCAGTAGGCGCCGGGGAGTTCGGCCAGCAGCCGGCGCAGCCGGGCGAGCCGGGCGGCCTGCCAGCCGCCGCGCGGCGCGGGCCGGTCCACCAGCTCCAGGCGGACCCCGTGCGCGCGCAGCAGACCCCGCATGGCGGGCTCCAGTTCGGTGTCGCCGACCAGGACCACCGGGTGGCCGAGGGCCTGCCCGGCGAAGGCCAGGCCCAGGCCCAGGGTGCCGGAGGTGGACTCCACCACGGGCGCGCCGGGGCGGAGTTCGCCGCGTTCCCGGGCACCGCGCAGCATGGCCACGGCGGCGCGGGCCTTGAGGCCGCCCGCGCCGAGCGCCTCCAGTTTGGCCCAGAAGCCGGGATGGCTGCGCGGCAGCGGAACGGTGATCCGGGCCATGGGGGTGCGGCCCAGCAGCGCCAGCAGCTCCGGCACGGCGGCCGGTCCCGCTGACGGATCGGCGGACGGATCGGCAGAGGCTGTGACGGTCGCGGTCATCGGGCGGTGTCCGTTCCGTGGGGCAGGGGCGGGTGCGCCGGACGGTGGCCGGAGCGGTAGCGGTGCAGCAGGCCCGGCCCGCCGTCCAGCCAGAAGAAGGGGTAGGGCTCGGCGGAGACCGCGGTGACGCCCGCGCCGAGGAAGCGCGGCAGCACCGCGCTGCCGGTCTGGGCGAACATCACCAGCGGCTTGCCGGCGTCCCGGGCGTGCGCCAGCAGCGGTTCGAAGGTGCCGTTGCCCAGGGTCATTCCGGAGACCAGCAGGGCGTCGCAGTCGTCGAGCGCGGCCCCGGAGTCGGTGCGGACGGGCTCCCCCCACTCGGTGCGCCCGCCCTTGAGATCGCACGGCACGTAGGACTGGCCGCGGTCGCGCAACTGCTCCAGCAGCGAGTTGACCACCCCGACGACCAGCACCCGCCGCACCGCCGGGGTCTCCGGCAGCAGGCCGACGACCGCGCGGGCGCGGGCCCGGGACCTGGCCAGGCTGCTGCCGGCGGGCAGCGGATACGGCCGCGCCCCGTGCTCGGGCAGATGCGGCAGGACATGCCCGAGGTAGGCGTCCAGGGCGGCGATCCGCACCGCGGGCAGCGGGTGGCCGAGCAGCTCGGCGACCGAGGCGCCCACGCAGTCGTCGGGTGCTCCGGCGGGCAGGGCGCCGGGCTCCACGGCGCAGGAGCCGACCGCCGCGCCCAGCCGCAGACTGAGCACCTCGTTGCGGTAGCCGGTGCCGCGTCCCCGGTGGCGGGCGGCCTGGCAGGTGGTGAAGGCGACGGAGATCCGCTCCCCGGCCGGATCGGGGCCGAACTCCCCCGCCCGTACGCGGCCGACCAGCTCGCCCAGGGACCGCACTCCGCCAGCGGCCGGTGGCGGCCCGCCCCGGGCAGCCGGCACATCGTGCGCGTCGCGCACCGCGCCGCCGGGCCCGCTCATGCGGGGCCCTCCGTGATGCGGGGACGGAGCCCGGCCAGCACGTCCGCCACCCGGCGGCGGGCCGCGCCGGGCCGGGCGTCGGTCACCATCACATGGCCGAGATAGTCGTTGTTGCTGGCGGCCGGGCGCACGGCCCGGCCCGGGGCGGCGAGTTCGAGCTCCCGGACGCCGTCCGCGGCGGCGGCCGGGCCGGCGCCGTCGATCCCGGCCAGTTCGCCGTCCCGGTCGGGGAGCAGGAAACCGACGGCGGCGCTGCCCACGCCCGTCTCCCGGGGCTCCAGGTCGGGGCGGCGGCCGAGCGCCACGTCCACCGCCGCGCCGGGCAGGTCGATGCCGGTGACGTGCCGCACGAGCTCGGTGATCCGGTTCCCGGCCGGGCGCGGGTTGACCTCGATCACCCGCGGGCCGTCGGGGGTCAGCCTGATCTCGGTGTGGGCGACGACCCGGTCCAGGCCGAGCGCCTGCAGGGCCGCCACCGCGGTTCCGGCCGCCGCCCGCCGGTCGGCCGGCTCCAGCGCGGCGGGGAACATGTGCCCGGTCTCGATGAACGCCGGGGCGCCGCCGAGGCTCTTGTCGGTCACGCCGACCACCTGGCAGGTGCCGTCCCAGGACACCGTCTCCACGCTGACCTCGGGGCCGGTGAGGAGTTCCTCCAGCAGCACGGCGGGGATCCGGCGCTGGCCGCGGGCGTTGACCGGGAAGCCGCCGATGGCCTTCCACGCCTCCGCGAGCTGCCGCTCGTCGGCGGCCTTCCGGACGTACATCCCGGCGCACAGATCGACCGGCTTGATCACCAGCGGGTAGCCGAGATCCGCGGCGGCCTCGGCGGTCTCCGGCCAGTCCTGGCAGACGGCGAAGCGGGGGCCGGGGACGCCCGCCCGGGCGAGGAGCCGCCTGCTGGTGTCCTTGCGGCAGGCGGCCTCGACTGCCTCCGGGGCGGGGCCCGGCAGGCCGAGGCGGTCGGCGACGCGGGCCACGGCCGGGAGGTAGTAGTCGCACGAGGACAGCACCCCGTCGAACCGCAGCACCCGGTGCAGCCGTTCGGCGAAGTCCAGCAGCGCCGGGGTGTCGTTGGTCTCGGCGGTGAGCACGTGCTGTGCGGCCAGCAGCGGGTGCGGGCCGCTGCCGGGTCCGGCCGCGCGCAGGTAGTGGTGCAGGTCCCGGGTGAGGAAGGTGAACCGGTGTCCGGCCTCGCCGATGGCGCGCGGCAGCAGCCGGCTCATCGCTCCGACCCAGCTTTCGATCATCAGCAGATGTCCCACGAGCGAAAACAGTAGCGATAATCGTTTTCAATGTCACCTGTGCTCATGCCAAGGAATACCCGGAGGCGGACGGGCCCCGCGGCGGTACGGCTGCCAGTGGCAGCGGCCGCGGCGAGCGGCGACGGACGAGCGACCGCGGCGACGGACGAGGCGGCGCCCGGCGCCCGGGGGAGGAGACTCGTCGCTCTCAGGGAATTCCGAGCCTGAGGGTGTACCACTGGAGGAATGTCCGAGTCCGCCGCGCACCTGCTGATCGTCGACGACGAGCCCAACATCCGTGACCTGCTGGCCCAGACGTTCCGGCTGGCCGGCTTCGAGGTGACCTGCGCCGCCGGCGGCGCCGAGGCGCTCAACGCGGCCTCCGCCCGCCGCCCCGACCTGGTGGTACTGGACATCATGATGCCCGGCCTGGACGGATTCGACGTCGCCTCGCTGCTGCGCCGCGGCGGCGGGCAGATCCCGGTGCTCTTCCTCACCGCACGCGACACCGTGGAGGACCGTATCCAGGGCCTGTCCGCCGGGGCCGACGACTACGTCACCAAGCCGTTCAGCCTGGAGGAGGTGGTGCTCCGGGTCCGGGCCATCCTGCGCCGCACCGGCCACGGCGCGGACGGCCCCGACGCGGGCAGGCCCCCACTGCGCTGCGCCGACCTCACCCTCCTGCCCGACGCCCACGAGGTGCGGCGGGCCGGCCGCCCGGTGGAGCTCTCGCCCACCGAGTTCCGGCTGCTGGCCTACCTGCTGGAGAACACCGGCCGGGTGGTCAGCAAGGCACAGATCCTGGACCGGGTCTGGGGCTACGACTTCGGCGGCGACTCCCGGATCGTCGAGTCCTACATCCACTATCTGCGCCGCAAGATCGACAGCGACGGGCAGCCCTCGCTGATCCACACCCTGCGCGGCGTCGGCTATGTGCTGCGCACCCCGCGCGAGGAGACCCCATGAGCAGCAGCCCCACGCCACCCCCGCCCACGGCGGCGGCGCCGCGGCCCGCGCGGCGCCCCGCACGGCGGTGGCGGCCCCGCCCCTGGCGGCGCTGGACGCTGCGCGCCCGCCTGGTCGCGGTGACCGTCGCGCTCTCCGCGCTCGCCGTCACCGTGGCCGGCACGGCCGGCGTGGTGCTGCTGCGCGGCTATCTCACCGACAAGGTGGATCAGGAGCTGGCCGCCGAGAGCGCCGCGGCCGGCCGGTTCGCGCTGCTTCTGGAGCTGCAGCGGCTGTTCCAGCCGGAGGGGGAGACCTCCGCGCTGGAAGAACTCCTGGCGGATCGGTTCGGCGAGCGTTCCCGGTTCTACCTCTATCCGCCGGACGAGACCGAGCCGCTGGTCTTCCCCTACGGCATGGCGGATTCCGGCCCGAGCCTGCCCGGCCGGGCCGAGCTGGCCGAACGGTCCGGCGAGCCGTTCACGGCATCCGGCCCCGGCGACCAGCCCTGGCGGGTGTCCAGCTCCGTTGCCGAGACCGGCCATGTGCTGGTGAGCGCGGTGTCGCTGGAGCGGGTGGAGGCCACCGTCAACCGGCTGGCGGCCATCGCCGCCGTGGTCTCGGCCGCCGTTCTGCTGGGACTGGCCGCGCTGGCCGACAGCCTTGTCCGGTTCGGGCTGCGCCCGCTGACCAGGATGGCCGCCACCTCCGGCGAGATCGCCGCCGGCGACTTCACCCGGCGGGTGGCGGACGACGATCCGCACACCGAGCCGGGCCGGCTGGGCCGCGCCATGAACGCCGTACTCGCCCGGGTGGAGTGGGAGTTCGCCGCCCGCCGGGCCTCCGAGGAACGGTTGCGGCAGTTCCTCGCCGACGCCTCGCACGAGCTGCGCACCCCGCTGACCTCGATCCGCGGCTTCGCCGAACTCGCCGCCCGCCGGGGCGGCGACCCCGGTGCGGCCCTGGCCCGGATCGAGCAGGAGGCGGCCCGGATGGGTGTGCTGGTGGAGGACCTGCTGGTGCTGGCCCGGCTGGACCGGCAGCGGCCGGTGGAGCACCGCCCGGTCGATCTGCGGGAGCTGGCCGCCGACCTGATCCGCGATGCGCACGGGCGGCACCCGGACCGCACGCTGCGGCTGACCGGGCTCGCCGGACCGGGCGGCCCGGACGGCGGTGAGGCGGAGGGACGGGGGGCCCGGCCGGACCCGGTGACGGTGCTGGGCGACCCGCTGCGGCTGCGGCAGGTGGTGGGCAATCTGCTGGCCAACGCGCTGCGGCACACTCCGCCCGACGCCGGGATCACCGTGCGGATCGGCCGCGAGCCGGTGCCTTCCGGGGAACCGGCCGGCACCGGCGGAGCCGCCGGAGCCGCCGGAGCCCCGGGTGCCGACACCTCGGGCGGCACGGGCGGCACGGGCACGGTGGACGGGGAATCTCTGGCGGCCGTGGGGACACTCCCCTCCCGCGCCCCGGGGGTGGCGGTGCTGGAGGTGGCCGACACCGGCCCCGGCATCCCGCCCGAGGACGCCCGGCACGTCTTCGAACGCTTCTACCGGGCGGGTCCGGCCCGGGCCGGCGGCACCGGACTGGGCCTGGCCATCGCCGCCGCCCTCACCGAGGCCCACCAGGGGCGGATCGAACTGCGTGCCCGCGGCGGCGGGGGCGCGGTGTTCCGGGTCCTGCTGCCGCTTCCCGCACCGCCCGCGGAGCCGGTCGCCGGCCCCGGGACCCGCGACGCCGCCGCGCGTTCCCAGCTTGTTCCCAGGTAACGCCCAGCACCTTCCCAGACCGGCCGCGCAGCATCGGCCCATGACCATCACCACGAACCCCTCGCCCGCCGCGACCGCACCGGCGACCGCACCGGCGGCCCGGGCCACCGCCCGGCAGCGGCGCGGCGGCCCCCGCCGGACGGCGACGGCCGCCGCGCTGCTGGCCCTGGGCCTGTTCACGGCCGCCTGCGGCGGCAGCGACGAGGACTCCACCCCGGTCGCCTCGCTCAACGACGACTCCGGCACCGCCGCCGAGAAGAGTGCGGACGACACCGCCGAGCAGGCGCAGGCGTTCGCCGCGTGCATGCGCGAGCACGGCATCGACCTGCCCGACCCCGACCCGGAGACCGGAGAGTTCGGCCTCGCCGACGTGCGGAGCGGCGTCGACGACCTGGAAACCCTCCAGAGTGCCATGGACTCCTGCCGCGATCTGGCGCCGCCGCAGCTCTCCGACCGGGACCCCTTCACCGACGAGCAGCTCGACGCCATGGGCGACCTGGCCGCCTGCATGCGGGAGAACGGCATCGACGTGCCCGACCCCGACCCGGACGGCGGCTTCACCCCCGGCGAGACCGGCATCGACCCGTCCGACCCGCAGTTCCAGGACGCCCTGGACACGTGCCGCGACAAGCTCAACGACCTCATCGGGAGCGACGAGTGACACCGCGCGGAGACAGCAGCCGCGGCACCGCCGCCGACCCGGCGCGGCGTCGGCCCGGGCGGACGGTCCTGCTGGCCGTGGCGGCGGTGGCGGCTGCCGGGGCCGCCGGCGCCGCCGCCATCGGCTGGGGCGGCGGCAACGGCACCGCCGAGGCCGCGGCACCCAGCGGACCGCCCGCCACCGCCACCGTGGAGCGGACCACCCTTGTCCGCTCCGAGAAGGTCGGCGGCAGCCTGGGCCACGGCACCGCCACCACCGTCGAGGCCCCGCCGGCCGGTGCCGCGGAAGGCGGCGGCACCGTGACCTGGCTTCCCGAGGCGGGGGAGGTCCTGGGACGCGGCGACACCGTCTACCGGATCGACGAGCGCCCGGTGCCGCTGCTCTACGGCTCGCTCCCGCTCTACCGGCCGCTCGCCCAGGGCAGCGAGGGCAAGGACGTGCGGCAGCTCGAAAAGAACCTGGAGGCCCTCGGCTACACGGGTTTCACCGTGGACGAGGAGTTCACCGGCTCCACCGCCGAGGCGGTGCGCGCCTGGCAGGAGGATCTCGGCCTGGACCGGACCGGCACCCTGGTCCCCGGCGAGGCGGTGATCGCGCCCGGCAGCATCCGGGTGGACTCCCTGGCCGCCTCGGTCGGCGGCGCGGCCGCCGGACCGCTGCTGAACTGGACCGGCACCGAGCGGGTGATCTCCGTCGATCTGGATGTCGCCCTGGAGGGCCTGGTCGCCGAGGGCACGGCGGCGACCGTCACCCTGCCGGACGGCACCGAGGCCGCGGCCGAGGTCACCAGCGTGGGCACCGCTGCCACCGCCGGCACCGCCGCCACCGACCCGGCCGCCGCCGGGGCCCAGGGCGCGCCCGCCGCCGTCATCCCGGTCGAACTCACGGTCCTGGACGAGGAGAAGCTCGGCGGCTACCAGGCGGCTCCGGTGGATGTGGTGCTGGAGGCGGAGCGCCGCGAGGAGGTGCTCGCCGTCCCGGTCACGGCCCTGGTCGCGCTGCGCGAGGGCGGCTACGCCCTGGAGGTCGTGGAGGGCTCGGCCACCCGCTACCTTGCCGTGGACACCGGCCTGTTCGCGGACGGCATGGTCGAGGTCAGCGGCGACGGCGTGGCGGAGGGCCTGACCGTGGGGGTCCCCGAGTGACCGCCCCGGCCGACGCCGCGCCCGCTCCGGTGGTCGAACTGCGCGCCGCGAGCCGGGTCTACGGTGAGGTCGCCGCCCTGTGCGGGGCGGACCTGACCGTGCGGCGCGGTGAACTCCTCGCCGTGGTCGGCCCGTCCGGCTCCGGCAAGTCCACGCTGCTGAACGTCGTCGGCACGCTCCAGCGGCCGTCCTCCGGAACCGTCCGGATCGACGGTCACGACGTCTCCCGGATGTCCGACCGGGAGCTGTCCGCACTGCGCGCCGCCACCATCGGCTTCGTCTTCCAGCAGTTCCACCTGGCGCCCGGGGTGCCGGTGCTGGACAACGTGGCGGACGGCCTGCTCTACGCGGGTGTGCCGCGCGCCCGGCGCCGCGCCCTGGCCGAGGAGGCACTGCACCGGGTGGGGCTGGGCCACCGGCTCGGCCACCGGCCGCACGAGCTGTCCGGCGGGGAGAAACAGCGCACCGCCATCGCCCGGGCGGTGCTGGGCAGTCCCCCGCTGCTGCTGGCCGACGAGCCGACCGGGGCCCTGGACTCGGCCTCGGGCAACGGGGTGATGGACCTGCTGCGCGAGCTGAACGCGTCCGGGACCACCGTGCTGGTCATCACGCACGACCGGGACATCGCCGGCTCGCTGCCGCGTGCGGTGCACCTCAAGGACGGCCGCATCGTCCGTGACACCTCGCACGGCACCGCCACGCACGGCACCGCCGGCGCCGGTGCCGCGCCCACGGAGGTGACCGCATGACCCCCCGCCCCGCCCGCATGGCACCGGCCGACGTGCTGCGCACCGGCGCCTCCGGCCTGCACGCCCGCCCCCTGCGCGTCGTCCTCTCCGCGCTCGGCATCGCCATCGGCATCGCCGCCATGGTCTGCGTCACCGGCATCTCCGCCTCCAGCCGGGAGGACCTCAACCGGCAACTGGCCGAGCTGGGCACCAATCTGCTGACCGTCTCCCCCGGCCAGACCCTGGGCGGCGAGGAGTCCCCGCTGCCGGCCGAGGCGCCGCGGATGATCGACCGGATCGGCCCGGTGGAGACCGTCTCCGCCACCGGGAAGACGCAGGCCCGGGTCTACCGCACCGATCTGGTCCCGAAGGCCCGGAACAACTCGATCGCGGTGCGCGCCGCGGCCCTCGGCCTGCCCGCCGTCACGGGCGCCGAGGTCGCCGCCGGCGCCTGGCTCAACGACGCCACCGCCGCCTACCCCGCCGTGGTGCTGGGCAGCAAGGCGGCCGAGCGGCTCGGGGTGCACCGCGCGGGCGCGGATGTCCTCGTCTGGCTGGGCGACCGGTGGTTCACGGTGACCGGAATCCTGCACCCGGCGCCGCTCGCCCCGGAGCTGGACACCTCCGCGCTGGTCGGCTGGCCGGTCGCCGAGGCCGGGCTGGGCTTCGACGGATACCCCACGACCGTATACGCGCGCACCGCCGAAGACGCCGTCGAGGACGTCCAATCCGTACTGGGCGCGACCGCCAATCCGGCCGCCCCCAACGAGGTCCAGGTCTCCCGGCCCTCGGAGGCACTGGCCGCCAAGCAGGCCGCGGACGCCACGCTGAACGCCCTGCTGCTGGGCCTGGGCGCGGTGTCCCTCCTGGTCGGCGGGGTCGGGGTGGCCAACACCATGGTCATCTCGGTGCTGGAACGACGGGCCGAGATCGGCCTGCGCCGCTCCCTCGGGGCCACCCGCGGCCAGATCCGAACCCAGTTCCTGGTGGAATCCCAGCTGCTGTCCGCGCTCGGCGGCGCGGGCGGGGTGCTGCTGGGCATCGCGGTGACCGCCGGCTATGCGGCCTCGCAGGGCTGGCCCTCGGTCGTCCCCGCCTGGGCGATGGGCGGCGGCCTGGCCGCCACCCTGCTGATCGGCGCCTGCGCCGGCCTCTACCCGGCCCTCCGAGCCGCCCGCCTCGCCCCCACCGAGGCGCTCGCCGCGGCCTGAGCGCCCCGCCGCACGCGGCCGACGCCGAGTTGTCCCCGCCGGACGGCCCCTGGTGAATCCCGTCAGCCGTCCGGCGGGGACTGCCGGACGGATCACCGGGACATGTGGGAAGGGGCGGGCGGACCAGAGGGTTGCAGATATACCCCCAGGGGGTATAGTCGCTCCTTATACGGCGCACCCGAGGAGACGCAGCCATGAACCGGCACCACTCCGCCCAGGCGGACCACCACCAGCACGAGACACCCGCCGAGCACGACACGCACACCGCCCGGACCGGGCACGCCGGCCACGCCGGCCATGACGGGCTCGGCGGACACGCCGACCACGAAGGGCACACCGGCCACGGAGGGCATGACAAGCACGCCGGGCACAGTCCGGAGATGTTCCGCAGCCGGTTCTGGCTCTCCCTGCTGCTGACGCTGCCGGTGCTGGTCACCAGCCACATGATCATGGAATGGTTCGGCTACGGGCTGGACTTCCCGGGCATGGCCGCGGTCGCCCCCGCCCTCGGCACGGCGATCTTCCTCTACGGCGGCGGCCCGTTCCTCACCGGCGCGGTCGCCGAACTCCGCGACCGCCGCCCCGGGATGATGCTGCTGATCGGGATGGCCATCACCGTCGCGTTCGTGGCGAGCTGGACGGCGAGTCTGGGCCTGTTCGAGGTCGAGGTCTGGTGGGAGCTGTCCCTGCTGATCGACATCATGCTGCTGGGCCACTGGATGGAGATGCGCGCCATCGGCCAGGCCCGGGGCGCGCTCGCCGCCCTGGCCGAGCTGCTGCCCGACGAGGCCGAGCGGATAGGCCCGGACGGCGAGCCCCACCCGGTCCGCGCCTCGCGGCTCGCCGTGGGCGATGTCGTCCTGGTCCGCCCGGGCGGCCGGGTCCCGGCCGACGGCACCATCGTGCGCGGCTCCGCCGAGCTGGACGAATCGATGATCACCGGCGAGTCCAACCCGGTGAGCCGCACCGAGGGCGACAAGGTCATCGCCGCCTCGGTGGCCGCCGACGGCTCGGTCCGGGTGCGGGTGGACGCGGTCGGCGAGGACACCGCCCTGGCCGGCATCCAGCGGCTGGTCGCCGAGGCCGCCGCCTCCCGCTCACGTTCCCAGGTGCTGGCCGACCGCGCCGCCGCGCTGCTGTTCTACGTGGCGCTGGCGGCGGCAGCGGTCACCGTGCTGGCGTGGCTGCTGCTCGGCCGCCCCGACGACGCGGTCACCCGGGCGGTCACCGTGCTGATCATCGCCTGCCCGCACGCCCTGGGCCTGGCGATCCCGCTGGTGGTCTCCATCTCCACGGCCAAGTCGGCGCGCAGCGGGGTCCTGGTCAAGGACCGGCTGGCGCTGGAGCGGATGCGCGAGGTGGACGCCGTCCTCTTCGACAAGACCGGCACCCTGACCAGGGGCGCGCACGCCGTCACCGGCATCGCCGCCGTCCCGGGGACGGACGAGCGTGCGGTGCTGGCGCAGGCCGCCGCGGTGGAGGCGGAGAGCGAGCACCCGCTGGCCCGCGCCATCGTCGCCGCCGCCCGGGAACGCGGACTGGTCCCGCCCGCCGCGGCCGGCTTCCGCTCCATGACCGGACGGGGCGTGGAGGCCCTGGTGGACGGCACCGCGGTCGCGGTCGGCGGTCCCGCCCTGCTGCGTGAACGCGGCCTGGAACTCCCGGAGGCGCTGGACCCGGCGGTGGCGGAGTGGACGTCCCGGGGAGCCGCCGTGCTGCACGTGGTCCGCGACGGCGCGGTGACCGGCGCACTGGCCCTGGAGGACGAGATCCGGCCGGAGTCCCGGCAGGCCGTCGCCGCCCTGCACCGGCGCGGCATCACCGTGGCCATGATCACCGGCGACGCGCGGCAGGTCGCGGATGCGGTGGCCGCCGAACTGGGCATCGACGAGGTCTTTGCCGAGGTGCTGCCGGAGGACAAGGACTCGGCGGTGGCCGGTCTCCGGCGGCGCGGCCGGACCGTGGCCATGGTCGGCGACGGCGTCAACGACGCGCCCGCACTGGCCAGGGCCGATGTCGGGGTCGCCATCGGCGCGGGCACGGACGTGGCGATCGAGTCCGCCGGCATCGTGCTGGCCTCGGACGACCCGCGCGGTGTGGTCTCGGTGATCCGGCTGTCCCGGGCGAGCTACCGGAAGATGGTGCAGAACCTGTGGTGGGCCGCGGGTTACAACCTGCTGGCCGTCCCGCTGGCGGCGGGAGCCCTGGCCTGGGCCGGGATCGTGCTGCCGATGGCGCTCGGAGCGGTGCTGATGAGCCTGTCCACGATCGTGGTGGCGGTCAACGCGCAGTTCCTGCGGCGGACCGATCTCCGGCCGGAGGCCGTCGCCGCCGCCGCGGACTGAGCCCTCCCGGCACACCGCTCGTGGCCGCCCGTCCGGTCCGGACGGGCGGCTGCGAGCGTTCTGCAAGCGGACTGACAGACGCCCCCCTCATCGTTGAGCGCGAAACAAACGCTACGCGCGTCAACTGGGGGAAACCGCATGTACCGCAGTCCTTACCACTCCACCGGCACCGCCGAAACACCCCGCGGCGCGGCTCTCCTGAGCGGCACCACGGCCGATCCCCCGGGCGACACCGCCACCGCCCGGCCGAGCACCGGGCCGAGCGCCGGGCCGAGCACCGGGCCCGCCGGCACCGGCGGACGGGCCGACGGCCTGTCGGCCGTCGCGCTCGCGGAACGCTTCAGCCGCGGCGACCCCGAGGCCGTCGCCGAGGTCTACCGCCGCTATGCGGGCGTGATGCGCGCCGCCGCCCTGCGGGTGCTGGGGGACCGCGAACTGGCCATGGAAGCCGTCCAGCAGGGGTTCGTCCAGGCGTGGCGTGCCGCGGGTTCCGTGGACGCCTCCCGCGACCTGCGGCCCTGGCTGAGCGTCATCGCCCAGCGCGCCGCCATCGACGTGCACCGCCGGGAGCGCAACCGCCTGGCCCAGGTGCCGCTGGAGGACGAGCACCACGCCCGTCCGGCCCCGGAGGGCTCCGAGGCCGACTCGCTGGAACGGGCGTGGCTCCGCTCCCAGGTGCGGACCGCGCTGGCCCGGCTGCACCCGGACGAACGGGCGGTGATCGGCCTGGCCTACTTCCAGGGGCTGAGCCAGCGGGAGATCGGGCATGCGCAGGGCATCCCGCTCGGCACGGTCAAGAGCCGTACCACCCGCGCCCAGCGCCGCCTTGCCGCGCTCCTCGCCCACCTCGCCTGAGGCGGGGGCCGCACCGCGAGGACATGTGACGAGCATCCCTCGCGTGCCGCGTGCCGCGTGCCGCGCGGCACGCGGCGCCGCAGAGACCCTGTGTCCGGGTCCGGCTCCGGGGCCGGACCCGGACACAGCCACCGACGGCCGGTCATCCGGGTCAGCGGGTCAGCGGGTCATGCGGTAGAGGCGGAAGAACCCGGCGTCGACCGGGAGAACCTCCACGGCGCCGAACCCCGCCTCGGCGGCCAGCTCGCGCACCGTGTCCTCACGGATCACCGTGCCGATGGCGTGCCCCGGCCCCTCGGCCATCACCGAGGGCAGGCAGGCGCTGATGCTCCAGCCGTACATCATCCGCTCCAGATCGCCGCCCGGCGCGGTGAACCGCTCGGCCACCGCCTCGTCGGCGACGATCACCGACCCGCCCTCGGCCAGCGCGTCCCGCGCCGCGGCCAGCGCCTTCACCGGCTGCGCCATGTCGTGCAGCGCCTCCAGCACCAGGATCAGGTCGAACGGCCCGTGCGCCGCGACCGCCGACGCGTCGGCGGTGACGAACCGCACCCGGGCCTGGCGCGCCTCCGCGTTGGCCCGGGCGTCCTCGACCGACTCCGGGTCGGCGTCCAGGCCCCACACCTCCGCCCTGGGAAAGGCGGAGGCCAGCGCGATGGCGGCCCAGCCGTGGCCGCAGCCGAGGTCGGCGACCCGCCCGCCGGAGGTGCGCAGCCGCTCGGTCACGTCCTCCGCGGCGGGCAGCCACTCCTCCACCAGCGCGGTGGTGAACGCCGGCCGGTTGATGCCGCCCTGCCCGTGCCGGAAGTCCTCGCCGTAGCGGGCGTACGGCACGCCGCCGCCGGTGCGGTAGGCGTCCGCGACCTCGTCCAGCACCCCGGCGATGCCGACCACCATCCGGGCCAGCGGCGCCAGATGGTCCGCGGCCTCCTGGTCCACCAGGACCCCGGCGTGCGCCGCCGGCAGGTGGTAGCGGCGGGCCTCGGCGTCGGCGGCCGGGTCGTCCACCGCCAGCATGTCGGCCACCGCCTGCTGCTCCAGCCACTCCCGGGCGTAGCGCGGGTGGATGCCGGCCTCCGCGGCGAACTCGCCGTAGGTGACCGGGCCGCGGCCGGTGCGGCGGCGCTCGTCCAGCACCTCGTACAGTCCCAGCCGGGAGCCGAGATAGATCCCGAACAGTTCCAGGGTGCCCACGGCCGCGCCGAACACCCTCTCCTCCAGATTGTCAGACATCACGTCCGCGGACATCGCCTGTCTCCTCCTTCACGGGCCGCCGGGGGCCGTCCGGCCCCCGGCTCCCCTCCTGACCCCGGTACCCGGTTCCGTCCGGGCGTCCACAGACGTCGATACGGTCGCCGCGGCTCGATCGGTTCGGCACCCGCCCGCGCCTTCCCGGAGAACACGGTTGTCCGGCCCCTGCCGTCGAGGCATGCTGTCGGGACGGGACCGGAACGTTTCGGGAGGCGTCCGGGATGGTGCGGTTCGCGGTCCTGGGACCGGTGCTGACGCATGACGAGCACGGCCGGCGCATCGAACTGCGCGGCCGTACGCAGCGCTGCCTGCTGGGCCTGCTGCTCAGCCGCCCGGGCGAGGTCATCTCCCGGGAGCGGCTGGCCGAGGCGGTGGGCGCGGGGTCGGCCGGTGCCGTGCACAGCGCCGTCTCCCGGCTGCGGGGCGCACTCGGGCCCGGCGGTGCGGAGGTGATCCGCACCGAGGGCTCCGGCTATCTGGCCGAGGTGTCGCCGGAGCGGCTGGACGCGCTGCGGTTCGAGCGGCTGCTCGCCGCCGCCCGCCGGGCGGAGCGTGAGGGCGGACCGGCCCGGGCCGCGGAGGCGCTGCGGCTGCTCACCGAGGCCGAGGCGCTGTGGCACGGTGACAGCGCGTACCAGGACCTGGCGGACCTGCTGCCGCTCGGCCCGGTGACGGCCCGGCTGGACGAGCTGCGGCTGGTCGCGGCCGAGGACCGGGCCGAGCTGCTGAGGGCACTGGGCCGGCCCGCCGAGGCGGCCTCCCTGCTGGAGGCGCACCATCTGGCGCATCCGCTGCGGGAGCGGCCGATCGGCCTGCTGATGCGGGTCTGGTACGGCTTGGGCCAGCAGACCCGGGCGCTGGAGCTGTTCCGGCGACACCGGCTGCGGCTGGCCGAGGAGCTGGGCATCGACCCGGCGCCCGAGCTGTGCGCACTGGAGACGGCGATCCTCCGCCACGATCTGCCCCCGGCTCCGGCGCCGACGCCGACGCCGGAGCCGGAGCCGGTCGCCGCCCCGCCGCCGGCCGTTCCGGTGGGCATGGACATGGGCGCAGGCATGGGCGCAGGCATGGGCATCGGCGCGGCCGTATCCGCGGCCGTGTCCGCACCCGTGACCACGCCTGTGTCCGCGCCCGTGACCACGCCGCCGGCCCCGCCCGGCCCGGCACCCGGGCTGCCCGTGCCGCCCACCTCCCTGATCGGCCGGGACGAGCAGCTCGACCGGCTGACCGAACTGCTGGACGCGCACCCGCTGGTCTCCCTGGTCGGCACCGGCGGGGTGGGCAAGACCCGGCTCGCCGCGCACGCCGCACGGCTGGTGGGGCACCGCTTCCCGGACGGCGTGATCGAGTGCCGGCTCGCCGACCTGGACGGCCCGGCCGCGCTGTTCCAGGAGCTGTCCGTGGCCCTGGGCCTGCTGCCGGAGAGCGAGCGGCGGCTGGCCGACCTCGTCCCGGCCGCGCTCTGCCTCCGCAAGTCCCTGCTGGTGCTGGACAACTGCGAGCATCTGATCGAGCCGGTGGCGGAGCTGGCCGCCCGGCTGGTGCAGCAGGCCGAGCATCTGCGCATCCTGGTCACCAGCCGCGAGCCGCTCGCCGTGGAGGGCGAACAGGTGTTTCCGGTGGAGCCGCTGGGCGGGCCGGACGCGGTCGCCCTCTTCCTGGACCGGGCCCGCGCCGCCGACCCGCACTTCGGCCCCGGGCCGGGGACCGGGGAGCGCACCGCCGTGGCCGAGCTGTGCCGGCGGCTGGACGGCCTGCCGCTGGCCATCGAACTGGCGGCGGTGCGCAGCCGCGCGCTCTCACCGGCCGGAATCCTGCGGCTGCTGGACGACGGGCTGGCGGTGCTCTCCGGCCGCCGGCGCCACCCCGAGGGGCCGCGCCACCGGTCGCTGACCTCGGTCGTGGACTGGTCGTTCCGCCTCCTCACCGGTCCGGAGCGCACCCTGTTCACCCAACTTGCCGTCTTCCCGGGAAGCTTCACCCTGGACGCGGTGGCCGGGGTGACGTGCGCCCGTCCCCACCTGCTGGCCGATCTGGTGGAACAGTCCCTGGTCCGCCGTTCCGGGGCGCGCTACTCCCTGCTGGAGACGCTGCGCCAGTACGGGCGGGAGCGGCTTGCCGAACGGGACGGGCAGCTCGACGCGCTGCGCGCCCGGCACGCCGCCTGGTACACCGCGCATGCCGAGGCCCTGGTCACCAGCGCGCCACCGCCCGACGAGCACTGGGTGACCGCCCTGGAACGGGAGCTGCCGCACTTCCGCGCCGCCCAGCAGTGGTATGCGGAGTCCGGCGATCTGGACGGCCTGCTGCGGCTGCTGCGCGCCCTGCACTACTTCGGCTGCATGACGCTGCGGCCGGAGATCCTCGCCTGGGCCCGCACCGCCCTCCGGATCGCCGGATGGCCCGGCGGCGACGGCGACGGCGACGGCGGCGAGGGCGAGGGCCGGGGGCATCCGCTGCTGGGCTCGGCGATGGGCACCGCCGCGCTGGCCGCCTGGTTCGAGGGCGACATCGAGGAGGCACGGCGCCTTGCCCGCGCCGGAGCCGCCTACGCCGAACGGCACGGCGACCCCGGCGGCCGGTACGCGCACGACGTGCTGGGCGACATCGCCTGGGCCGAGGAGCGGAGCGCCGAGGCGCTGCACCACTACCGCCGGGTGCGGCAGCTCGCGGCCGAGGCGGGCGAGGCGCACGGGGTCCGGTTCAGCGACGGCTGCGTCGCTTTCGCCCTCCTGGCCACCGGCGACGAGGAGCAGGCCCGCCGCCTGTCCGACACGGTGGCGCCGCCCGCCGCCGAGCCCGACCCGGGCTCGCTGGACGCGCAGATCGTGGCCGAGCTGGTGCGCGCGGAGATCGCGCTGCGCGGCGACGCGGACCGGGACGGCGAACTGCCGGAGGAGTTCCTGCACGCCGCCCGGCTGGGGCAGCGCACCTCCAGCACCATGCTGACCATGTCCGCCTGGGTGGCGCTGGCCACGGCACAGAGCGAGTACGACGGCAGCGGCACACGGGCGGCCCGCACCTACCGCTCGCTGCTTGCCGACTGGCCCAGCCAGGGGGCGGAGCTGGCGCTGGCCATCGCGCTGCGCGGGGTGCTCGATCTGCTGGTCCGCCATGGTGTGGACGAGCCGGCGGCGGTACTGTGCGGCGCGCTGCCGCCCGCCCCGGCGTCGATCCTCTTCACCGGGGTCTCGGCCCGGGCCGAGGCGGTGGCCGGGATGCTGCGCGCCCGGCTGGGCCAGGGGCGGTTCCGGGAGCTGTGCGACCGGGGCCGGCACCTGACCCGTACCGCCGTCCTGTCCCACGCGACCGCGGCCCTCGACCGCCTGACCGGCTGAGCCGCGGCCGGCCGCCGCACGCGGGAGGGCGGCGGGACGGGGCGGGACGGGGCGGGACGGGACGGGGCGGGACGGGGCGGGGCGGAGACGTCATGTGACGGAAACCGGGCGGGCATGTGCGGGCGTCCCGCGGGCCACCGGGGCGCCGGATAGTCGGCGCCGTGTGCAGACGTTCCGTTTCCCCGCAGGGAGGGCACCGCATGCGGTACCGGGCCAGAACCACCATCCGTTCGCTCCTCGCCGTGGCGCTGGTGGCGCTGACGGTGACCGCCGGGAGCACGCAGCACCACCAGGGCGGCGGCCGGCACGACCACCACCGGCCCCACCACGGAAAGCCCCACTTCGACCTCCAGGCGCATCGCGGCGGTCTCGGCCTGGTGGTGGAATCCACCCTGGCGTCCTTCGCCCACGCGCTGGAGACCGGGGTGTCCACGCTGGAGCTGGACGTCCAGATCACCGGGGACGGCGAGGCCGTGGTCACCCACGACCGCCGGATCTCCGGCGCCAAGTGCCGGGACACCGGACCGGCCTTCGACGGCGACCCGCAGTACCCCTACGTCGGCAAGTACGTCGTCGATCTGACGCTGGCCCAGGTGCGCACCCTGGACTGCGGTTCGCAGACCCTGCCCCAGTACCCCGGGCAGCGGCCCAGCCCCGGCGCCCGGATGCCGCTGCTGTCCGAGGTCTTCGACCTGGTCAAGGACGCCCGGGCGTACGGCGTCACGCTGAACGTGGAGACCAAGGTGGAGGCGGCGGCACCGCACGAGACCGCGCCCCGCGAGCAGTTCGTGCAGGTGGTGGCCGAGGAGGTGCGGCGGGCCGGAATGCTGCGCCGGGTCACGATTCAGAGCTTCGACTGGGGCGCGCTGATGCGGATGCGCGAGGTGGAGCCCCGGCTGCCGATCGTGGCGCTGACCAACGGCCAGCCCTTCCTCCAGGCAGGGCTGCCGGGTGCCTCGCCCTGGCTGGGCGGCATCGACATCGACGACTTCGGCGGCAGCCTGGTGGCGGCCGTCTCGTCCTTCGGTGCGGACGCCGTCTCGCCGGTGCACGGCGATCCGCAGGGCGGCGCGGTCGGTGACCCGGACTACCGGCCGTATGTCACGGCCGAGCTGGTGCGCCAGGCGCACGAGGCGGGGCTGAAGGTGATCCCGTGGACCGTGAACGACCCGGCCACCATGCACAAGCTGATCGACGACGGCGTGGACGGGATCATCACGGACTATCCGGACCGGCTGCGGCAGGTCATGGCCGAGCGCGGGCTGAAGCTTCCCCGGGCGTACCGGACGCCGCACCACCGCTGAGCACCGCCGCTGCGCAGCAGGGCGGGCACCGCGGCGGAGGACCGGGACTCCGGGAACGGCGGAGCCCGGCGGGCCCGCCCCGGGCGGCCGGTCGGCCGCGGGGGCGGGTCCGCCGGGCTGGGCCGGTACGGACGGACGGCGGTCAGGACGGCGGTCAGGACGGCGCGGAGCCGCCCAGGTTCTCCGCCAGGAGGTCCAGCAGCGGCTGCCGCCGCACACAGTTGCCCAGGGCGAAGGAGTCCGCCAGGGCCAGCAGCTCCGGCTCGTCCAGCCCGCGGAACAGCTCGGCGTACTCGGGCAGCAGCGCCTGCGCGATCAGGACGTGCCGGATCAGGTCGTCGGTCTGGTAGCGCCCGCCCCACGGGTAGGCGAACCAGTCCGGCGCCTCGGTCTCGATCAGCCGGTGCAGCGGCTCCAGCGCGTCCGCCGACTCCTCCATCGTGGAGCCCCAGCGGTCCGCGCCCAGCCGCTTCTTCTTGGCGATGAACGGGCCGAAGCGGTCCAGGTACGGGCCCGCCGGGTCCGGGCTGACCAGCCCCTGGAGGCCGACGTCCTTGTACGTCCACAGCGACCAGCCGGCCTGGTGCTCGTCGTAGAGCGCAAGCTGGTCGCGCAGGATCTGGTACCGCTGCGCGTCCTTCTCCGGATCGCCGGTGTACACCGGGCCGAACTCGCCGACCCACAGCGGCGTGCCGGTCTCCCGCTGGAAGCGGGTGCGCTTGTCGAAGGCGGCCCGCAGATGGCCGGCGTCCACCCACTCACCGCGCGTGTACCCCGGGTACGGGCCGCCGTGCGCGAAGCCGGCCAGCGCGTAGTCGTGGCAGACGAACACGGTGTTCTCGTAGACCTCGCGGAAGACCGAGAAGTCCGTGGAGTAGGTGTTGCCGTCCAGGAACAGCACGTGGTGCGGGTCGATCGCGCGCACCGCCTTGACCAGGCGGTCGTAGAACGGGCCGATGGCCTCGCCGGTCGGGTCGGCGGGCTCGTTGATGGGGTTGTAGCCGCCGACCCACGGGTTGTCCTTGTAGCGGTCGGCCATGACCTCCCACAGCTTGACCACCCGGTCCTGGAAGTGCCGGTGCAGCCAGAAGGAGGCCACATGGGTCGGGTTGTCGGAGTGCCAGTGCTGGTTCTGCGCGCCGGGCAGGGCGTGCAGGTCGATCACGCTGTAGATGCCGTGCTCGCCCAGCAGCGCGATCACCCGGTCGAGCTGTGCGAAGCCCTCCTCGATGATCTCGAAGGGCCGCAGGTCCGACTCGAAGTGCCGGTAGTTGACGGGGATGCGCACGCAGTTGGTGCCCAGGGCGGCGAGCAGCGCCGCGTCCTCCTCGGTGAAGAAGGAGGTGAGCAGCCGGTCGAAGAACAGGGCCGCGCGGTCCGGGCCGATCACGGAGGTCACCGCCTGGCGCATCCCCGCCTCGGTGGAGGGATAGCCGGTGATGAAGTTCTCCATGTTCATCCAGCCGCCCAGCCCGACGCCGCGCAGCCGGACGGTGTTGCCCTCGCCGTCGGTCAGGCGGCTGCCGGAGACCCGCAGCATCGGTGCGGAGGTGTGTGCCGTCACGGTCGTCCTCTCATCCCTTGGTGGCGCCGGCGGTGAGACCGCTGGCCAGGTGGCGTTCGGCGATGGCGAAGAATCCGAGCGCGGGCAGCATGGCGAGCACCAGGTAGGCCAGGACCTTGGCGGTGTCGGACGCGTACTGCCCCTGGAACTGCTGAACGCCCAGCGGCAGCGTCCACCAGCTGGGGTCGGTGAAGACGACCAGCGGAAGGAAGTAGTTGTTCCAGCTCACCACGAGCGCCAGCACCGAGACGGTGGCCAGCGCCGGGCGGGACATCGGCATCAGGATGCGCCAGAAGAAGCCGGCCGGGGAGCAGCCGTCCAGGATGGCCGCCTCCTCCACCTCGTGCGGGACCTCCCGGAAGAAGCCGCGCAGGATGATGATGGTGATCGGCAGGCCGAAGGCGGCCTGGGGCAGGATCACGCCCAGCGGGTTGTCCAGCAGTCCCATCTCGCGCAGCAGCACGAACAGCGGCAGGATCGCGACCGCCGGCGGGAACATCAGGCCGATGGTGAAGAGGGTGAAGAAGCCCTCCCGCATGCGGAACGCGAAGCGGGCCAGGACAAAGGCCACCATCGCGCCGGCGATCACGGTGATCACGGTGGTGCCGAGAGCGACCAGCGTGCTGTTGAACAGCTGCCGCCAGAAGTCGCCGGCGGTCAGCACGTCGGTGTAGTTCTCCGGGTGCCACGGGTCCGGCAGGCCGAAGGCGTTGTCGGCGAGCTGGGTGGTGTCCTTGAAGCCGCCGATGACGGCGAACAGCAGCGGGATCAGCACCAGCGCGACCAGGGTCAGTGCCAGGGCGTGCAGGGAGAGCCCGGCGAGCACCGGGCGGCGCCGGACGTTGCCGGAGCCGCGGCGGGCCTTGGCCGGCCGGGAGCCGCCCGTCTTGGAGACGACGGCGTCGGCGGTCTTGTCGGTGCGGGCAGTCACTTCCTGCCTCCCATGGTGGTCAGGGCGCCCGCGGTGTCACGGCGCAGAACGAACCGCTGGTACAGCAGCGCGAACACCAGGCTGATCATGAAGATCGCGACGGAGAAGGCGCTGGCGTAGCCGATCTGGTAGCGCTGGAAGCCGTAGTCGAACATGGTCACGGCCAGCGTCTCGGAGGAGTGCACCGGGCCGCCCCGGGTGAGAATCCACACCAGGTCGAACAGCTGGATGGTGCCGATCACGGAGAGGAAGGCGCTGATGCGGATGGTGGGGGCGAGCAGCGGCAGGGTGATGTGCCGGAACTGCTGCCAGCCGCTGGCGCCGTCCAGCGAGGCCGCCTCGTACAGCTCGGTGGGGATGGACTGCCGGCCGGCCAGGTAGAGGATGGTGTGGAAGCCGAAGAACCGCCAGGTGATCACCACGAACAGGGCGATCATCACGGTGTCGGGCTCGGCCAGCCACGCCTTCTGCCAGGACTCCAGGCCCACGCTGCCCAGGATCTGGTTGAACAGGCCGTCCCGCGGCGACAGGATCAGGCTGAACAGCACACCGGTGATGACCTCGGAGATCACGTACGGGGCGAAGAACAGCACCCGGTACAGGGCCCGGCCGCGCATGCGCTGGTTGAGCAGCAGCGCCAGGCTCATCGCCATCGGGAGCTGGATGCAGAGCGAGAGCACCACCAGCAGCCCGCCGCGCCGCAGGTCCCCGCTGAACAGCGGGTCCTCGAACATCCGGGTGAAGTTGTCGAACCCGATGAAGTCGGTGGGGAGGCCGCCGAAGCCGTTCCACTTGAACCAGCTGAAGTACACCGCCAGGGCGACCGGCACGAGGACCAGCAGGGTGTAGATGAGCAGCGCGGGTGCCATGAAGAGGGCTATGGTGCCGCGGCGCCGGCTGCGGACGCGCGCGGGGGAACCCGTGGACGTGCGGGTCTTCCGCACGCGGGCGTCTCCCCCGCCCGCGGCGGACGGCCGCTCGCCGGTCATCACCGGAGGTGTCATGTCTCGTCGCTCCGATTCGGTACGGAAAGGTGTGCGGCCGGGGGTTCGGCCGGGCCCGCGTTCGGTGTCGCGGACGGTGTCGCACTGGGCGGCACCGCGCTGTGCCGTCGCGACCTGAGGTGTATGTGATCGTGCATGGGTCTGACCGGTCGGATGCGCCGGACGGGGATCGTGCTGTCGGGTGGATGCAGATTCGGTTCTGCTGTGCCGCTGGGGCTGTGCGGTTCGGGGGATGCGGTTGTGTCGTTCAATTGTGCGATGCGGTTGTCCGATTCAGTTGTTTGATCCAGTTGGGCGATTCAGTTGGGCGATTCAGTTGGGCGATTCAGTTGGGCGATTCAGCGGGCGATTCAGTTGCGGTGCGCGCTCCCCGGAGGGCGGGAGCGGAGGAAAGGCCGCGCCGGACGGGACCGGCTCTCCTTGGTGTCCGGCGCGGCCGTCTGTGGACCTCAGCCCTCGGTCTGCGCGGTGATCGAGATGGCTTCGGTGACCTCCTCCGGTGTCGCCTCGCCGGCCAGCAGCTCCGCGACACTGTCATTGACCTGGCCGCCCACCGCGGGCGGGAATGCCTGGTCGAGGTAGAGCTGGAATCCGGTCGCCTCGGAGAGTGACTGGGCGACCATCCGCAGGTTGTCGTCCTGCACCATGTCCACGGCGTCGACCAGGGCCGGCAGGCCCGCGCCCGACTCCACGAACTTGGCGTGCTGCTCCCGCTCCGAGATGAAGAGGAGGAAGTTCACGGCCTCCCGGGGGGAGTCCGCGGCGAGCGCGAAGCCGTTGCCGCCGCCGAACGCCTCGTTGATGTTGCCCTCGCCGCCCTCGACCGACGGGAAGGGGAAGAAGCCCAGGTCCTCCCCGATGCCGCCGCCGGAGTCCGCCTGGACCGACGGCGCCCACTGGCCCATCAGCTCCATGGCGGCCTTGCCGGAGCCCATCAGGGCGGCCTGGCCGTCCGCGGTGGAGTACTCGGCGCCCATGAAGCCCTCCTGGAAGGGCTCCAGCTCGGCCAGCTCCTGCAGCTTCTCGCCGGCCTTGACGAAACCGGGCGCGGAGAAGTCCTGGCTGGTGGCGGCGGACTGGAGCATGTCCAGGCCGCCGATCCGCATGGCCAGGTAGGACCAGTAGAAGTGGCCCGGCCACTTCTCCTTGCCCGCCAGGGCGATCGGGATGATCCCGGCGTCCTTCAGCGTCTGCACCGTCTCCAGGAACTCCTCCCAGGTGGCGGGCGGCTCCTCGATGCCCGCCTCGGCGAAGAGCGCCTTGTTGTACCAGAAACCCACCATGCCGGCGTCGATGGGGATGCCGTAGACATTCCCGTGGATCTTGTACGGCGTGATCGCGGCGGTGGTGAAGGAGTCCAGCGCCGGTGCGCCGACCACGCTCAGATCGCGGACCAGCCCGGCGTCCACCTGCTGGGCCAGCACGCCGCCGCCCCAGGTGGAGAAGATGTCCGGCAGGTCACCGGCCGCGGTCTGGGTGGTCATCTTGGACTTGAACGCCTCGTTCTCCAGGGCGGTCATCTTGATGTCCACCCCGGGGTTCTCGGCCTCGAACTCCTTGGCCCACTGCTCGTAGATGGTCTTGTTCGGCTCAGTGGTCCCGATGTGCCACCACTCGATGGTGACCTCACCGTCGTCGCCGGACGAGCCCACGCCGCACGCGCTCAGGAGTAGTGAGGAAGTGGCGGCCACGGCCGCCACGGCCATCAGACCCCGCCGACGCAACGACATGCTCGTGCCCCTTTGCACTCGTTCAAAACTTTTCGGCCATAATCCGAATTTTTCGTAGGCGCACCCTAAGAAGCCTCCTGCCGGTCGTCAACGTTCCGGCCTCAACCCCCGTGAATCGAGGCCGAAAAGACTCGCTTCCCTCATCGAAGGCGCATTCGACGAGCACGGAACCTCTCAGGAACCTCCCGGGAACCGGGGGCCTCCCCGGCCCTCGGCTCTCCCTTTCGGATCGGACCGATCGCCACCGGCCGCCCGGTCCCGCCCGGGGCGTCCGGCGCACGGCACGCGCCGGACGCCCCGCCCGGCGCGGTCACCACTGCGGGGGGCAAGTGGGTGGTGACGGTGACCGCGCCGGACGGGACCGAGCGGAATCTCAGCCCTCGGCCTGGGCAGTGGCCGTGATGGCCTCGGTGACCTGCTCCGGCGACGCGTTGCCGCCGAGCAGCTCGGCCACGCTGTCGTTGACCTGGCCGCCGACCGCCGGGGCGTACGCCTGGTCGAGGTAGAGCTGGAAGCCGGTGGCGGTGGAAACCGTCTCGGCCACGACCTTCAGGTTGGCGTCCTGGACCAGGTCCACGGAGTCCTGCAGGACCGGCAGGCCGGCACCGGACTCGGCGAACTCGGCCTGCTGCTCACGCTCGGAGATGAAGGCCAGGAAGTCCACGGCCTCGTCCGGGGCGTCCGCGGCCACGGCGAAGCCGTTGCCGCCGCCCAGCACCTCGGTGGCGGAACCGGCGCCGCCCTCGACCGACGGGAAGGGGAAGAAGCCCAGGTCGTCACCGATGCCGCCGCCGGCGTCGGCCTCCACGGACGGGGCCCACTGGCCCATCAGCTCCATGGCGGCCTTGCCGGAGCCCACCAGGGCGGCCTGGCCGTCCGGGGTGGAGTAGTCGGCGCCCATGAAGCCCTCCTGGAAGGGCTCCAGGTCGGCCAGCTCCTGCAGCTTCTCACCGGCCTGGACGAAACCGTCGGCGGTGAAGTCGTTGCTCTCCGCGGCGTCCTGCAGCATCTGCAGACCGCCCATGCGCATGGCCAGGTAGGTCCAGTAGAAGTGGCCCGGCCACTTCTCCTTGCCCGCCAGGGCGATCGGGGTGATGTCCGCGTCCTTCAGCTTCTGCACCGCGTCCAGGAACTCGGTCCAGGTGGCCGGCGGGGTGTCGATGCCTGCCTCGGCGAACAGCGCCTTGTTGTACCAGAAGCCGACCATGCCGGCGTCGATGGGCAGACCGTAGGTCTTGCCGTCGATCTGGTAGGCCGACAGTGCGGCGTCGGTCATGGTGTTGATGGTGTCAGCGGCGGGCTCGCTCAGGTCCTTGACCAGACCTGCTTCCACCTGCTGGGCCAGCACGCCGCCGCCCCAGGTGGAGAAGATGTCCGGCAGGTCGCCCGCGGCGAGCTGCGTGGTCATCTTCGACTTGAATGCCTCGTTCTCCATCTCGGTGATCTTGATCTTGACACCGGGATTGGCGGCTTCATAGGCCTTCGCCCAGTCCGCGTAGAGGGTCTTGTTGGGCTCGGCGGTACCGATGTGCCACCACTCAACCGTCACTTTACCGTCTGCGGACTTGCCCCCGGAGTCGTCTCCTCCGCACGCGCTCAGCACTAGCGCGGAGGCCGCCGCAGAGGCAGCCAGGCCCATCAGACTTCGCCGACGCAACGACATGGTCGTGCCCCTTTGCACTCAGATCAAAAAGTTTCGGCGGGTTGCCGAATGTTTCGTAGGCGCACCCTAGGGAGACGCTGTCTCAGACGTCAACGGATCGGACCGAAGAAGCTTCGATTGAGGCCGAACCGCGATCTAGGCCCACCGAAATCTTTCGGAGTCGAACATGCCCGAACGTTTCCGTTCGCCGCCTTCGCCCTGATGTGCCCCATGGGGTACCCTCGGATGATTTGACGTGGGCCGATGCCCCGCTCCCGCATCCTCGGGCCGGCGGGATCACGCGCTCGGTACCGACCCTCCTCTCATGGGCCAGATGGTCACAGGCACCACAGCCAGTATCACTCGCCCCGCGGTGGAACGATCGATTCCGGCCATTGCGGCCGATCGCCGAAACTTCCCTCCGGATTGATTACCGGCAGGTAGTCAAGGGGGCGGCCGGCGCACCTCTCCCCCACGGCCCGTGGGCCGCCGCCGTGCCCGCCCGGCCCCGGCATCCGGGGGCCGGCACCCGGAGTCCGGGGTCCGGGCATCCGGGGCCGGGCATCCGGGGGTCCCGGTGAGAAATCTCACCCCGCCCGGCCTACATCTCCATGCGGCCGCAGACGGAACTGGAGCACACCCAGAACGGACCCTGCCCGTCCCGGTGGCGCCACATCGTGCCGCGGCACCGGGGACACCCCCGGGTCGCGATGCCGTCGGCGCTCATCAGCGGCGGATCGGGAGTGCTCTCCGCGTACTGCCTGATCAGTCGGCGCTCTTCCGGGTCGTCACCGGCCATCCGAAGGAGGACGTGCAGCCTCGGCCGCGCCTCGTCGGCGAAGTGTGGCACGTCTCCACGATAACCAGCCCAGGGCGATGGTGTGATCACTCCTGGCTACTACAAACGTTCCTGCGTACAGATGTGCCCGGCCGGGGCGCGGCGCCCTGCGGCGTGACGCGCGCCCCGGCCGGGCGGTCGGGAATGAGCGGGCGGCTCAGCCGCTCATCCGGCTGCTAGGAGCAGGTGTTCCTGGACGTGTTGTTCAGGGTGAGGTTGCGGTAGACGACATTCGTGCCGCAGGGGCTCTCGCGCAGCGACGTATTGTTGAACGTCAGGTTCTGCACGGTGATGTCCCGGTTGCCCGGGAACTCGCTCCGTGCCGCGAGACGGAACTCCCCGCCGCCCGAGATGGTGCCGCTCTGGGCGGCGATCGTCACGTTGTAGCAGTTCTCGATCAGGACCGAGTTGTTGCCGGTGTTGGTCAGCGTCACCCGGTCGATGACGGCGCCGCCGCTCTCCGAGACGCAGAACACCCCGCGTCCGCCGCCGCGGGCGATCACCTCGCCCACCCGGATGTTGGTCGGGTAGCTGCTGCCGACCCGCCCGTTCCGGTTGGCCATCCGGAACGCGGCGTAGCCGGTCCCGGTGCCGGCGTTCTCCGCGTCCACCTTCTGCACCGTGGCGTTGATGGTGTCGTTCAGCAGCAGACCGGAGTAGGCGGTGTTGCGCGCGGTGACCGTGCCGATGGTCAGGCCGTCCACGCCGTAGGTCTCCACCCCGTGGTTGCCGGTGCCCGAGACGTACACGTTGTCGATCCGGACATTGGTGGTCCGGACGTTGCGGTTGGAGTGATTGTCGATCCGGATGCCCAGACCGCCGGAGAGCCGCAGGTCGATCTGGCCGAGGTGCAGCCCGCTGACGTTCCGGGCGAAGATGCCGAAGTAGGGGGCGCCGGTGATGTTGACGTACGGCACCGCCACATTGGTCACGTTCTGTGCCCGGATCGGTGCGTGGTTCGACCCGGTGGAGCCGGTGACGTTGATGGTGCCGCACACCTCCACCGAGGTGTGGCTGGGCAGGTCCAGCGAGGCGTTGGCGGGCACGTTGCCGGAACCGCGCACCACCACCCGCTGCATCGAGGTGCGGCCGGGGGTGAGGCTGTTCACGGCGGCGCGCATGGCGGAGAGCATGTCGGACCCGCTGTAGCCGGGCGCGGACCAGGTGGAGCCGTTCTTCACGGCCTCTGCCTGGTAGCTGCCCGAGCCGCAGCCGCCGCCCGAGCCGCCGCCCGTGGTGCCGCCGCCCGACCCGCCGCTCGACCCGCCGCCGTCCACCGGGACCAGGCGGAACTGCTGGTTGGTGCCGCCGGTGTCGTCGTACTGGGAGATCCGGGCGCCGTCCGCGGTGGACCACTCCCACACGTCCAGGGCCTTGCCGCTGAAGCGGTTGATGAAGCGGTAGTAGCCGTCGCCGGTCTCCACGGCGCGGNGGCGCCGTCCGCGGTGGACCACTCCCACACGTCCAGGGCCTTGCCGCTGAAGCGGTTGATGAAGCGGTAGTAGCCGTCGCCGGTCTCCACGGCGCGGAACTGCTGGTTGGTGCCGCCCAGGTCGTCCCACTGCACGATCTGGGCGCCGTTGTCGGCGTTCCACTCGTACACGTCCAGCACCTTGCCGGAGTGCCGGGCCTGGATGCGGTAGTAGCCGTCCCCGGAGGAGACGAAGCGGAACTGCTGGTGCGTACCGCCGGTGTTGCTGTACTGGATGAGCCCGGCGCCGTTGTCCGTGCTCCGGTTGGAGACGTCCAGCACCTTCCCGGAGTTCCGGTTCTCCAGGTAGTACCAGGTGCCGGTGCTCGGCTGCGCCTGGCTGGTNGCGGAACTGCTGGTGCGTACCGCCGGTGTTGCTGTACTGGATGAGCCCGGCGCCGTTGTCCGTGCTCCGGTTGGAGACGTCCAGCACCTTCCCGGAGTTCCGGTTCTCCAGGTAGTACCAGGTGCCGGTGCTCGGCTGCGCCTGGCTGGTCGTGACGGTCAGGAGGCTGAGCAGGAGGCCCGCGACGGCTGCCAGCGCGACAGCGGCCCAGCCGCGCGTGCCGAACCTCCAGCCGCGTCGTCCACGCGGTGGTGAGGTCATGACGGAGTCGTCCTTGTCTTGAGTGGGGGCGGAAGAACGTGATCGTGCGTCATGTGCGGCCATGAAAGCGCTTCCACGGCGATTTTGAAACGTATCAATGTGACATGGCGCCGTCAATGCTCTCGACAGCCACTCCCTCAACCCGCCGAAGCCAGGGGAGCATATGTTCTATAGGTGAATATTGCACCCATTGGCCGGATGACCATGCTGTCATGACATGTGACCAGTGCATGCTCATGGCCGCAGGGAGGGGACAGCGGGTGGCCACCACCACGGACACAGGAACCGCCGCCGGGCCCGGCGGTCCGAACCGCCGCGGGGTACTCCGCGGTCTGCTCGGCGCGGCCGGGGCAGCAGCCGCCGGACTCGGCACCGCGCCGGCCGCCCACGCGGCGGGCCCGCCCGTCGACGGCGGCCGGGAATGCGCCCCGCCGGAGGACTTCGACCTCGACCACGGGAACGCGGTGCGCGACCTCTTCGCCTCCCGCGGCGCCGCCTGCCAGGAGCAGGCGACCGCCCCCATGGACGCGCCCCTGGTGGTCCGCCTGACCCATCTGATGCAGAGCGCCTGGTTCGACGCCATCGCGCCGTACCACCCCACCGCCGTCGGCGTCCACTCCCGGCTCGGCCGCCGCCCGGCCGGGGAACGCGTCACGAACCGCGCGCGGAACATCGCCCTCCTCTACGCCGCCCACCGGGTGCACACCGCCGTGCTGCCGCAGCCCGACGACTTCACGAGCGGCCTGCTGACCGCGCTCGGCCTGGACCCCGAGGACCGCCGGGAGGACACCGGCACCCCCGTCGGCATCGGCAATCTCGCCGGCCGCGCCGTGGTGGAGAGCCGCCTGCGGGACGGCATGAACCAGACCGGCGACGAGGGCGGGCGCCGCTACCACCCCATGCCCTACGCCGACTACCTCGGGTACCGCCCGGTCAACACCGCCTATGAGGTCAGCGACCCGTCCCGCTGGCAGCCGGCCCTCGGGCCGCACCGGCGCCGCCTGAGCGACGGGCCCTCGGACCTCGGCGCGTTCCTCGTCCAGCAGTTCTCCGTGCCGCAGTGGGGCGTGACCCGGCCGTACGCCATCGGCGACCCGGGGCGGTTCCGCGTCCCGCCCCCGCGCGACAGCGACCACCGCAGGACCGAGGCGTACCGGCGCCAGGCCGACGAGGTACTGGCGGCCTCGGCGGCGCTCACGGACGAGCAGAAGCTCATCGCCGAGACCTTCGACAACAAGTTCCTCGGCATCGGCCGTCCGGTCTTCGCCGCGGCCGAGCACCACCGCCTGGACCTCGACGGCTGGGTGCAGCTCTGCCTGTGCGCCTCCACAGCCACCTTCGACGCCGGCATCGTGGTGTGGCAGGAGAAACGGCGGTACGACGCGGTCCGCCCGTTCACCGCGGTGCGGCACCTGTACGGCGACCGGCCGGTCACCGCCTGGGGCGGCCCGGGCCGGGGGACGGTCACCGACATCCCCGGCAGCCGGTGGCAGAGCTATCTGAAGGTGGCCGACCACCCGGAGTACCCCTCCGCCTCCACCACCCTCTGCGCCGCGCAGGCCCAGGCCGCGCGCCGCTTCCTCGGCTCCGACGCGCTGGGCTACGTCCGCACCGTGCCGCGCGGCGGATCGCTGGTGGAGCCGGGCGTGACCCCGGCCCGCGATCTGGAACTGCGCTGGGACACCTGGGAGCAGGCCACCCGGCACTGCGGGCTGAGCCGGATCTGGGGCGGCGTGCACTTCCGCTCCGCCATCGAGGCCTCCTGGGAGCTCGGCCCCGGCATCGGTGATCTCGCCCACGACTTCGTCCGGCGCCACATCACCGGCGAAGCCGCCGCCTGACGCCCGCCCGGTCCGGGACCCGCGGGACACGCGGAAGGCGCGGAAGGCGCGGAAGGCGGCCTCGCAGGCCCGCCGCCGGGTCAGGCTCACCGCGCGGCCGGCCCTGTCCAGAGCAGCGCGTCCGGGCCCGCGCCGGAACTCCGCGGCACACGCAGAATCGTTATTCCAGCCTGTCCCACTGCTCCAATTCCGTGAAATCCGGCCTGTCGCTTGGCACCGGCCATGCACCATACCTAGCCTGCTGCGCAGAAATTTTTCCACCTGAAATTTGGTTCACTCTTCCATCAAATCAGGAATGCGCACCGGGAGGTATTTTGGAGATCACAAGCTTCGACCCGACAAGCGGCTCCGTAAATACAGCCGTAACCCTGTCGCTCAGCGACATGCCATCCGATTCCGCTTCGGACAACACATCCGTGTACCTCAACGGCTTGAGCACCGTCACGGTCAACACCGTGGATCCACAGGCGGGCACCGTGGGGATCACCATCGGACCGAACTCGCAGAGCGGCGAGTTCGTGGTCGTCGTGCAGAGCCCCAGTCAGGGCACGGTCAGCGCGCAGAGCGCGGACAACTTCACCGTGGGAGCGCAGCCGGAGGAGCCCCAGATCGAGTCCATGCGCCCGAATCCGGTATCGGTGTCCCAGCAACTGGCTCTCACCGGACGCAATCTCCAGTCGGTGAAATCGGTCTTCATCGGCGTCACCCGCATCTACAACATTCAGGTCAGCAGCACCATGATCCGGCTGACCGTTCCCGGTTCCGTGCAGGCCGGCAAGAAATACCGGGTAGCAGGCCAGACGGACAAATACGGCAAGGTGTACGCCCCCGGAATGCTTTCCGTCACCAGCGGGTCCTGACCGCAGGAAGGAGCGACAATGACTGTTCCCCCGGACTCCGTCATCAGCGCGTGGCAGAACATGCAGGACTGGGTGGAGAACCAGCTGCCGGGCCTGGCGCAGGCGGCCAAGGTGCCGGACGACAACCAGGATGTCGGCGACATCGGCGCGTGCGATGCCCTCAACCAGGGCCGCGGCGGCAGCAGCGGAACATGGGAGAGCGACGGAGACGCCCACCTCCAGCTCAGCTCGCTGCGCATCGCCTCGCTGAGCCAGGTGAGCATCCAGACGGCGACCGCGGTGGACGATTCCACCGTGCAGCTTCCGTTCGGCTTCTCCTGCCTGGAGGTCGACGGCAATTACTGGTACGGCGAGCCGTGCGCCTACTACGACTGGGGAAAGAAATCCACCACGGGCACCGCGGACGGCCAGGGCACGATCACCCAGGCGATCGACAACAGTTCGCTCTACTACGTGGCCAAGCTGAGCGACACGGTCACCCTGGACAGCGTCACGGTGAACGGCACGCCCCGGGTCAACATGACCCCGGACACCGGCGGGATGCCCTCCTGGATCGCCGCGCTGGTCGAATTCCTCTCCACCGGCACACAGCTGGAGAGGGTGCGGACCAACATGCAGAACACCTTTCTCCGGGCGGACTTCGCCACCACCATGCTCACGCTGCTCAAGCAGAAGATCGGGGGATGACCATGTCCCAGGAGCTCAACGGCACTTTCGAACTGACCCTGCGGGCACCCGCCGGGGATGTCCCCTTCGGCACCTTCACCGTGGAGAACGGAAGGGTCGCGGGCACCGGCCGCCACAACATCACCTACCGCGGTACCTGCCGGTCCACGGGCAGCGGCGTGTACGTCAAGGTGCGGGCCACCGTGCCGCACCGGACGCCCATCGGCAACGGACTGTACACCCAGGGCGAATCCACTCGTGACCTCGAATTCCACCTCCGGCCGGAGCACCTGAGCGGCAACCGGACCACATCCCTCTGGCTGCACGGCTTCGGCATGGCCGATGTGTCCTTCGAGCCCCGGTCCTGACCCCCGCCCCGCCTCGCCACCCGTACCGGAGTATCGGAGCCACGCCATGCAGGGCGATCAGCCCCCCAACCCTCTCCAGCTCGGCCAGACCCTCTACGAAGTCCTCGACCTCACCATCCTGGGTACACCGAAAGGGGCGGGCGCGGCCCGCTACAACCGGGTCACCTACAACAGCCAGGGCGGGACCACGGCCGATCCGCTCGACACCGTGCCGCAGGACACCGTCCTGGATCTCACGGCCGACACGGATGTGCAGGCGGCCGTGCAGAAGGTCCACCTGCTCACCAAGACCGAGCTGTGGATGATCGGCAGCTCCGGCGACAAGGCCACCAGCCAGACATTCTCGGTCGACGGCGCGGGGCTTACCCATGTGGTGGGCATCGATCCGCAGCAGACCGGGACCACGGCACACCTGCAGCTGCTGGGCAGTGATTCCTCCGGGGTCTTCCTGCGGAGCATGGACTGCGCCTCGGGGAACCTGACCGAACCGCTGCGGCTGAGCGCCATCGAGGGGAAGCCGGCCGGCGCCGTGCTGGTACGCCGCCAGCGGGAGGCACACGTCGTCGTCGCCGCTGTCTCCGGTCAACAGCTCACGCTCTACGATCTCGGCCAGGGCGTGCTCGGGCCCGACCCGAAGGTGCCTTCCACGATTCCCTCCGTGGCCCTCGGCACCATCTGCGACGGCGGGGTGGTCAGCATGACCGCCGCCTCGCTGCTCGACAGCACCGCCGACCAGCAGGTCGCCGTGGTCCGGCCGGACAGCGACAGCAAGGCGCAGCTGGCGGTGGCGGGCTGGCAGACCAACGGCACGTGGGTCTCGCTGGCAACGGCGACACCGGATCTCACGTTCGCGAAGCCAGACAAGAGCGACAATCCGGTGTTCCGGCTGGCCGCCGGTGATGTCATCGCCGGCGGCGTCCAGCAGCTCGTCCTGGGATACGCCGCCACCTTCACGGACTCGGCGGACTCCGTCACCTACTCGGGGTGCGCGGCGCTGATGCTGTACGAGCTCCGGGCGGCGAAGGACGGGAACTCGCCTTCTCTGCAGTTCTGCGACCACTATGTGGCTTCCCGCTACGACGGCGCGGACCCGCTGGCACTGGCCTCGGTTGATCTGCACCTGGCGGCGGGCCTCTTCGGCGAGGTCCTGACGGAGCACCGGACCGACACGCCCGGATCCGGTGACGCAGAGGGTGTCCTGGGAGTGGTGGTGATCGGCTGCGGGGCCGGCATGAAGGAGATCATCGAGGGAAAGGCGCCCATCACCGCCGGTCTGGTCCCTGTCGACCGCAATCACAAGACATTCCCCCCGTACTCCGGCAAACCCGGCACCCTGCAGCAGCCCTCGGTCCTGATGACGCTGGACTACCGGGCGACCGGATTCGCCGCGGTGCCCAGCGACACAACCGGCCGCAGCGTCGTCCTCGGCCCTCCCACAGCCTCCACGACGAGCAGGGAGAGCGCGGGCGGCCAGCTGCTCGCCGTCATCAAGTCACCGCCCTACGAGAAGGCGAAAACCTCGACGGTGCCCTCCCTGGTGTACGGCACGAGCACAACCGTCACCACGGGCACCACGGTCTCGTGCAACAAACAGTGGATGTTCACCAACGACACCGGCCAGTCGCTCGGTGTCCAGCAGCAGACCCTGCAGGACAACGTGAGCCACGCGTACGGATACGGCTTCGACAAGACGAAGGACAGCTCCACCGCCACATCCGTGCACGTGATGTCGCAGACCACCAACAACGACATGATCGCCGTCTACGGGATGGACTACTACGTCTGGACCTATCCGGTCTACCGCAAGTCCTGCAATCAGGGAAAACCGGACGGGACCATGGCGGTCCTGTTCCCCGCCTCACCGGCCCCCGAACAGCAGCTTTCACCGGCGGCGGGCTCCCCCTGGATGGGCTACGTGCCGCGCTCCGCCCCCGGAGTCCTGCTGAGCTACGTCGACACCCGGCGGGACGGCTACGACCCCCAGCGGCTGCTGTTCAGCCTCGAGTCCTATCCCGTGTCCGAGGAGACCGGCCAGACCACGGTCGTCTACGACAAGACGTCGATGAACCACGAGACCCTCAACAAGAGCTACACCGTGCACAACACCGCTTCCACCAGCAAGCATTTCGCGGTGGGCACGACGCTGCTCCAATATGTGCCGATCAATTTCGGCCTAAACCTCACCGAAACGGACAGCTACTCCCAGACGACGGTGAACACCACGGCCGTCACCACCAACACCGACCTCACGGTCACCATCCAGTCGGGAGCCGTCTCCAGCTCCGACTTCGACTACCAGGTGACGCCCTACATCTACTACCACTCCGCCCTGGGCTGCGTCATGGTGGACTACGACGTCCAGCTGAGCGGCAAGGGCTGGGACGGGTACTACAAGACCCCACAGCCGCTGCTGATCCCGCTGCAGCCGTCCGCCCAGGACCCCCTGCTCAAGGGGTTCAGCCGTTCCCTCTCCTTCACCGACACCACCGACGGCACCATCGTCTCCGTGGAGATCTTCAACAACGGGCTCCAGCAGATCGACGACGTGTTCTGCGAGTTCTACCGGGGCCTGCCGAAGAGGAGCGGCAACACGCTGGTTCCGGACGGCCCGGTGGTGGCCGAGAAACACCTCAGTCCGCTCGCCGCGCTGGCCCGCGGCACGGTGGAGCTCACCATGGCTCTGAAGGAGAAGGACGTGGTGACGGTCAAGGTCTACGCCAAGGGCCTGGCCCCCCTTGGACAGGTCTGCTGGGCCATCTACCCGGCCTCTGCCTACGCGGACTGGAAACCGCCGGCATGAACGCCGCCATGACCCCGGTCGCCACACGACAGGTGCGGTACGGGCACGCCACCGGGGCCGGCGGCCGGTCCGTCTCCCCGCTGCCCGCCGGGCTCTCCCCGGCCGCCGCCGGCACCGTCCTGCGCACCCGCCGCTTCGGCCAGGACCTGTACGTCACCCGGGCAGCCGAACGCGCCGTCTCCGTCCTGTGGGAGTCGCTGCCCGAGCCGCCCGGCACCACCCGGCTCGGCCTGGTGCTGGCCACCGACCGAGGCGACCAGCATGCGTTGCTGCGCCGGATGCCCGAGTTCGCCTCCTGCATGCGCGCGGGCGGCAGGGCGTCCGCCGACCTCTTCCGGGCGATCGCCTACTTTCCCACGGGCCGAGTGACCAGGAGCGTCGCCCAGCGGCTCCGGGCCCGCGGCCCCGTCGCCACGGTCCCGGCCGGCGGGACGGATGCCCGGCGGCTGGCCGGTGTCTGGCTGGCGGCCGGCCGGGCCGACCACGTCGTCACGGTCACCGCCGAGCTGACGGGCGACCACGAGGCGACCGCCACGGCGACGCTGTGGCACGGAACCGGGCATTCCCGGACGGGAGGACCGGCGGACCCGGGTTCGGAGGACTTCGCACTCGCGGTGCCCGCCGGGACCGTCCGGCCGCACCACGGCGACGGTGTCTCCTGGAGCGGACTCGTCCAGGAGGCGCTGGCACGGCTCGCCCCGGCGGCCGTCCCGGGGCGGCGCAGCACGCTGGTGCTCACCTCCATGCTCGCCGACGCAGGCGAAACCGCTTTTGCCGGGGTCGTGCCTCGCGACCCCGGCCCTTCCCTGCCGGGCACGGTCCGCTCCCTGACGTCCCGGATGCGCTTCGACGAGACCTTCGTCCTCGTCGGATCGTCCGGCGGCGGCATGACGGCACTCGCCCTGGCCCAGGACCTGCTGGCGCTGGGGCGGACCGACGAGGTCGTGGTGTGCGGTGCCGACCTCGTGCACGGGGCCCTTGCCCATGCGCTCGGGGTGCTGCGCTGCCCCGACCTGCCGCACATGCGCGGTGACGCCACCGCGCTGCGGTTCCGGCCCGCCGGGCCGGAGGACACCGGCCGCCCCATCGTGCGCACGTGCGCACTCCTCAGCCCGCAGGTACCGGACTCACCGAACCGGGCGATGGAGCTGACCGGGTTCCCGGTCCGCCGGGGGACCGCTCCCCGCCCGGCGCATGTGGCACTCAGCGGCCTGAACGCGGTGGATCTGGCGGGCGCCGAACGCCTGGCGGCCCACATGTGGCCGGGCGTACCGGTCCGGCCGCGCGGTGACGTCCGCAGTGTCGGAGCGGACGTGCTGCGCCGTGTGATGCGGGCCGCCGAGGGGCAACCTGGTGACCTGCCGATGGCGGTCGCCGGCGTGCACTCCCTGGGCGGCAGCGGCTACTGCCTTGTCGCACGCCATGAGCGGGCGCCCGGACGGTCTTCCGCCCGGACGCCCGTGGGATGGCGACGAGTCAGCCGCGGCCGATCAGGAAGGCCACGGCCCCCACCCGCTCCGGCGGCTCGTACTCGCGGAACTCGTCCGGGCGGAGAGGCGGCATGAGCGCCAGCTCGCCGCTGCACGGATTGCTCTGCTGCCGGTCCGCGCGGAAGAGCACGACGGTCACCTCGGTACGGTTCAGGGCTGCCTGGGTGACGAACGGCCGCTCCAGGGGGACGCACCCCGGGCCCTGCTCGACGACCATGGCGCCGTCGGGACCGCGCAGGTAGACGCCGGGTGGCGGCTGGGCGGTGGCGGAGCCGGCCGACAGGGCCAGAAGGGTGGCAGCGAAGGCCGCCGCCACCGCGGAACGCAGAACACGGCTACTCATGCTGGGATTCCTCTCTGAGGGGACTGCCCGCCCGGAACGGGCCGGCGTGACGGAACATCAGCATGTTTGCAAAAAAGAACAACCTCGGCACCGGAGCGCAGTGGCAGTTCACGCGCTACCACGATCATCTGACTACTACCGCCCCGCACCGCAGATCATCACTGGTAACGAAGAGATGTCCGTGCCGCGTGATGCCGAGCAGACCCGCGGGCAGCGCTCCTCCCCACCCCTGACCTGCACCCCGCAGTCACGGAGCATTGCAATCGTGAATCATCATTCCAGCTTTCACTCCCCGGTATGCGGCCTGCGGCCCGAGGCCGCCCGGGACATCCGGCGCACGCGGCGTGCCGCTGCCGGGCCGTAGATCACCGCACCGCAGGCCGCGCAGACCAGGACCTGCCCACGCTCGGCCAGTTCACCGGTGTGCGGACACGCCTCCCTCCGCTCACCGGCCGGTGGGGCGGTCATGCTCCCGGCCACCGTCCCGCTGCACCGCCGGCCGGCCGGCCGGCATTCCGGACATCAGCGCCCGGGCGAGCTTGTCCGCGTGCTCCACGGACAGCGGACCGACGCTCACCACCAGCCGCCCGTTGACCCCGCCCAGCCGCACCGCCCGCTCCGGCAGGCCCAGCAGGCCGAACACATCCCGCAGAGAGTCCCGCGCCGCCCGCCCGGCCGCCGCCCGCCGGTCCGTCGTGAACACCCCGGCGTACGCCGCCCACGACTCCTCGCCCGCCGCCGCAGCCGTGCTCTCCTCGCCGCCCTCGCCACGTGCCATGCCTGTACCACCTGTACGTCTGTGCGCTCCGTGTTGCCTTGGTTACCAGGTTCAACGCCCGGGAAGGGCTCCGTACAGGCCAATCCCGTGACCAACGCATGCCCGGGGACGGCCGGTTGAAAGGACCTGCCCATGGAACTCCGCACCGACGACGACGAACGCCCCATGCCGCGCGCCCGGCTGGCCCGCCGGCTGCGCCGGATGCGGGAGAACCGCGGCCTCTCGCTGCGCGCACTGGCCGACGAGCTGGGCTATCCGCACACCTACCTCAACCGCGTCGAGCGCGGCGAACAGCTCCCCTCCCCGGCCCTCGCCGAAGCCCTGGACACCTTCTTCGAGCTGGACGAGGTCTTCACCGAACTTCTGGAGCTGGCCCGCGACGCGTCCATTCCGGACTACGGGAGACAAGCCGTTGCCTGGGAGGACCAAGCAGTCCGCTTCCAGATGTTCAACAGCAGCGTGATCCCCGGACTCCTCCAGACGGAGGACTATGCCAGGGCTCTCATCCGTGTCTCGCTCGCCACCGCCTCAGAAGAGCGGGTTCAGGAGCTCGTCGACATTCGGATGCGGCGCAAGCGCATCTTCGCCAAGCCCGAACCGCCGCTGTACTGGGGCGTGATGGACGAGGCCGCCCTCGCCCGGCCGGTCGGCGGCCCCAAGAAGATGTACCACCAGATGCACGCCCTGCTGCAACACGCGGCAGTTCCTCGGAACACGCTGCTTGTTCTGCCCTTCTCGCAGGGCGAATACCCCGCGCAGGGTGGCAGTCTGGTCCTGCTGACCCGGAAGAACGGCACCAAGGCGGCGTACGTCGAAAGCTTTGTCCACGGCGAGTCGGTGGAGACGCCTGAGCGGGTCATCGACCTCACCCAGCGTTTCGAGATCATCTGCTCAAAGGCGATGCCGCCGGAGGATTCCGTCGATCTGATCCGCCACTACCTGCGGGAGTACGAACATGCAGCCCTGCAAGACGAAGACGATGACTGATGTCCCGCGCACCGCTTCCTGGCGCAAGAGCACCTACAGCAGCAACGGCGACGGCGCCTGCCTGGAGGTCGCCGACGGCATACCCGGGCTGCTGCCCGTCAGGGACAGCAAGAACCCCAGCGGCCCCGTGCTCGTCTTCTCCAGCCCCGCGTGGCGCGCGTTCCTCAGCCGCGCCATGCGCAACTGAACAGATCTTTTCGCCCCTCGGTCACCATCCGTAGCAGCTCTGTCACGCGACGGGCCGTGCGGTACTACCGTTTCCCCGAACCCATTACCGGGAGGGGCACATGGACGATCTCGAACGGCTCACCGCAGCTCTGGAATCCCGTCTGGAAAGGGTGGAGGCCACCCAGAATCTGTCCCCGGTCCTGGAGCCCGAAGCGCTCGCCGAGTCGGAACGGCTCAATGAGATCGCCCAGGACGACGACCTCGGTTCCCTGAACGTCCTCGGCTGGTTTCACTGGTACCGCTACCAGGCGCTGCCCGAGGACGAGGACCAGGAGGACTTCGAGGCCGCGGTCGACTCGCTGACCCCGTGTTTCCTCTTCGAGGAGGAGCCGCTGCCGCAGCCTCTTCTCCCCCTTCTCGCCGACCGGGCGTTCCCCACCGCCGTCGCATTCCTCCAGCAGGCGCCCCAGGCGCCGGATACGGATCTGGTCAGTTACACGGTCCGGCTGTGGAAGCGCCTGCTGGACGCCACCGATCCCGCCCACCCCAACCGCGCAGGCCGCCTGTCCAACTACGGTGCCGCGTTGCGCATCCGCTTCCAGCGCACCGGTTCGGCCGAGGATCTCGACCAGGCCGTCACCGCCGGGCAGGAAGCCGTCGAGGCCACCCGCCCCAGCCACCGCAACCGCGCGGGCCGCCTGTCCAACCTCGGGATCGCCCTCCAGCTCCGCTACGAACGCACCGGCATGGCCAAGGACCTGGAGCAGGCCATCGCCTGCGCCCAGGAAGCCCTGGACGCCACCCCCGCCGCCCACCCCAACCGCGCGGGCCGCCTGTCCAACCTCGGGGCCGTGCTCCAGCTCCGCTACGAACGCACCGGCAAGGCGGCCGACCTCGACCAGGCCATCGCCACCGGCCAGGCGGCCGTGGACGCGGCCCCCGGCAACCACCCCGGCAGGGCCACCATCCTGGCCAATCTCGCCTCCGCGCTCCGCGCCCGCTACGAGCGGACCGGCACGGCGGGCGATCTGGACCAGGCCATCGCCTCCGCCCAGGAGGCGGTCACCGCCACGCCCGCCGAACACCCCGAGCGTGCCGGACGCATGTCCAGCCTCGGCGCCCTGCTGCGCATCCGCTACGAGCAGGAACAGGCCGCCGCGGCAGAGGCGGCCGACGACCTCGACCACGCCGGACATCCCGCGGAAGAGGAGGACGAGGACACCGCTCAGGCCGGGGAGGTCCCGGTCATCGCCGCACCCCCCGCCAGGACCCCGCAGCGCCCGCGCCACGCCACCCCGCGCCACGCCACGGAGCCCTCACCGGGATCACCGGCCGCTGCCCCCGGCCACCGCCCGCCCCCCGCCTGACGGGCGTCCGGCGCCGCCCGGCGCGGCGAAGGCGGCACGGTAGGCGCTGGGGGAGGTGCCGACGGCGCGGCGGAAGTGGGTGCGGAGGTTGGCCGCGGTGCCCATGCCGCAGCGCTCGGCGATCTGGTCGACGCCCAGGCCGCTGCTCTCCAGCAGCTCCCGGGCCCGGTCGATCCGGGCGGCCAGCAGCCAGCGCAGCGGCGTGGTGCCGGTCTCGGCGAGGAAGTGCCGGGCGAAGGTGCGCGGCGTCAGGTGCGCGTGCACGGCCAGCCGTCGCACCGTCAGCGGCTCGTGCAGCCGGGCAAGCGCCCACTCCCGGGTGGCGCCCAGCGCCGTCCCGGCTCCGGGCCGGTCCCCGGGCAGCGGGCGGCTGATGTACTGTGCCTGGCCGCCCTCCCGGTGCGGGGCGGCGACCAGGGTGCGGGCCACCCGGTTCGCGGCTGCGGCGCCCAGATCGCGCCGCACCAGGTGCAGGCACAGGTCGATCCCGGCCGCGACCCCGGCCGAGGTGAGCACCTGGCCCTCGTCCACGTACAGCACCCTGGGGTCGACCCGCACCGCGGGATGGCGGGCGGCCAGTTCCTCGGCGTAGCGCCAGTGGGTGGTGGCGGTGCGGCCGTCCAGCACCCCGGCGGCGGCCAGGGCGAAGGCACCGGTGCAGATGGAGACCAGCCGCTGCCCGCGGGCGTGGCAGTCGGCCAGGGCGCCGAGAATGCCGGCCGGCAGCTCGCGCCGGTGCGGGGCATAGCCGGGGACGACCACGGTGTCCGCTTCCCGCAGCGCCTCCGGGCCGGCCTCCACGGTGACGGCGAACCCGGCCGTGGTGGGCACCTGGCCGGGTTCCCGGCCGCACAGCCGCAGCCGGTAGGGGCTGTCCTGCGGTGTGGTGAAGACCTGCACCGGGATGCCCATGTCCAGCGGCAGCACGCCGTCGAGCACCAGCACCGCCACCCGGTGCGGCCACGGCGGCCCGGCCGGTTCGGACATGGCAGTTTCCTTTCGGATATTGGGAATTCTGCCACTGTAACCGCGGGCGGTGCGCGCCGCAGCATGGTCCCCATGCAGAACCCGCACCCCCAGGCCCAGCCCCAGCCCCAGCTCCAGCCCCGGACCCGGCCCTTGCCGCAGGCCCCGGCCCCGTCGCCGGACCCGTCGCCGGACACGCCGCCGGTGCCGCCGGACACGCCGCCGGTGCGGGACGCGCTGGCCCTCGTCCGCCGCACGGAGTCCGTCGCCACCGCCAACCACAGCATCCGCTCGGCGCTGTTCGCGCGCATGCTCGCCGACCACCGCGGCGCCGTCCCCGGCTCCGACTACGACCCCGAACTGCTGTTCCTGGCCTGCGTGCTGCACGACATCGGGCTCAGCGAGGACGGCGACCGGAACCAGCGCTTCGAGGTGGACGGCGCGGACGCCGCCGCCGAGTTCCTCACCGCCCATGGCCTGCCCGCACCGCAGGTGGATGCCGTCTGGGAAGCCATCGCCCTGCACACCTCCGTCGGCATCGCCGAGCGCCGCGGCACCCTGTGCGCGCTGGTCCACGCCGGGATCGGCATGGATTTCGGCATCGGAACCGGCTTCGTCTCCGACCGCGCCGGGGCGGCCCTGCACGCCGCCTACCCCCGGCACTCCGTGGCGACCGCACTCGCCGACGAGATCGTGGCCCAGGCACAGGGCCGCCCGGAGAAGGCGCCGCCCTACTCCCTCACGGCCGAGCTGCTGCGCGAACGCTCCACCCCGCCGCACACCACCTCCCTGGAGACCCTCACCGCCTCCGGCCGCTGGGGCAACTGACATCCCGGTCAGGGTTGGCGGCGGCTTTCCGGGATACCCGGGTGCGGCTGCCGCCCGCCACCGACGGCCGGACGGCCCGTTGTCCGTCCGGGCCCGGGGAAGGAGACCGCACCGGCCATGACGCTCGCGCTGACCGTCCGACCCGGAGAACGGGACTCCCTGGAGGTGCGGGAGGAACCGGAGCCGGACCCGGACCTGCCCCCCGGCACGGACCAAGGCACAGCCCCGGCCCCGGGCGCAGGCACAGGCGCAGGCACAGGCCCGGAGCAGCCGGGCCGGGGCGGCGTACTGCGGGTGCGCGGACTCGCCGCGGGGGTGTGCGGCACGGACCGGGAGATCGCCTCCGGCACCTACGGCCGGCCTCCCCCGGGGCGGGACCGGCTGATTCTCGGTCACGAGTCGCTGGGCCGGGTCGAGCAGGCCCCACCGGACAGCGGCTTCGCCCCCGGCGACCTGGTGGCCGGGGTGGTGCGCCGCCCCGATCCGGTGCCGTGCGGCGCCTGCGCCCGCGGCGAGTTCGACATGTGCCGCAACGGCCGCTATACCGAGCACGGCATCAAGGAGCTCGACGGCTGGGCGCGCGAGCGCTGGACTCTCGACGCGGCCATGGCCGTCCGCCTGGACCCCGCGCTGTCCCGGGCCGGGGTGCTGACCGAGCCGGCCGGCATCGTCGCCAAGGCGTGGGAGCAGATCGAGCGGGTCGGCGGCCGGTCCTGGTTCGAGCCGCGCCGGGTGCTGGTCACCGGCGCCGGGCCGATCGGCCTGCTGGCCGCGCTGCTCGCGACGCAGCGCGGGATCGAGACCCATGTGCTGGACCGGGTCATCGAGGGGCCCAAACCGGGCCTGGTGCGCGACCTCGGCGCCGATTACCACACCGGTGATCCGGAGGAGACCGTCGCCCGCCTCCACCCCGACGTCATCATCGAGGCCACCGGCGCCGGGCCGGTCGTCTTCGCCGCCCTGGGCGGCACCGCGCCCTACGGCGTGGTCTGCCTGACCGGGGTCTCCCCGGCCGGGCGGCGGCTGACGGTGGACGCCGGCAGCATCAACCGGGAGATCGTGCTGGAGAACGATGCGGTGGTGGGCTCGGTCAACGCCAACCTGCGCCACTACCGGCAGGCCGCGCGGGACCTGTCCCGGGCCGATCCGGCCTGGCTGGAGCGGCTGCTGAGCCGCCGGGTGCCGCTGGCCCGGGCCGCCGAGGCGTTCACCCCGCAGCCGGACGACGTCAAGGTGGTGATCGCCCTGGAGGGCACCGCCCCCGGCGGGCCCTGACCCGGCCGTGCCCCTGCGCCCCTGCGCCCCTCATCCGCCCGTCCGCCGCCCTCGTCCCTCCCTCCGTCCGTCCCCTCTCCGAGGAGGTGCCCGCCGCCGTGCCGCCGCCCGCTCCGATCGAGGACTACGCACTGATCGGTGATCTGCTCACCGGCGCGCTGATCAGCCGGGAGGGCTCGGTGGACTGGCTCTGCCTGCCCCGGTTCGACTCCCCCGCCTGCTTCGCCGCCCTGCTGCACGACGCCTCCGCCGGCCGCTGGCTGCTCGCCCCGGCCCGGGAGGCCGCCGTCGGCGGCCGGGCCACCTCCCGCCGCTACCGGGGCGACTCGCTCATCCTGGAGACCGAGTGGCGCACCCCGGACGGCACCGTCCGCGTCATCGACTGCATGCCCCCGCGCACCGGCGGCGCCGACGTGGTCCGGCTGGTGCAGGGCGTCTCCGGACGGGTGGACATGACCATGGACCTGCGGCTGCGCTTCGACTACGGCAGCGTCGTGCCCTGGGTCACCCGGCGCGGCGAGGACCTGTGCGCCGTGGCCGGGCCCGACTCCATCTGGCTGCACACCCCGGTGGAGACCCACGGCGAGCATCTGACCACCGTCGCCGACTTCACCGTCGGCGCCGGGCAGGCCGTGCCGTTCGTGCTCACCCACCACGCCTCCCACCTGCGCCGCCCCCGCCCGGCCGACGCGGAGCAGGCCATCACCGGCACCGAGCGGTACTGGGCCGACTGGATGTCCGGCTGCCGCTACGACGGCGGCTGGCAGACGGCGGTCCGGCGCGCCCTGGTCACCCTCAAGGGCCTGACCTACGCGCCCACCGGCGGCATCCTGGCCGCCGCCACCACCTCCCTGCCCGAGCGGCTCGGCGGCCCCCGCAACTGGGACTACCGCTACTGCTGGCTGCGCGACTCCACCTTCACCCTCCAGGCCCTGCTCAGCGCGGGCTTCCTGGAGGAAGCCCGGGCCTGGCGCGAGTGGCTGCTGCGGGCCGCGGCCGGTGATCCGTCCCAGCTCCAGATCATGTACGCCCTGGACGGCACCCGCCGTATCCCGGAGGCCGAGCTGCCCTGGCTGTCCGGCTACGAGGGCTCACGGCCGGTGCGGACCGGCAACGACGCCGCGGGCCAGTTCCAGCTCGACGTCTGGGGCGAGGTGCTGGACAGCCTCCACCTGGCCCGGGAGACCGGACTGGCCGTCGACACCACGGCCTGGGACCTCCAGCGCATGCTGCTGGAGTACCTGGAGGGCCACTGGCGCGACCCGGACAACAGCCTGTGGGAGGTGCGCGGCGACCGCCGGCACTTCGTGCACTCCAAGGTGCTGGCCTGGGCGGGCCTGGACCGGGCGGTGGACACCGTGCGCCGCCACGGCCTGCCCGGCCCGGCCGACCGCTGGGCGGAACTGCGCGACCGCATCCACCGCGAGGTCTGCGACCAGGGCTACGATCCGGAGCGCAACACCTTCACCCAGTTCTACGGCTCGCGCGGGCTGGACGCCGCCCTGCTCCTGCTGCCCCGCGTCGGCTTCCTGCCCTGGCACGACCCACGGATCAGGGGCACGGTCGAGGCCGTCGGCCGGGAACTGTGCGAGGACGGTCTGGTGCTGCGCTACCGCAACGACGCCGACGGCGGTGTGGACGGCCTGCCCGGCGACGAGGGCGCTTTCCTGGCCTGCTCCTTCTGGTACGCCAACGCCCTGCACGGCACCGGCCGCACCGGCGAGGCCCGGGAACTCTTCGACCACCTGCTCAGCCTGCGCAACGACGTCGGCCTGCTGAGCGAGGAGTACGACGTGCGGGCGGGCCGCCAGATCGGCAACACCCCGCAGGCCTTCTCCATGGTCGGCCTGGTGAACACCGCCCGTTTCCTCAGCGGCATGTCGATCGAGACCCCTGCCAAGGGCCCGGCCCAGACCCCCGCCGGTCCGGAGGAAGACCGGAAGGTCCGTCCGGGGGGCGGTGCCCGGCGGTGATCCGTCCGCCCCGGGTGAGGCGGGTGACCACCGGGGCCGCGCAGCCGCCGGTCCGCCGGCCCAGGCAGCACCGGAATCACGGGGATCTCGGAATCACCGGAATCACGGGATCAGGGGAATCACGGGATCAGGGGAATCAGGGGAATCACCCGGACGAGTGAGGAGAGAGCGGCTCTCTGGCCCGCCCCGGCCGAGGCCGGGCGGGCCAGGGGGCCGGCTCAGGCCGCCAGGATGCGGCCCAGCAGGTCGTCCAGGCTGATCAGGCCGGTGAGCCGGCCGTCCGGTGTGCTGACCACGGCCAGCGAGGCCCGGTGGTGGCGCAACTGCTCGACCGCGTGGGACACCGTGTCGTCCGGCCTCAGCCGCGGCACCTCACGCGCCAGCTCCGCGGCGGTCACCCGGCGGCCCTCCACCCGGGCCACCATGGCGTCCCGGGCGTGCACCGAGCCGACCACCCGGTCGCCGTCGCGCACCAGCAGCCGGGTGTGGTCGCTGGCCGCCGCGGCGGCCAGGATCTGCGCCGGTCCGGCGTCCCCCGGCACCGAGACGATGTCCTTGGCCGGCACCACCAGCGCGGCCACCGGCGACTGCGGCTCGGTGAGCGAACGCGTCAGCAGCCCGGAGTCCGTCTCGCTGATCAGCCCCAGCCGCTGCGACTCGGCCACCAGATGGGCAAGCTGCTCCCGGCTGTGCACCGAGGACAGCTCCTCGCGCGGCGTGACCCGGAACAGCCGGACCATGCCGTTGGCCAGCTTGTTCAGCACCCACAGCAGCGGACGCACCACCCGCACCATGGCCATGAACGGCGGCGCCAGCAGCATGGCCGAGCGCTCCGGGTGGGCGATCGCCCACGACTTGGGCGCCATCTCGCCGACCACCATGTGCAGGAAGACCACCACCGCCATGGCGAACAGGAAGGCGATGCCGTAGGAGAGCTGGTGCGGCAGGCCCAGCCGCTCCAGCAGCGGCTCCACCTGGTGCGACAGGGCCGGCTTGGAGACGGAACCGAGCAGCAGGGTGCAGGCGGTGATGCCGAGCTGCGAGCCGGCCAGCATCAGCGACAGCTCGCGCATGCCGGACAGCGCCGAGCGGGCGCCGCGCCGTCCCTCGGCCACGGCCTGCTCCATCCGGTGGTGCCGGGACGCCACCAGGGCGAACTCGGCGGCCACGAACAGCCCGCTGCCCAGCAGCAGCAGGACGGTGATCCCGGCCGCGTACAGCGGGTTCATGCGTTCTGCTCCTGCCGCGACGGGTGCGGGGAACCGGCCGGCAGCAGCGCCAGCCGCACCCGCTCCGGTACATGCCGGTCCATGTCCAGCACCTCGATTCCGGCGGAGTGGCCGTCCTCCAGGGTGACCACGATCCGGTCGCCGACCTCGGGGAAGCGGCCCAGATGGTCCACCACCAGGCCGGCCATGGTCTCGAAGCTGTCGTCCTCGGGCAGCGGGATGCCGGTCACCGCGGCGACCTCGTCCACCCGCCGGCCGGCGTCGACCAGCCAGTCGCCGGAGCCGTCCTCGGCACGGACCGCCACCGCCGTCACCCGGTCGCTCTCGTCCGCGATCTCGCCGACCAGCTCCTCCGCGATGTCCTCCAGGGTGACGATGCCCGCCAGCCCGCCGTACTCGTCCAGCACCACCGCGAACTCCGACAGCTCCGCCTGCATCTGCTCCACCGCGCGGGGCAGCGGCAGCGAGTCGGGCAGCAGCAGCGCGGGGCGGGCCAGCGCACCGGCCGTCACGCGGCGCATCCGCACCGGCGAGAGCCGCATCAGCTCACGCACCCCGACCACGCCGACCACGTCGTCCACCCGGTCGGCCACCACCGGGTACTGGGAGTAGCCCTTGCGGGCGATCACCTCCACCACCTCGGCGGCCGTGGTGCCGCTGCGCACGTGCTCCACGTCCACCCGGGGCACCATGACCTCGCCCAGCGTCCGCTCGGAGAAGTCCAGGGCGTGGTCCAGCAGCTCGGCCGTGGACCGCGGAAGCTGCCCGTGCTCGCTGGACTCCACGATGAGATGGCCCAGCTCCTCGGCGGTCGCCCCGTGGTGCAGCTCCTGGACGGGCTCGATGCCCACCCGGCGCAGCAGCCGGTTGGCGGCCGTGTCGAAGATCCGGATCACCGGACCGGTGACCTTGAGGTAGAGGAGCGTGGAGCCGGCCAGCGCCTTGGCCAGCCGCTCGGGCACGGCCAGCGCCAGGTTCTTCGGTCCCAGCTCGCCCAGCACCATCTGGATGCCGGTGGCCAGCAGGAAGGCGAGCGCCAGCGCGATGCCGTGCACGGCGGCGCCGGGCACGCCGAGGGCGCCGATCGCCGGGTCGAGGAGTGCCGCGATGGCGGGCTCGGCCAGGAAACCGACGATCAGGCCGGTGACGGTGATGCCGAGCTGTGCTCCGGAGAGCATGAAGGAGAGACGCTGCTGCACCCGGATGGCGCGGGCGGCGCGTTTGTCGCCGGCTTCCGCTTCACGGGTCAGCGTGAGCCGGTCGGCGGCCACGAAGGCGAATTCCTGCGCCACGAAGTAGCCGGTACCGGCGGTCAGAACGAGGACGGCCAGCAGTCCCAGTGCGGCACTCATCGCACACCACCCCGTCGTGTGCCGCGGTCATCCCTGTGCGGACGAGGTGGTCGGGGACTGTGATCAGGCGGGTCCGACGATCTGGCGGACAAGAGGGCTCCTTTCCTGGCTTTCCCTGGTGTCCAGACAAGGTACGCGCCGAGCGGGGTGCCGGCGTCTGTGCTGGTGAAACTTGATACAGACAACGTTAATACCGGTGTGGATGTTCCGCCTTTACCCCGCATGCGCACCTTGAACCCGCTCCCGGCTCCCGCCGGCGGCGGGGCACCGCCGCCGAGGCCACGCCGCGCGCTGTGCCGCCGGGCCGGAGCACCGAAGCCCCGCCCCGGCGCGAAAGCGCCCGGACGGGGCTGACAGCGCCGCCCGGCGGCGCAGCGGGCGGGCGGCAGACGCTCAGCGGCCTCAGCGCGCCATAGCGCCGGCGCGCCGGCGGCCTCAGCGGCCCTGGAGGCGGGCCATCCAGGCCTCGACCTCGTCGGCGCCGCGCGGCAGCATCGCGGAGAGATTGACGTTGCCGTCCTCCGTCACCAGGATGTCGTCCTCGATCCGGACGCCGATGCCCCGGTACTCGGCCGGCACGGTCTCGTCGTCCGCCTGGAAGTACAGCCCCGGCTCCACGGTCAGGCACATGCCGGGCTCCAGCGTGCCCTCCACATACGCCTCGCGGCGGGCGGCGGCGCAGTCGTGCACGTCCATGCCCAGCATGTGGCCGGTGCCGTGCAGGGTCCAGCGGCGCTGCAGGCCGAGCTCCAGCACCCGGTCCACCGGCCCTTCCAGCAGGCCCCACTCCACCAGCTTGCCGGCCAGCACCCGCTGCGCCGCCTCGTGGAAGTCCTTGAACTTGGCCCCCGGGCGGACGGCGGCGATGCCCGCCTCCTGCGCCTCGAAGACCGCGTCGTAGACCCGGCGCTGCAGTTCGGTGAACCGGCCGCTGATCGGCAGGGTGCGGGTGATGTCGGCGGTGTACAGCTCGCGGGTCTCCACCCCGGCGTCCAGCAGCAGCAGGTCGCCGTCGCGCACCGGGCCGTCGTTGCGCACCCAGTGCAGGGTGGTGGCGTGCGGGCCGGCCGCGCAGATCGAGCCGTAGCCGACGTCGTTGCCCTCGACCCGGGCGCGCAGGAAGAAGGTGCCCTCGATGTAGCGCTCGGAGGTGGCCTTGGCCCGGTCGAGCACCCGGACCACGTCCTCGAAGCCGCGCGCGGTGGACTCGCAGGCCTCGGTCATCCGCTCGATCTCCCAGTCGTCCTTGATCAGACGCATCTCGGAGAGGAAGGTGTGGAACTCGGCGTCCCGCTCGGCGGTGACCTTGTCGTGCAGCGCCTTCTCGATCCCGGGGTCGTGGCCGCGCACCACCCGCACCGGGCCGGTGGCCTCGGCCAGCTTCTCGGGCAGGGTGCGCACGTCCTGGCACGGGATGCCGTACAGCCGCTCGGCCTCGGTGAGGCTGTGCCGGCGGCCGACCCACAGCTCGCCCTGGCCGCTCAGCCAGAACTCGCCGGACTCCCGGTCCGAGCGCGGCAGCCGGTAGAGGGTGGCCCGGTGGCCGCCCTGCTCGTCCGGCTCCATCACCAGCACGCTGTCCTCGGTCTGGTCGCCGGTGAGGTAGGTGTACTCGACACCGGAGCGGAACGGGTAGTCGGTGTCGTTGGAGCGGGTCTTCAGCCGGCCGGCCGGGATCACCAGGCGCTCGCCGGGGAAGCGGGCGGAGAGCTCGGCGCGGCGGCGGGCGGTGTGCCCGGCCTGCGGCACGGGGGCGAGATCGCGCATCTCGGTGTCCGCCCAGCCGCGCTTCATGTTCTCGGCCAGTTCGTCGGAGACGCCCGGGGACAGGCCGTTCTTGCGCGGCTTCACGGTCTCGGGCATCTCCTCCGGGTTCTCCGGGGTCTGCTCCTCATCCTTGGCCACGTCGGACACGTCAGATGCCTCCTTGATGCTGGTGGGGCCGGTGCGGTGGGACCACCCGCGGGCCTTTTCCCATCGTAGGCGGCGGCGTAAGGCGCGCGACAGGGTTATGCCCCTGATCTTGGCCGGGCGCCGCGCGTGCCGCCGGCGCGCCGGCACCGCCGGCACCGCGGCCGGATCGATCCCGGAATCAGAACAGCTCGCCGTCCCGCGGGAAGCGGACCGCCAGCAGCACGGCGTCCTCGGTGCGCGCCGCGGTCTCGGCGGCCCGCACGGTGACCGGGTCGGCGTCCGGCCCGGGCGCGATCCGGTGCAGCACATGGGCGAGCAGCGCGTCCGGATCGCGGCGGATCTCCGGGCGGGCGGCGTGCGCGGCCGCGGTCAGCCGGGCGGCGGCCAGGTCGGGTGCCTCGCCGGTGCGCCGCAGCAGGCCCTCGCTGTACAGCAAAACCGTTTCTCCGTTGGGGACTTCGATCTCCACGCTGGGCGCCTCCCAGCAGGCCAGCATGCCCAGCGGCGCGGAGAGCGCGGTCTCGGCGAACTCCACCCGCCGCTCGCCGACGATCAGCGGCGGCGGATGCCCGGCCGAGGCCACCACGATCCGGCGGGCGGCCGGCTCTGCGTATCCGAACAGCGCGGTGGCCGACCGGACCAGTTCGGTGACCCGCAGCATCAGCTCCAGATCGGAGAGCACCGCCACCGGGTCCTCGCCCTCCATCACCGCGTAGGCGCGCAGCCCGGCCAGCAGCCGCCCCATGGCGGCCACCGCGGCGGGGCCGGAGCCGCTGACCGAGCCGATGGCCAGGCCGAGGGCGTTCTCGGGCAGCGGCAGCGCCTCGTAGAAGGCGCCGCCCCCGTCCGGCGGCGAGAGGTGGCGGACGGCCAGCCCGACGCCCGGCAGATGGGGCAGCCGGCGCGGCAGCAGCCCGTCGTGGACCTCCTTGACGGCGGTACGGGCCCGGGCCAGCTCCAGGCGGTTGGCGATGTGCTGGGTGGCCTGGCGGAGGTAGAGGGCGAGCAGATGCCGCTGCCGATCGTCGGGCTGGGCGTCGTCGTCGTAGAGCCAGACGGCGGCGCCCAGCGGCACGGCACCGCCGTCCGCCCCCTCCGCCCCCTCCGGCCCGTCCGGCCAGGCCCGGCCGGCCGCCGCAGCGCGCAGCCCCTGTGCGTCGCCGAACAGCGGCAGGGCGTAACTGGCGGCGAAGCCGAGCCGGGCGGCCACCTCACGGTGCCGGGGGTGGAGGGCCGGGTTGTGCGGGATGTCACGCAGCGCGATCTCCTCGCCACCGCCGGCTGCCGCCTCACCGGCCACCGCGGCCACCCCGGCCACCGCGGCCTCCCCGGCCACCGCGGGTTTCCGGGCCTCTCCCGTCTCACCGCCCCCGCCGTGCCCGGCGGCACCGCCCGTGCGTGCGCCGGCGCGCATCGGCAGCAATCCGTCGATCAACCTGGCATAGGAAGCGGAACCGCGCGGTACCGTCTCGATGTCCCCCAGTTCGGAGGGCCCGAGCCCGAGCCCGATGAGATGCTCGGCCTCACGGTCGGAGGGGCGGAGCGCGATCAGCCCGCGGCGGGCGCCGGCCAGGCCGGCCCCGGCGCGCAGGGTCTCGCGGAGGGCTTCGTCCAGCCCGGTGGTGCGGCTCAGACGTTCGGTGAGGTCGTGGAGGGTGGTGAGGTCGGAGATCCAGCAGGCGAGCCGGTCCTGCACGCCGCCGGGACGGCTCTCGGTCAGCGTCCCGGGCGGAACCGGGTGCGGGGAATCGGCGGAGGCGGACGACGCCCCGGGGGGTGAAGCATCTTGGGGCAGAGCGGACAGCGAGCGGTGGAAACCGGCCACATTCGGCGGGGGTGAGCTATTCATGGCGTTCGGCTTTCATGGTGCCGACATCTCGCACTAGCATCGCGAACCCCCATGTCATCTGCGCCACCATGGAGACATTCCAGATGTACACGTGCTGGCGATGTGATGTCCAGCACAATCGACCGAAGGTCCGATCGGATCCGATGATGTCCATGTGGCCCGCGTGTTTTCGGCCCGACAGGCCGGGCCGGGACAAGGTTGGCGGAAAAGGGACGCTTGTACAGCACGAGGCGGTCGACTGATCGGGGGCCGTACGGGTACCGCCCCGGGTCCTTGCGGGTCCGGGGGGCATGCGCCCGTCCGTCCGCGACCGACCGCCCGTCCGCCCCGGGCAGGTACGGCCCGGGGGTGAATTGCCCATTCCCCGGCGGAGGGAAGGACAAGCGCGCATGCGTGATTTCCTCGGAAGGCGGAGACGACGCCGGGCCCGGCCGTTGCCCGGCGAGACGGCCCTGATCTGCGCGTCTCGCTGGCGCTGGCCGGTGGTACCCGGCGCCGGACTCCTACCCGGCGGCAACTGCCGCTGCGCAAGCACCGACTGCGTCGCGCCCGGCGCCCATCCGCACGATCCCGGGCTGCTGGCCGCCACCACCGATCCACGGATGGTGGGCTGGTGGTGGACCTGCCGCCCGCAGGCCCCGGTGCTGCTGGCGACCGGTGCCGCGGTGTGCGCGATCAGCCTGCCCGCCGCGCCCGCCCTGCGGGCGGTGTCCGAGCTCGACCGGCTGGGGGTGCGCACCGGCCCGGTGCTGGCCGTGGGCGGCCGGGTCGCCCTGCTGGTGGCGCCCTACGAGCGGCCGGAGCTGGGCGAACTGCTCTGCGCGCTGATGACGCGCGGTGCGCCCGGCGGCCGCCGCCGCGACGAGCCCGGCCGCCCCGGCCGCCCCGGTTCACCCGGACGGCCGGGGAGCCGTCCCGGAGAACCGGCGTCCCCGGCATCCCCGGCGTCCCCGGAGACCCGGGGCCCCCACGGCGCACCGGACCGCCGCCCCGGTGCCGGGCTGCGCTTCCACGGCCCTGGCGGCTATCTGCCACTGCCCTCGGGTGCCGGCAGCGGCGCCGGGCCGGTGCGCTGGCTGCGCCCGCCGCGCCGCCGGGCGACGACCGGACCGGACCGCCCGGTCCTCTGGCCGGTTCCCGCCGCCGGCCCGCCCGTCCGGGCGGCCACGGCCTCCGGCCTGCCCCGGCCGGTGTGGCTGCCGCGCGCCGCGGAACTGCTGGACGTCCTGATCGCCGCCGATCGCAGCGCGCCGGGCACGGGCACGGGTACCGGCACCCGGCTGGGCTAGCCGGTTTCACCCCGGGGGGTCACGTCTTCTCTCCCCGGCGCAGGAATGGGGGGATACGACCGGGAATACGAGCCCGGTCTGCGGTTATCGTCCCTGCAACAGCTCGGTCACCGACCGCAGCACCGGCAGCACCATTGTTTGTTCCCGGCGAACCGCAGGGTGGCCCCGTGCACGAACCGACACCGCGCGCCTCCAGACTCCGGACAACCGCGTTCGCCAGCGCGGTGGCCCTGGTCCTCGGGCTGCCCCTGGCCTTCGTCACGGTCGGCCCGTCCCCGTCCGCCGGTACCCCGCCCGACGCCGGCGCCGCGGGCGCGCCGCACACCGGGGTCGCCGCACCCGCTCCCGGCCCGCACCATCCCGGCAGCGGGCCCGGCACCATGGCCGGGGCCGGAGCGTTCTGCGGCACCGAGGTCAGCTCTCCGGAGGGGGTGCGGGCCCAGGCCTGTGTGCTGACGCAGGGCCCGGAGACCTGGGGCCGCCTCTACTGGTCCAACGACTCGTCCCGGACCCTGACCGGACGGCTCACCGTGCACCGGCCGGACGGCGGCCGGGTGCAGGTGCAGTGCACGCTGCCGCCCGGGGACGAGCCGGGCACCTGTGAGACCCCGCCCGAGCCCACCGCCGCGGAGCGCCCCGGCCGGCAGCCCTACCTGGCGGTGGCCGAGGTCTCGCCGGTCGGGGAGGACGGGGAGGACGGGACGGAGCTGCGCGCGGAGAGCGAACCGGCAGCAGAGAACCCGGTCGCTGGCGACGGGGGATACACCAACGACCGGGCCCAGCTCAGACGGTAACAACTCCTGCCCGTTTCGCAAATCCCGGATCGGGCCGATGGCCGAACTTGCCTGCCTCGCCAGTCACTTGTGTCCGGAATCACCGGCCGGTACGCGCCCCCGCAATGCGCCCGCGCTCCCCCGGCGCACCACCGCGGCACCTCTGCGCTAGTGCGAACGGCGGTTGACACAACACCGTCTGAGGGCCCCGCACCGCCTGCCGCCGCATCAGCCCCGCCCCACCCCGCCCCGGCTCCGCGCGGCGTGTCGGCGGATCAGCCCGGCGGATCAGTTCAGCGTCACCTGGCGGTTCGCCAGCCCGCTGCGCGCCCGGCGTTCGTCCGCGGTCAGCGGCACGGTGGACTCCAGCGCCCCGGCCAGCCGCTCGGCAAGGGCCGCCGCGGGCTTCTCGCACTCCTCCGCGGTCATCGCCCCTGGCAGGTCCCACACCGGCACCATCAGCCCGTGCGCCCGGAACGAGCCGACCAGCCGGGTGCCCTCGCCCAGCCCGGAGGCACCGGCCGCGTGCAGCCGGGCCAGCGCGTTGAGCAGCCGCTCCTCCGGATGCGGCATCACCCAGCGCAGATGGTTCTTGTCCGGCACCCGGCACCAGTACGCGGCGTCCACGCCGGACAGCCGCACGGTCGGGATGGCCGCCTCGTTGGCCCGCTCCAGGGAGGCGGCGACCTCCCCGGTGGCCTGCTCGGCCGAGCCCAGCCAGAACTCGAAGCCCTCGTGCACCTGCGGCTCGAACGGAGCGCCGAGGTCGAGCAGGTCCTGCAGCCGCGGCCCCTCGGCGCCGGTGCGCCGGGCCGGGACCGGGGTGCCCGGCTCGGTCTCCAGGGCGCGCAGCAGCACATCGGCCAGATCCCGGCTGAGGTCGCCGGTGGCGGTGTCGTTCTGCAGCGCGATCAGCACGCTGCCGTCGTCCCGGCGCAGCGCGGGCCAGGCCAGCGGCAGCACGGTGGCCAGCGCCACCGAGGGCACGTCCGCGGGCAGCCCGTCCTTCAGGGTCAGCGGGGCGGTGGCGGCGGGCACCAGCTCGCGCATCGCCACCCAGTCGCACTCGCCGGGCAGCCCCTCGAAGGGGCGGCGCACCAGCTCGGTGGCGGCCTGGGCGGCGGCGCGGCCGTGGCACGCCTTGTAGCGGCGGCCGGAGCCGCAGGGGCAGGGCTCGCGGGCACCGACGACCGGGATCTCCCCGTCGGTGCGCGGGGCGGGCCGGGGCGCGGCGGCGGCCTTGGTCTGGGGGCGGCGCTTTTTGGCCATGACGGAAACGACTCCTGCGTCGGTACGTGTGCCGCGACGGCGGGCCACGGCGGTTCGGCTGACGGCCGCCGCCGCGTCCGGCCTCCGGGCCGGCCTCCGGCCCGCTCCGTGCGCGGACCCGGGACCCCTGGGGCCCGGGACCCCGCGGGTGCGGGAGACCGGGGGACCGGGGAGACCCCGCAGGAACCGGGCGGGACCCGGCGGCTGCTCCGTCCTCCGGCGCCGGGTCGGGCCACGGCGCCGTGCGTGAGCCTAGCCGCCCCGCCGGCTAGCCGCGCGGCACGGGCAGCACTGCCCAGACGGTGACCGCGCCGGAGGGGTCGCCCTCCAGCACGCCCCAGTCGCGCGCCAGCGAACAGATGATGGTCAGGCCGCGTCCGCCGCGGGCGGTGACCGAGGGCATGCCGAGCCGGGGACGGGTGGGCCCGCCGCCGTCGGTCACCGCGATGGTCACCTCGCCGTCCTGGTCCTGGCCCCAGGAGGCGCGCACCCGCTCGTCCTCCAGCGGCCGGGCATGCCGGCACGAATTGCTGAGAAGTTCGGAAAGAATGAGCACCGCGTCGTCGATCACCGCGTCCGACGCACCGCGGTTTCGCAAATCCTGCCTGAGCCGGCGACGCGCCTCACCCACACCGGCCGGGCCGTGGGGTACGGACATCGTCGACGACGTCGGCACCTGCCGAGTTACCACCAACGCCACCCCCGAGACCTCCTTTGCCCCACGCCACAGGTCAGATGCCCTGCGGACTTCGGCCGGAAACCGCCGCAACCAGAACTGTTGATGTGTTTGTAATGATCGTCACATCAAGAGACTCGTTATCCTCACCCGCTGTGCCGGGCCGCTCAACGTCCCGTAAGGACAATTGTCGGCACAACCGGACGTTTGCCCAAGCAAGTCGTTCAGAGCTCGATGCCCGGACGCCCTCAGCCCAGCTCGTCAAGAAGTGCACGCACCGAACGGGGGCGATTGGTGATCACGGCGTCCACGCCGAGCGCCGCGCACAGCTCCACGTCCTCCGGCGCGTCCACCGTCCAGACGTGCACCTGGTGCCCACTGGCGTGTGCCCGCGCCACATAACCGGGATCGCGGCGCAGGATGCGGATACTCGGCCCGGCGATGCGCGCCCCGGCCGGCAGCCGCCCCGAGCGGTTCCGCGGCAGCATGAACTGCATCAGGTACACGGTCGGCAGCTCCGGCGCCTGCATCTTCACCCGCTGAAGGGAGCGCGCCGAGAAACTCATCACCCGCACCGGGCCCGGCACCGGATGGCTGCGCAGCAGCTCCAGCAGCCTGCGCTCCACCTGCCCCGCCCAGCGGGTCGGATGCTTGGTCTCGATCGCCAGCCCCACCGGCCGGCCCGCCTCCGCCACCAGCCGCAGCAGCCGCTCCAGGGTCAGCACCGCCGTACCCTCCGGGTCCAGGCTGTCCGGGCTCTCCGTCCCGCCACCCGGCGACTTCCACGACCCGAAATCCAGCTCCGCCAGCTCGGCCAGCTCCATGGCGGCCACCGCACCGCGGCCATTGGAGGTACGGTTGACCCGGCGGTCGTGGACACAGACCAGATGACCGTCGGCGGTCATCCGCACGTCGCACTCCAGCGCGTCCGCGCCGTCCGCCACTGCCTTGCGGTAGGCGGCCAGGGTGTGCTCGGGCGCGTCCTCGGACGCCCCCCGGTGCGCCACCACGGCGATTCTGTGCCCGCCCCGCTCCCGTGCACCGCTCATCGCCTCATCGTGCCACCCGGCGGCCGGCCACCCGCACAGACTTACGCCGTACTGACGTCCCGCGAGCGAAACTTCCCACAGCTACTTAGGGTCGGAACAGCAAACCCGACCCTCCACATCCCCCACCTGTCGTGCATCCGAGGAGACCGCGGTGAGCACCGAGAACGACGGCGGCACCGGCCGTCCGCCCGAGGAGCCCGTCCCCACCCGGCCGGACGCGCCCCCCTCCCTTCCCACCCCTCCCGCTTCGCCCCCCTCCTCCTCCTCGTCCTCGCCACCGCCGCCCCCCGCCCCGACGGGGAGCTGGACGTATCCGGCACCCCCGCCGCCGCCTCCGCCGCCCCGTCGCAGGACGGGCCTGATCGCGGCGGTGGCCGCCCTCACCCTGGTGGCGGGCGGCGCGGGCGGCGCCATCGGCTACCTCGCCGCGGACACCGCGGACAGCGCCTCCGAGACCTCCGGGCCGTCCTCCACGGTGAACACCGCCACCGGCGAGCGCACCGAGCGGCCCCCCGAGTCGGTGGCCGGCATCGCCGAAGCGGCGCTGCCCAGCGTGGTCACCATCACCGCCGAGGGCAACGGCGAGGGCGGCACCGGCACCGGCTTCGTCTACGACGAGGAGGGCCACATCATGACCAACCACCACGTGGTGGCCCCGGCGGAAAGCGGCGGCACGCTCGCCGTGACCTTCTCGGACGGCGAGACCTACGAGGCCGAGCTGGTCGGCGGCGCCCAGGGGTACGACGTCGCCATCCTCCGCCTGGACGACGCCGGCGACCGCGACCTGCAGCCGCTGCCCATGGGCAACTCCGACGACGTCGCCGTCGGCGACACCACGGTGGCCATCGGTGCCCCGTACGGGCTCTCCGGCACGGTCACCACCGGCATCGTCAGCGCCAAGCACCGGCCGGTCGCCTCCAGCGACGGCAGCGGCGCGGCCTCGTACCTGAGCGCGCTGCAGACCGACGCCTCCATCAACCCGGGCAACTCCGGCGGCCCGCTGCTGGACTCCTCCGGCGCGGTGATCGGCGTGAACTCGGCCATCCAGTCCAGCAGCGCCCTGGGCCAGCCGGCCGGCAGCATCGGCCTGGGCTTCGCCATCCCGATCAACCAGGCGCTGCGCGTCGCCCAGGACCTCATCGAGACCGGCGAACCGGTCTACGCGATCCTCGGCGTCTCGGTCGACATGCGCGAGTCCGGCACGGCGGGCGCCCAGATCCCCACCGAGGGCTCCCAGGGCTCCGAGCCGGTGGTCGAGGACGGCCCTGCCGACAAGGCCGGCCTCCGGCCGGGTGACGTCATCACCAAGTTCGGCGACCGCCTCATCGACAGCGGCCCCACCCTGATCTCCGAGATCTGGACGTACGAGCCGGGCGACACCGTGGAGCTCACCTACCGCCGCAACGGCGAGGAGCACACCGCCACCGTCACCCTCGACTCCCGAGTGGGCGACAGCAACTGACCTCCCTCGGGACCGCAGACGCTACGCTGTCCCCCGTGCCGCCCGCCCCGCGCGCGGCACCCGGGAGGCTTGCCCGAGCGGCCTAAGGGAACGGTCTTGAAAACCGTCGTCGGGGCAACCCGACCGTGGGTTCAAATCCCACAGCCTCCGCACTGAGACGGCCCCTGACCAGGGTTTCCTGGTCAGGGGCCGTCGTTGTGGTGTGGGTGACGGGGGCCGGGAAGGGCTGGGCGGGGAGGCTTCGGGGAGGCCGGTGACCGGGCCGTCTCCCTGTGGGCGGCGGGCCTCTACCGGGGGCGGGGGCGGTCGCGGAGGGGGTGACTCTCCGTTCTGCCGGTGGTGGTGTGAGGTCGGTCACAAGGGGTGCAACTCGCGGGAACTGACAGGTATTTGCGGGATTGCGGTGGATCACTGCAAAGACGGGCAAGGGGTGCAGGTCAGCGCACGGGGTGGTGGCAGGGCCAAAGGAGGGCCGGGCTCCGTTCCTGTGCCGATGCACAGAAGTGGAACCACTGGTTCCGGAAGGACTCGAAAGAGGATTCAACAATTCACCACCCAACGCGCTTAGCTGATTGCTGAGAGCGAGGGAGCTCTCCTGGTGCGCCGACCCCATAGAAGGAGCGCAGTGTTGAGCCACGATTCCGTGAACAGCGTGCTGGTCCTCGCCATCGCGCTGCGCGTGCTCGCGCCGGACGCGCGGGCCCTGGTCCGGTGGGTGCTCGGCGTCGGGGTCCGGGTGGGCGCGGATGCCCTGGCCGAACGCCGGCACCCGCACCGCAGCGGTGGCGGCGGCAGCAGCAGCCGCCACCGTCCCGATCCGGTGCTGGAGGACCACGGGAGGCGTGCATGAGGACCGGCGACGACGACCGGCGGCAGCCGGACAGGGCGGTGCGCGAACTGAATGTACGGCTTCCCGCCGCCTGGCGGGGTTTCCACCAGCAGTTCTACCCGGTGTACCTGGCGTACGCGGAGCTCCAGCTCGGCGACCGGAAGGAGGCCGAGGAGCTGGTCCACCGGGTCTTCGTCCATCTCGCGGTGCACTGGAACAGGCTGATGCGAGAGGAGGCACCGGCCGCCGCGGCCTGGGCGATCCTCAAGGCGGGCATCGCCGAGGTGCTCATATTCCTCGGCCGCCAGCCCGCGATGCCCGAGACCGCTGCCTTTCGCAAGGTCTGCCGCAAGGTGCTCAGTGACGTCCGTGACCGCTTCGCCGTCCTGGAGAGCGCGATCGGCCTGTACACGGCCATCGCCGACCTCCCGGAGCGGCAGTTCGACGTGATCGTCCTGCAGTACGTTCTCGGACACCGGAGCCCGCAGGTCGCGCAGATCCTGGGGGTGGCCGAGGCGACGGTGCGCAGCCACCGGACGGCCGCGCGGCGGAAGCTGGGCCGCGAGCTGGGGCTGCACGCGCCGCAGGAGGACGAGGAACGGGACGTGGAACGGGAAGAGGACCGGGAAGAGGAAGAGACGGAGCGGGAGAGGGAGGGGGAAGTGTGATGCGGGCGGAAGACGGGCTGGACGCTCTGCTGGCGGACGCCGCCGTCCCGGCCGGCGGGGCGGGCGCCGAGGAGATCGCCGCTTCGCGACTGCGTATCGAACACGAGCTCGCCGAGGTGGCCTGGCAGGAGACGCTGCACCGGGACACCCACCCCCGGCGCTTCCTGGCCCGCCCGGAGGCCCCCCTGCCGGTCAGCCTGCCGGAGCAGGCGGCGCACGACCTGCTGGCGCTCTCCGCGCGCGTGATCCGCGACTCCCGGGCGGTGGGCAACATGGCCGGTCTGGTGGACTCGCCGCGGATCGAGCCGGACGGCGCGCTGACCTTCGCCTGCCTGCTGCATCTGGCCGGCAACACCGACGGCGCACAGTTCTGGTGGCAGTTCTGCGCCGGTGCCGGCGGGTCCACGGCCGCGCTGTTCCTCTATCTGCTGCACCTGCAGCGCGGTGAGCTGCGTGACGCCCAGCACTGGGCGGCGCAGGCGGCCGAGCTGGAAGAGCGCGGAGGAGAAGGGAGAGGAGAAGGGAGGGGACAAGAGCGAGGAGGAGGCACGGGGGGCTCCGGCGCGGGGGCGGCAGCGGGCCAGGAGCCGGCGAGCGACCCGCTGCGGGCGTTCTACGCCTGGGACGAGCCCTCCCGCACGATGTACCGGAGCGGCTTCAGCACGGTGGAGTCGATGCTGCTGCGCACCCTGAGCGGCCTGGGCGCGGTGCCCGCCGAGGGCCACTGGGCGCGGAGCGGGAACGGCGAACTCGCCGCCGCGGTACGGCGTCTGGCCGTGCAGCACGACAACGACTTCGGCACCGTCCCCCGGCCCGATCCCGGTCTGGCGCACCGCCTGGAGGTGTGCGGGGACGGCGCATGAGCGGCGGGTGAGGCGCGCGGGGTTTATCCGCCGATTGTCATTCGTGCGGGGGAATAGCCCGGCGCGGGGGCGTTCACCGGAGTCTTCCCGGGCAACTCTGCTTCCGCGACGTCGTTCTCTCGCGGGGTGGCCGGCCAACCTCCCCGCGGCCCAATGCCTTTGCAGCCTGGAGGAATACATGGCAATCATCCGTACCGCCCGCGTCGTCGCCGCGCTCGCCGCCCTGCCGCTGACGGCGGGGCTGCTCGGCGGAGTGGCTCACGCGGACAGCTTCGACAGCGGGTCGTTCGCGGGCTACGGATCGAATGCGTCCGTCGGCACCATCATCGGCAGCGGGGTCGGTGGCACCAACAACGGCAACTCCGCCACCACCCAGCAGATCGCCACCGGCGGCGGGGCCTCGAACCAGAGCAACACCGCCGGCGTGGTCGGCAGCGGCCTGACCGCGATCGACCAGTCCAACGACAACGTCGACGTTTCCTTCGGAGGCCTGTGGTGGTGACCACCGGCTCCCGGATCCCCCTGGGGTAGGGGCCCGGGACGCCGGAACGACGGGATGGTGTGCTCACTGGGTCAGGCGCGCGGCCGCACCGTGGACGGTGCGGCCGCGTCGCCGTGTTCCCGGGCCGTCGTGTTCCCGGGCCGTCGTGTCCTCGCGCCGCGTGACCGCCGCCCCCGGCAGGACCGGGCCGCCCCCGCGGCCGGTGGGCGCTGCGGCCGCGGGGGCGATCATCAGGTGAATCCCTGAGGCCGGCCCCGGGTACCCTGCCGGGTCCCTCCACCTCCAGGAGGTGTCTCCAGGTACCCCTCTACTCCCTGGGGCGGAGAACGCATCGCGACCTCGGGCCGATCCGCCGGAGGGGGTCCCGCTCCTAAGTTATGGAGCATGACCACGCCAGGGAGCACCTCGACCGCAGCCACTGCCGCGCAGGTGACGCCGCTCACATTCACTTCCTATGTGAAGGCCCGCGGACCGGTGCTGATGCGCACCGCCCGCTCGCTGACCGCGAACCCCAGCGATGCCGAGGATCTGCTCCAGACCGCCCTTGCCAAGACCTATGTGCAGTGGGAGCGGATAGCCGACCAGCGGGCGCTGGACGGCTACGTCCGCCGGGCGCTGGTCAACACCCGGACCTCGCAGTGGCGCAAGCGCCGGGTGGACGAGTACGCCGTGGAGGAGCTGCCCGAGCCCGAGCCGCTGCCCCAGCCGGACCCGGCCGAGGTGCAGGCGGTGCGCGAGACCATGTGGCAGGCGGTGCGCCGGCTGCCGGCCCGGCAGCGGGCCATGGTGGTGCTCCGCTACTACGAGGACCTGAGCGAGGCCCGCACCGCCGAGCTGCTCGGGGTGTCGGTCGGCACGGTGAAGAGCGCGGTCTCCCGGGCCCTGGCCAAGCTGCGCGAGGACGCGGCGCTGGCGGCCGTGGTGGACGCCCGGCTGGCCGACGAGGAGGCCGACGAGGAGCAGGACGGGGGCGAGGAGCGGCGGGGCGGGGGCGGGCGGCTGGCGGCGGCTGCCGGAGCCGGAGCAGGGTCGCTGGCCGCCTGACGGAAGAAGGGCGCGGAGGGGCAGCGGAGGGAAGGGCGGGGAGAGGCGCAGAAGGGCGTCGGTGCCATATTTCCTCCCCGAGTATGCGCCCGACCTCATGACATACCGTCCGGTCGGTGTCAGACTGCCGGGGCGTACGGCGTTACTCGCGCGTAATGCCACCCTCGTACCCCCGGGAGGACACGGTGCTCAGCACGATGCAGGACGTTCCGCTGCTGGTCAGCCGCATCCTGCGGCACGGCATGACGATTCACGCCAGATCCAGGGTGGTCACCTGGACCGGCGCCGAGCCGCAGCGCCGCACCTACGCCGAGACGGGCCGGCGCACCGCACAGCTCGCCCACGCCCTGCGCGACCAGCTCGGCGTCACCGAGGGCGACCGGGTCGCCACCCTGATGTGGAACAACGGCGAGCACCTGGAGGCGTACTTCGCCATCCCCAGCATGGGCGCGGTGCTGCACACCCTGAACCTCCGGCTGCCCCCCGAGCAGCTCGCCTGGATCATCAACCACGCCGAGGACAAGGTCATCCTGGTCAACGGCACCCTGCTGCCGCTGCTCGCACCGCTGCTCCCCGGCCTGAAGACGGTCCGCCACATCGTGGTCGTCGGCCCCGGCAACACCGCCCTGCTGGACGGCGCCGAGCCGGCCGTGCACGCCTACGAGGACCTGCTCGACGGCCGCCCCACCGACTTCGACTGGCCCGAGCTGGACGAACGCGCCGCCGCCGCCATCTGCTACACCTCCGGCACCACCGGCGACCCCAAGGGCGTGGTGTACTCCCACCGCTCGATCTTCCTGCACTGCCTCCAGGTCAACACCGCCGAATCCATGGGCCTCACCGACGAGGACATGTGCCTGCCGGTGGTCCCGATGTTCCACGTCAACGCCTGGGGGCTGCCGCACGCCGCCTTCATGTCCGGCATCAACCTGCTGATGCCCGACCGCTTCCTCCAGCCCGCCCCGCTCGCCGAGATGATCGCGGCCGAGCGGCCCACCTACGCCGCCGCCGTCCCCACCATCTGGCAGGGTCTGCTGGCCGAGCTGGAGGCCAACCCCCGTGATGTGTCCTGCCTGAAGAGCGTCACCATCGGCGGCTCGGCCTGCCCGCCGGCCCTGATGAAGGCATTCGAGGAGCGCCACGGCATCAAGGTCGTACAGGCCTGGGGCATGACCGAGACCTCGCCGCTGGGCAGCGTGGCGCACCCGCCGGCCACGCTCTCCCCGGAGGAGGCCTGGCCGTACCGCATCACCCAGGGCCGCTTCCCCGCCCTGGTGGAGGCCCGGCTGATCGGCCCGGACGGCGACGTCAAGCCGTGGGACGGCACGTCGGCCGGCGAGCTGGAGGTGCGCGGCCCGTGGATCGCCGGCTCCTACTTCGGCGGACCGGACGCCGAGCCGCTGCGCCCGGAGGACAAGTTCAGCCCGGACGGCTGGCTGCGCACCGGTGACGTCGGGGTGATCACCCCGGACGGCTATCTGACCCTCACCGACCGCGCCAAGGACGTGATCAAATCCGGCGGCGAGTGGATCTCCTCGGTGGAACTGGAGAATCAGCTCATGGGTCACCCGTCGGTGGCCGAGGCCGCGGTGGTGGCGGTGCCGGACGACAAGTGGGGCGAGCGCCCGCTGGCCACCGTGGTCCTCAAGGAGGGCACCACCGGGGTCGGCTACGAGGAACTGCGCGAATTCCTCGCCGGCAAGGTCGCCCGCTGGCAGGTGCCGGAGCGCTGGGCGCTGATCGACAGCGTGCCGAAGACGAGCGTCGGCAAGTTCGACAAGAAGGTGCTGCGCAAGCAGTACGCCGAGGGCGCCCTGGACGTCACCACGCTGGACCGCTGAACCGCTGAACCGCTGAACCGCTGAACCGCTGAGCCGTTGGGCCGTTGGGCCGCTTGCCGGGGGTGGCGGCGGCACGGCGTGCCGAGGGGGGCGGGGAGATCCGGTCCGGATCTCCCCGCCCCCCTCGCATGCGGTCGCGCGGAAAGCGGGCCGTTACTGGGCGCCGATCCGGGCGAGCAGATCGACGATCCGGTCCTGCACGTCCTCGGTGGTGGCCCGCTCGGCCAGGAACAGCACCCGCTCGCCGGAGGCGAGCTGCGGCAGCACCGCAGGCTCCAGCCCGCCCGCCGTGTAGACCACGAACGGGGTGCGGTTGAGCAGGCCGTTGGCCCGCAGCCAGTCCACGATCCCGGCGCGTCGCCGCCGCACCTGGCCCAGATCCATCACCACCAGATTGGGGCGGAACTGCGCGGCCAGCTCCACCGCCTGCGGGTCGCTCGGAGCGTGCGCCACCTGCATCCCGCGACGCTCCAGCGAGGCGGTGAGCGCCGCCACGATCGGCTCGCGCTCCTCCACCAGCAGCACCCGCGGCGGGTGCTGCTCGCTGTCCCGCGGCGCCAGCGCCTTGAGCAGCACGGCCGGGTCGGCGCCGTACGCGGCGTCCCGCCCGGCCTGGCCCAGCCCGGCCGTGACCAGCACCGGGACCTCGGCGGCCACCGCCGCCTGGCGCAGCGACTGGAGCGCGGTGCGGGTGATCGGCCCGGTCAGCGGGTCCACGAACAGCGCGGCCGGATACGCGGCGATCTGCGCGTCCACTTCCTCCCGGGACTGCACCAGCACCGGTCGGTAGCCGCAGTCGGTCAGCGCCTGCTGGGTGGACGGGTCCGGCTCGGGCCAGACCAGCAGCCGGCGCGGGTTGTCCAGCGGTTCGGGCGGCAGTTCGTCGCCGGCCGGGCCGCCGGCCGACGGCTGGTGCGGGCGGCCACCGGTGACCTCCACGGCACCGTTCGGGCCGTCCAGCGGCTCCGGACCCTCGCCCGAGCCGGCGGCCGGGGCGCTGATGGCGAACTGCCGGCCGCCCTCCACCGGGCCGTGCGGGGTGACCGGCGCCGCGGGGCGGGGGCCGGCCAGGGCCGCCCGGGGGTGTCCGGCCGGTCCGGCCGGTCCGCCCGGTGCGGCGAGCCGCGGGTCCTCGGGACGGGGGTACCCCGCGGGCTGCGGAAACCGGGCGGCCGGGGCCCCGGCCCGCTGCTGCGGCTGGTCCGCCGGCTGCGGCTGGGGACGGGTCCGGGCGGCCGGAGCCGGGCCCTGGGGAGCCTGGGCCTGCTGAGTCCGGACCTGCTGGGCCTGGGCCTGGGCCGGAGCCGGGTGCTGTGGCTGCGGCTGCGGCTGCGGCCGGGAGGGGAGCTGCGGACGGCCGCCCCCGGATGACGCCGCCGGCTCCCCTGAGGGGTTCTCGGGCGGCGGCGCGGCCAGCTTGCGGCGCCGTGCCGGAGCCGGCACCGGCGCGGGCGCGGGCACCGGGGAGGCCGGGGACGCCGGTGAGGCGTTCGCCGGGGCGGGCGCCGGCCCGTGGACGCCGGGCGCGGTGCCGGCCCGCTGCTCGGCCGCCAGGTGCTGGGTGAGCTGGGAGACGGGGATGCCCTGGCCCAGGGTCTGCACATTGACGGCGGAGGCCCGCGCGTCCGTCCGGTTCGCCCGGTCGCTGCCCGGCATGGGCAGCGGCTGCGGGGCGGGAAGCTGCGGCTGCGGCACGGAACCGTTGAGGATCGGGCTGGCCGCCACCACGGTGTGCTCCATGACCGGCGGCTCGCCGTCCTCCTCCTCCGCCGCGGCCGGGCCGGGGACGTCACCGGACGGCTGCTCGCCCTCCGGCCGCTCCGGCCGCGCCTGCGGCGGCGGTGTCTGCTGGTCCGCGGCCTCCTGTCCCGGCGCCGGTGCCGGGGCGGGCGCGGACCCGGCGGGCACGGCAGTGGCCGGAACCGGTATGCCGGGTGAGGAGGGATGACTCTCCTGCGTCCCGCGCGACTGTCCCGGCACGCCGGGCATGCCCGGGGCGGGCCCCGGCTCCGGCCCGTTCGTCATGCCCGCCGACTGCGGCTCGGGCTGCAGTCCGGGCTGCGGCCGGGGCTGCTGCGGCTCGGCGGCGGGCAGCGCGATCGGCTCCCGGCGCTGCTCCGGCTCCTGTTGCTGCGGCGGTTCCTGGGCGATGGCCCGGCGCCGCCGGCGGCCGGTGGGCTGGTCGCCCTCCGGCTGGCTGGGGATGGCGGGCGCCTCGGGAGCGGCGGTCCGGGCCTGCTGGGCCTGCGGCGCGGCCTCGACCGGGGCCAGCGCACGGCGCCGCCGGCCGGTGCCGCCGGTGGCCTGCTCCTCGGCGCCGCCCGGCTGGGCCTGCGGCTGCGAGTGCGGCTGCGAGTGCGGCTGCGGCTGGGCCTGCTGGGGCAGGGCGGGGTTGGGCGTTCCCGCCCCGGAGGCCGGTTCGCCCTGCGGTACCGCCACCGGCACCTGCATCGGCTGGGCGGGGGTGTCCTCCGCGGCCACCCGGCGCCGCCTCCGGCCGCTGGGCTGCGGCGGAGTCCCCGGCGGCGAAGCCCCCGGCGCCGCCTCCGGACCGTGTCTGCCCTGTGCCGGAACCGGGGTGCCCGCTCCCCGGGACGGCAGCTCGACGGAGCCCGAGTGACGGCCGTGCAGCTGGCCGTGCACCTGGCCCTGGCCCTGCACTGGGCCCTGTTCCTGGCCCTGTCCCTGGGCGGGGACCGGCAGCCGCGGCTGTGACGCCTGGTGCTGGGCCTGCTGCTGGGCCTGCTGCTGTACCTGCTGCCGCGCGGCCTCCCCCACGGCCTGCGTGGTGCCCCGGGCCGGTTCCGTGGGAACCGGCATCACCGTGGTCTCCCCGCTGCCGTCCTGCACGCCGCCGTTGCTGCCGCCGCCCGAGGTGCCGCCGCCCGGGCGCTCTCCCGCGGCCGGCCGGTCCCCGGCGCCCGCGGCGGCGCTCACCGGCACCTCCAGCACATAGGCCTGACCGGCCGAGGCACCGGGCAGCTCATGGGTCTGGAGCACTCCGCCGTGCAGCCGGACGATGCCGCGCACCAGCGGCGCGTGCACCGGATCACCGCCGGTGAACGGTCCGCGCACCTCGATCCGCACCACCTCGCCGCGCTGGGCGGCGGCGACCACGATCGTCGAATCGCCGGCGGCCGAGCCGCTCTGCGCCCGCCCGGTGGCGTCCACCCCGGCGACGTCCGCCACCAGATGGGCGATCGCCTGGGCCAGCCGGTCCGGGTCCACTTCGGCCTCGATCGGCGGGGCGTGCACCGCGAACTGCGCGCGGCCGGGCCCGATCAGCTCGGTGGCACCCTCCACTCCCGCGTTGACGACCTCGTCCAGCGAGACCAGCTTGCGGCTCAGCTTCTCCTCGCCGGCGTCCAGCCGCTGGTAGCTGAGCACGTTGTCCACCAGGGTGGTCATCCGCGAGTAGCCGGCCGCCAGATGGTGCAGTATCTGGTTGGCCTCCGGCCAGAGCTGCCCGGCCGGATCGTTGGCCAGGGTGGACAGCTCGCGCTTCAGCTCCTCCAGCGGCCCGCGCAGACCGTCGTCCAGTACCGCCAGCAGCTGTGCCTGGCGGGCGGCCAGCGATTCGTACGGGCGGCGGTCGGTGAACGCGAGCACCGCGCCGACGAGCTGGTCCCCGATCCGCACCGGGGCGGTCGTCATGTCCACCGGCACCGCGCGCCGGTCCTTGGTCCACAGCACCTGGCCGCGCACCCGGTGCTTGCGCCCGGAGGAGAGAGTGTCGTGCAGCGGCGTCTCCTCGTACGGCAGGGGCGAGCCGTCGGGGCGCGAGTGGTGGATCAGCGGGTGCAGTTCCTGGCCGCCGAGCCGGCTGGCCCGGTGGCCCAGGATCTGGGCGGCGGCCGGATTGACCAGCACCACCCGGCCGGCGGTGTCCACGCCGATCACGCCCTGGGAGGCGGCACGCAGGATCATCTCGGTCTGCCGCTGCTGGCGCACCAGCTCGGCCTCGGTGTCCAGGGTGCCGGTGAGATCGCGGACCACGAGCAGCAGCAGTTCCTCGGAGGTGTCGTCGTCGAAGAAGGCCGCCTCCACGGCCGACGCATAGGGGGAGAGGTTGCCCGCCTTGAGCAGGGCGCTCGTCACCTCGACCCACAGCTCGCTGCCGTCCGTGCGCCGGGCGATCATCCGGGTCGGCTTGGTCCGTGCGCCGTGGTCCTCCTCCGGGCGGCGCATGGAGCCGGGAATCCGCCGCGGATCGAAGTCCGGGACGATGTCCAGCAGGCCGCGGCCGACCAGTGGTGCGCCGGGGAGCTCCAGGGTCTCCGTGGCGATGGTGTTGGCGTTGACGACGGTGCCGTTCCCGTTGACGAGCAGCAGCGCGTCGGGCAGTGCGTCGAGTATGGCGGCGAGGCGAGCAGCGCCCCTCGCTGGCCTGCTGCTCACGACGTCGATCCTCCCTTGACCCGTGTGGTGTCGCGCACGTCGCCGACGGTCATACGGACGGCCGGATACCCGTGCGTGTCATTCAGGGGGAGTCTACGGGGACCGGTACGCCGTGCGGTGGTGCGTTCGCCGATGCATTGTCCCGCACCGCTTCGCGCCGGTCTGTGGCCGGGGCCGCGTTGCTCTTGGCCGCGGGTTTGCGTGCATGATCGGTTCATGTCCGGGCAGCGGCGGGCGTACCCGTGGGGGCTGCTGGGGCTGCCGGGGTGGCCGCGCCGGGCTCACCGCATGATGCCGGCCGCGCCGCCCGCGCGCTGCGGGGAGCCCCACAGGCCGCTCTCCCGGCCCTCCCCGCTCGTCTGCCGCTCCTGCCGGCCCTCCTGCTGCTCCTCCTGCCGGCCGGGCACCTCGCCGGAGGGGTCGCCGTCCTGCTGGTTCGCATCCGGCAGGGCCGGGACGAGGCGGTCCCAGCGGGCGATCTCGCAGCCGTTGAGCCGGCTGAACTCGGCGTCGATGGTCCGGCCGTTCCATTCGCCGCGGATCTCGGCCTTCCAGGGGCCGCCGTAGATCTGGGTGCAGATGGCGTCCTCGGGCACCGGCGCGAACGGATCGTCCCCGCTCGCGGTTGCTTCGTCCAGCGCATCGCAGGCCGCGCGCGCCTTCGGGTGATCCCCGCCCGCCGGGTGGCACTCCAGAATGTGGCTCTCCTCCACCCCGCGGCTCTGCCCGTCCCGGACCGAGACGGTCAGCCGGGCGCCCGGCTCGGTGTCGTCTCCGGGGCCCCCGGCCGGGGCCCCGGAGACGGGCGCGACGGCCGCCGCGGCGAGCGTGAGCGCGGCGAGCACGGTGTGCGAGACAACCGGCATGTCCCCTACCTCTTTCCCTGTGTCGGCCCTTTCCGGCCCCTTCCCACCTTCTAACGCTGCCGGGCTCCGGGCGTTGCGCAACTCGGCGGAACCCGCTCGACGCGGGGCGGGCGCAGCCCGTAGGGTTGGTCCCGATTGGCTGCCCAGCGCGCGGCTGTGGCATCATTTGCACGCGCTGTCCAGTGCAGCCGGTCGGCCCACGCGGCCGGTCACGGCCGCGCCGGGGCGACGAGGAGGCTTCGCCTAGTCTGGTCTATGGCGCCGCACTGCTAATGCGGTTTCGGGTTTATCCCCGATCCCGGGTTCAAATCCCGGAGCCTCCGCTTTCCGAGCAGGGAGCCCATGCCCGATGGCATGGGCTCCCTGTGGTGTGTCCGGCCCGCTGTCGTCACGGCGCCCTTCACCTGATCTCCACATGCGCCTACCATCGGCTGATATGGAGCCCATCCCGGCGGATCCCGAGGCGCCTTTACCTCAGCTCACCGAGCGCGAGCTGACCGTCTTCCGCTGGATGAGCAGGCACGGCGAGGTCGACTCCGGGGCGGCGGCGCAGGTGCTGGAGATGGGCCATCAGGAGCTGGACGACGCGCTCGCCGTGCTGGCCCGGCTGCGGCTGGTGCGGCGGCTGCCGGAGTCTCCCCGGCGGTACTCACCGGTCCCCCCGGAATCCGCGCTGGCCGAACTGGTGACCCCGCGCGAGCTGGCGCTGCGCCGCCAGCTCGCCGAGACCGAACGGCTGCGGGACGAGCTCACGCTGCTCGCCCCCGTGTACGCGGAGGCGCGGCGCGTGGACCAGCCGCGCCCGCCGTTGCAGGAGGTGCGGGAGCTGGAGACGGTGGTGGGCCTGATCTCCGACGCCTCGCTGCGCTGCCGCGAGGAGGTGCGCACCTGCCAGCCCGGGGGCGGCCGGGCGCCCAAGCTCCTGGAGCAGGCCTACGCCCGGGACCGGGACATGCTGCAGCGCGGGGTGCGGATGCGCACGCTCTACCAGCACACCGCGCGGCATCACCCGGCCACCCAGGAGTATGTCCGGCGGATGACCGGCGAGGGCGCCGAGGTCCGCACGCTGAGCGAGCTCTTCGGCCGGATGATCGCCTTTGACCGCGAGGTGCTCTTCCTGCCGCACCAGAGCGATGTCAACGCGGCGATCGTGGTCCGCGATCCCTCGACGGTCGGCTATCTCTGCGCGGTCTTCGACCACGCCTGGTCGCTGGCCACCCCCTACAGCCCGGCGTGGTCGGAGAGCGCGGCCCGGGAGGATGTGAAGTCGGCCATCATCCGGCTGCTCGCCCAGGGCATGAAGGACGAGGTGGTGGCGCGCAGACTCGGCATGTCGCTGCGCACCTGCCGGAAGCACATCGCCGAGATCATGGAGCAGCTCGGTGCCTACAGCCGTTTCCAGGCCGGGTATCTGGCGCGGGTGCAGGGCGTGTACGAGGGGCGGGCCGGGGGCGCCCGGCCCCGGGCCTGAGCACGGTCCCGGCCCCGGGCCTGAGCACGGTCCCGGCCCCGGGCCTGAGCACGGGCACGGCTCAGGCGGCGGGCACGGGCACGGCGGCGCGCTCACCGCCGGCGTGGAGCCAGAGCAGCCGGGGCAGCACGAAGCACTCCGCCGCCGACGGCCCGGCCGGGGTGTCCGGCCCGGCCCCGGCCGGTGCCAGGACCCCTGAGGTGACCAGCGCCTCCAGCAGCGGGACGGCCTGCGCCGGCGGGCGCCCCAGGGCCCGGGCCGCCTCGGTGAGGCGGAAGGCCGGGGAGGGCAGGCCGCCCAGTGCCCGCAGGGTCTCCCGCTGCGCGGGCGGCAGTTCGGCCACGGCCTCCGCGAGCCGGTCCCGCAGCCGCCAGCTCCCCGCCGCCAGCAGGTCGAGTGCCTCGCCGGGCCGCGCCAGCCGGTCGGCATAGGCACGCAGCGGGGTGTTCCGCAGCATCGCCAGCCGGTGCCCGGCGATCCGCAGCGCCAGCGGCAGCCCGTCCACGGCGGTCACGATGCGCCGGGCCGCGTCCGGGTCGGCCCCGGCCCGCTCCGCCGTGATGATCCGGCCGAGCAGTCCGGCACCCTCCTCCGGGGTCATCGCCGGCACCGCGAAGCGACGGGCGGGCTCCAGCCCGGCCAGCGGATCGCGCGCGGTGAGCAGGGCCCGGGCCGGCCCGGCGTCCGGGAGCAGCCGGCGCGCGGTCCCGGCGTCGGCGGCGCCGTCCAGCACCAGCAGGACCCTGTGGTCCGCGAGCCAGGCACGCCAGGCCGCCGCGGCCTCGGGATGCCCGGACGGCGCGGGCAGCTCGGCGGCGCAGCCGAGCGCCCGGGACAGCTCGGCGAGCACGGACGGCCACGGCCGGGGCGCGCCCCGGTCGTCCCGCAGGGACGTCATGACCCGGCCGTCGGGATAGCGGCCGGCGAGCCGGTGGGCGAGCCGGACGGCGAGCGCGGTCTTTCCGGCACCCGGTCCCCCGGTGAGGACCACGGTGGCCGCCGTCTCCCGCCGCAGCTCGGCAAGGAGCTCGTCCACCAGCGGTTCCCGCCCCGTGAAGTCCTCCAGATCAGGGGGGAGCCGCACCGGCCCGCGGCGCGGCGCCGGGCGCCCGGCGCCGGCAGC